>JAJDNN010000031.1 GCA_022340685.1 Pseudomonadota bacterium
CGTCTGGCCTGGATCGCCGAATCCCCGCATAACGAGACCGAGCCTTCATTGACCGAGGTCCTGGCAAGACTCGATCACAGCAAGCTTGATCTGGTCCTGGTGGAAGGCTTCAAGCATGCCCGGCTGGCAAAAATTGAACTGTACCGGCCTGCCCTGGGCAAGCCCCTGATGTATCCCGACGATACCGACATTATTGCCCTCGCCAGTGATACTCCGATCGATACTGGTACGGCGGGTCCCGTTCAGCTGGACCTGAACGACATCAATGCGATTGCGCAGTTCGTCCTGAAGTTTGTTGCCCAGCAAACTGCCCACCCCGGTGTCCGTCAGGGAAAACCCGCCGCATGCTGATCCCCGTTGACCAGACTGCCGGCTGCGGCTCAGCGGAATCCAGCGAGGGCATACGCAGTGTCAGCCAGGCCCGGCAGGACATCCTCGCAGCGATCCGGCCCGTTACGGCGACTGAAAAGCTGGCGCTACGCGCAGCGCTGGATCGGGTACTGGCCGAGGCCATTACCTCGCCGGTTGATGTCCCGGGTCACACCAACTCGGCCATGGACGGTTATGCCGTGGCCAGTTCGCAACTCGCTGCTGATGGCACCACAACCCTGTCAGTAATTGGCACCGCCTACGCGGGTCGGCCGCTGGCAACCCAACCCGGTGCCGGCGAATGCATCCGCATCATGACCGGTGCGCCAATGCCACCCGGTACCGATACAGTCATCATGCAGGAACAGGTCACCCTGCTGGACGAACAGCGGATCACGATCGGGACCGGCCACTGTCCCGGGCAGAATGTCCGCCAGGCCGGCGAGGACATACCCCGCGGCAGCCAGGTACTGGCGTCCGGGCACACGCTGCGCGCGGCCGATCTGGGCCTGCTGGCCTCACTCGGCATTGCCGAAATCAACGTACGTCGCCGGCCCCGGGTGGCGTTTTTCTCCACCGGTGATGAGCTGCGCTCCATCGGCGAAACGCTGGGCGAAGGCGACATCTACGACAGCAACCGCTACAGCCTTTACGGCATGCTGCGGCGTCTCAATATGGACATCATCGACATGGGCGTGGTGCGGGACGACCCGGTCGCACTACGCGAGGCATTCCGGGACGCGACCCGCCAGGCGGATGTGGTGGTTACCTCGGGCGGCGTTTCGGTAGGCGAAGCTGATTACATCAAGCCGGTGCTGGATGAAATCGGAGAAATCAATTTCTGGAAGATCGCCATGAAGCCAGGTCGCCCCCTGACGTTCGGTAATCTCGGTGACACCCTGTTCTTTGGCTTGCCGGGTAACCCGGTGGCGGTAATGGTGTCCTTCTACCAGTTTGTCCAGCCGGCCCTGCAATACCTGGCAAGCGGTCGACAGGACCCGCCGCTGTGCTTCAACGCCCGCTGCACCGAACCCCTGCGCAAACGACCCGGACGGACTGAATACCTGCGCGGCATCCTCGAACCGGACCAGGCAGGTGACTGGCAGGTACGTATTGCTGGCCGGCAGGGCTCCGGGATCCTGTCTTCGATGAGCCGGGCCAATTGTTTTATCGTGCTGGCCGAGGATGATGGCGATGTTCACCCCGGCGATCCGGTTCGGGTCCAGCCGTTTGCTGGCCTGATATGAGACGCACACACCACCGCACGCCACAGCGCAAATAAAAAACCCCGCAGCGTGTGCAGCGGGGTTTTTTACCAGGTACTTTTTGGTCGGGAATGTTTGGCGGGGGCTTTTCGTTCAGGCCTCGGCGACAATATAAATCATCCACGACTCCTGGTTTTCCACTTCGTCGGTTTCATAATACTCGCCGGTGCCTTCCATATCATCGCTGTCATCATCCGTATCTTCGTAACGTTCCCAGTAGATGCGCACCTTGCTGAAACCGGCCTCCTCCAGCAGTTCCCTGATTTCCGGAATCGACCACAGGCGCCAGGCATAGGTAAAGGCCTTGTCGATACGCGAACCGTCGTCGAAGTCAAAGTGAATGGCACACTCCATATGATGGTCGATAGGATTGAAAGACACCTGCTCCCAGACGTAGGTGGCCGGTTCACCCTCGATCTCGGTTTCTTCTTCCAGGACATCCTCGCATTCCGTACCGCCGAACAGATCCAGCACAAGCAGTCCATCAGGATTCAGTCCCTGACGTGCCTGCTCGAAATAATGCCGTATACTTTCGCGCGTCTCGAACAGGCAATAACTGAAATTAAAGGCACAGGTTACGTCTACCTTCGGTTCGGTGATATCACGCACATCGGCCTCAAGCAGGGAGATGCGACTGGCGATACCGGTACCCGCCGGCGCGATATTGTGTTGCAGTCCCCAGTCCAGGGTGGGCTTGTCGATATCCACGCCGATCGCGGTTCGCGCCGGATCGCTTTTGCACCACTCGACGGCCAGATAGGCCGTGCCGCAGAAGTCTTCCTTCATGCTCAGCGCCTTTCGGCCACGCAACGCCTCAAAAGTCTTGTCCATGAACTCCACTTCCGCTTCGGGTGCCTGCACCGATTTCTGGTACAGCTCATGACGATCGGCCTGATCGGCCTGGGTAAATTTTTTCTTGCTGCCGCTGCGACTCATTGGGATCCCCTGACTAGCTATATAATTGGTATATGGTTTGAACGGTGCATTATAGAGCTAACGCCGCCTGGATAGCGATGCCCGATCTGAACCGCAGGATCAGCCGGTGGGGCCCTGTGCTATGATCGCGCTTTATCTGATCCCTGGCTTAGTCGATTTCCATGCCCGACTCATATTCACCTCCACAGCGTCATCATACCGTCCCGGTTCACGTTGGTTCGGTCGCGATAGGTGGTGCGGCACAGGTGGTGGTGCAGTCCATGACCAATACCGATACCGCCGACGTAGTTGCCACCACGCAGCAGGTCCGGGCGCTGGCGCAAGCCGGCTCCGAGCTGGTCCGCATCACGGTCAATTCCGATGCCGCCGCAGCAGCTGTGCCCCGTATCCGCGAGGCGCTGGACCAGGCCGGATGCGATGTGCCATTGATTGGCGATTTTCATTTCAACGGCCACAAGTTGCTTGGCGACCACCCGGACTGTGCCACGGCGCTGGCCAAGTACCGTATCAATCCTGGCAACGTCGGGAAGGGCAAGAAGCGTGATGAACAGTTTGCCCGTATGATTGATATTGCCTGCGCCAATGACAAACCCGTGCGGATCGGCGTCAACTGGGGCAGCCTGGACCCGGTTCTGCTGGCCCGCCTGATGGACGAAAATGCGCACCAGACCGAGCCGCATGAACCCACCGTTATCATGCATCGGGCTATGGTGGCCTCGGCCCTCGAAAGCGCGGCCCAGGCCGAACAGCTCGGGCTGGCCCACAATAAAATCATCCTGTCCTGCAAGATGAGTGGCGTGCAGGATCTCATCAGTGTCTATCAGGACCTCGCCAGCCAGTGTGACTACCCGTTGCACCTGGGCCTAACTGAAGCCGGGATGGGTTCAAAAGGCATCGTGGCATCAACCGCGGCACTGGCAATTCTGTTGCAACAGGGTATCGGCGACACCATTCGCATCTCGCTTACGCCCGAACCGGGCGGAGATCGAACCCGGGAAGTGATTGTGGCGCAGGAGATCCTGCAAAGCATCGGAATCCGCAGCTTTACCCCGGCAGTGGTGGCCTGCCCCGGCTGTGGCCGAACGTCCAGTACCTATTTCCAGCAACTGGCGCAAGATATTCAGTCCTATTTGCGTCACAAAATGCCCGAATGGCGTCAGCAACATCCGGGCGTGGAAAATATGACTGTGGCGGTGATGGGTTGTGTGGTGAACGGACCCGGGGAAAGCAAGCACGCCAACATTGGTATCAGCCTGCCCGGTACCGGTGAAAAACCGGTCGCCCCGGTCTATGTGGATGGTGAAAAAACAGTGACGCTCAAGGGTGATTACATTGCCGCGGAATTTCAGCAAATCGTGGATAAGTACGTCAAGACAAAGTACGCCTGAGCTGCCGTGCAGTCCGGACAGGCAAACCGCTACGCAGCTATCTACGGCATCCCCTAACGTCAGCCGACCTTGAACTGAGTTCTACGCCAAACGTTAACTCGTCAACACCAGCGCCAGCGCCAGCGCTGCGGGCAATGCCTGAATCCAGAGTATTTTCCTGTTTACCGTGATGGCACCGAATACGCCAGCCACAATGACGCAAACCAGGAAAAAGATTTTGATCGCGAACCCCGCCGCGCCCAGATACAAGCCCCATGTCAGCCCCGCTGCCAGAAAACCGTTGTACAGGCCCTGGTTTGCGGCCAGCGTTTTTGACGCGGCGGCGAATTGTGGTGCCAGACCGAATGCCTTGTGGCCAAACGGTTTGTTCCACAGAAACATCTCCAGCACCAGAAACATAATATGCAGCACCGCAACCAGTCCTACCGCAAGATGCGGGATAATTGCCATCATCGACTTGCCTGATCCTCGAAAGAATTACTTTCAATTTCCAGATAGAGATAGCTGATCACTTTTCCCATTTCATTGAAGTTGTACCAGTCCTTGTATTCCGACAGATCATCAATGACCTTTTGTTTCATTTCGTAGTCACTTTGACCCTGATCATAATATTTCTGGACCGAGGCGTAGAGTTTTTCCAGGAATTGTAACGACGCTTCCGGTATTTCCTTACCACCGCTCTTACCGTGACCCGGTATGTAGAGTTCCGCATTGGTCTTCAGGATTTCACGTATCGCTTCCATCTGGCCCTTGTAGTTGGCATCCTGTGGGACATCCGATGAAGGCACCCGGTGATTGGTAGCAATATCGCCCAGAAATACGCTTTTTTCATCGACCACTTCAATCATGATGTCATGATTCGTATGTGCCTTACCGGTGTGATGGATTCGTATTTTGACGTCACCGAAATCGATAGTTTCACCACCCTTCAGGCCGATATTCGGTGCGATGGCTTTCGTACCGGCAACGGCGTCGTTTGTCATACTATTGAAAATACTGATCCACTCCTCACCCGCCCCTGCTTCGGCCCGCTTGATCATGTTTTCATGGGCATAGATGGGAACCGTGCTGTACGCTTCACGTATCGCCTGGTTTCCCAGCCAGTGGTCACCGTGCACATGGGTATTGAACACAGCAATAACGGGTTTGTCCGTCACTTGCCGGATCTTAGCAAGTAACTGCCTGCCAATTTCCAGGCTGCTCCCGGGGTCAACAATAATCACACCCGTGCTGGTCATAATGGCCGCCGGGTTATTCATGAAGGCCCGGGTTTGTGGACTGGGTAAATCCTGCGGCCCGTGGACAATGTAGATCCGCTTGTTAATCTGCACCAGCGGATAATTTTCAATCGAGGTGGGAACGGTGGGTTCGTGTGCAAACAGGGGATGGGAAACGAACAACCCCAGAAAACAGACAATACGAATCGGTGAGTGTCCACAATAAAACATAGCGTCCTCCCATGCTGTCACTCCGACAATCAACCTGTCCGGAAAACAATGCGGCACAACCTCGTCCAATCAGCGTGTGGCCGATACCTTCTTTTTGTCCATGATGGTGTTAATCAGGATGTCCTGGTAGTCGCGCACTCGCTGAACATAGATGACTGGCTCCCGGCCACGCGCATAACCGTGTTTGAGTTTCTTGTAATATTTTTTTTGCGCCAGTAACGGCAGCACTTGCTGAAAATCACCCCAGTTATCCGGATTCAGATCCATCTCCCTGGCCAGTTTACGTGCATCCCAGATATGTCCCATGCCAATATTGTAGGCAGCCAGTGTTATCCAGTCGCGATCTGGCTCTTTGATGGATTTTGGCAGGCGCTTGCGTATTTCATCGAGGTACCTGGCGCCGCCAAAAATGCTCTGATTCGCATCCAGTCGGCTTTTAACACCCATTTCTTTCGCAGTAGTCAGGGTCAGCATCATGATGCCGCGAACCCCGGTGGGGCTTTTGGCACGTCTGTTCCAGTGTGACTCCTGGTAGGAAATAGCCGCCAGGTAAGTCCAGTCAAAACTATATTTCGATGCTGCCTGTTTGAAAATATCAATGTACTTCGGTAACCGCTGCTTGATACGACGCTGGAAAGTCCGAATATCAACATAATCGAATACCTCGATGTAGCCGTAATATTCTTCCTGCAAGTCCTCAAAATCCTGGCTCTTTATAAATTTTTTCATCCACTTATTGACAGCTTGCGACAGGCTGGTCGCGTCCGGCGGCATTAGCCAGGCGAGGGGCTGGGGACGGGATAAATTGAACTGGACTGACAACTCGGGGTAATAGCGGCGGTTGATATCGACAATATTCGAGTCAGCTACAGTACAGTCCAGCTGCTTTTGCCAGACTCTTTCCAGTAGTTCTTCGGTATTTAATTTGGTATTCGTTTGCCAGCCGAGATCCGGGTAGCTCTGTTTAAGTTTGTCCAGCAGTTCGGCATAACTGGTTTCTGCCGGCACCACCAGCTTGACCCCGGTAAGGCCCTTGATGCCATTGGGTCGCTTGCCGCCACGTCGACATACCACCTGCTGGGTCACAGACTGGTAAGTCGGACTGGACAGGTAGCGGTTTTTTCGTTCCTGCGTGCGGGTCAGACCGGCGGCAGCAAGATCAACCTCACCCTTGTCCAACAACGTAAGCATTTCGCTCAGGTTGTCCTTGGTAATGTATCGGACCTTGACGCCCAGCTGCTTGGCAAAGGCCTCGACCATGTCGAATTCAAGGCCGGCCAGACCCTCCCGGCCTTCAAAATAGGTCGTTGGCGCATTACGGGTTACTACCACCAGTTCACCCCGCTCCAGGATGCGCGACAGCCGGGTCTCCTTGCCACACGCTGGCATTGCGATTATCACCATCGCAAGCCACAACCAGTAAAGTTTCTGCCGCATACATTTTCCTGATCGGGGGTGAACCAGTATCCCGTTATGTCTCACACCGTTGGGCACGCCATTGATAGAGGCGGGAACCCCACTGGTAAACACTCATACCCAGAAGGATACAACATGTCCCGATCCATACAACAGGCGCAATAGATTCATGGTTGAATATCTGTCCGATAAACAGCGCCATAACCGGAGTGATCAGTGTCACCAATGCTACCCGGCTTGCATCAATATGCCTGAGCACATAGTAAAACATGAAAAACCCGAGCACGGATCCGATTATCGCCAGATAAATGATCGAGACCACGGCATGTTGCGGAATCTCGGCCGGCAAGACGCCATCAAACATCCACCAGGTCAGCAGGTAGAGTGGTGCAGCCACAAGTAATCCTCCGTTGACAACTTCCAGGGCCGGCAACCGGGCACTGATAGACTTCACCCATACGGTGCTGGTGGAATGAATTGCAACGGAAACCAGCACCGCCAGAATGCCATAACCGGCACCCTCGCCGAGTTTGATCCCCGTACCGAATATCAAAATCAACCCGGTGATGCCAAACACGATGCCGATGAGCTTGCCGGGTGTAAGACCGCTCTCACCCAGCCACACGGCAGCAAGGATCCCGGTCAGGATCGGGCTCAGGCCAAACAGGACGGAGATCAGGCCAGAGGGTATGTACTGTGCGCCCCAGTACACGCACATCATGGCGCCATATATCCCCAGTCCCGCCGCCAGGTAGGTCTGCCGTGCCGCCCGGTGCCAGGGTAATTTACGCATCAGGACCAGCATAATCAGCGAGCATACCGTTGCGCCCAGCAACATGCGCGAGGTAACCCCGAACAAAAAACCCACACCGTCGCTGCTCCATTTAATCGCGAGCGGTGTGGTTGACCAGACAATAATGATGCCGATATAGGCAGCAGGTACAGACATGGCAGTGATCCTTATCAGGTTGCGCCAGAAACAAAAAAGGCCACAGTTCGCAAGAAGCTGTGGCCTTTTAGAAAATCCTAATATACAAATAACTACATCATCTTACAGATTTCTCCGACCACGCAATAACGTGCCACACCTTGAGTCGGCGCAGCAGCATCGCAAATGTGGGAATGATGTGGTTGTAAAACATGGCGCGAATTTTGGACCCGGATCGTATCCCTGTCAAGTCTCTGCCCCCCTTATGGGGGCTACCAGGTCCGCCGATTGATGAATCTGCAATCCGGTGGCAACCAGATGTCTGGCAGGAGAGTCCCTTCGTCAACCATATCACCCGTCTTGTGTGCAACTATCATCCTGACCATGATTGCGGCTATCGGCCATCAGCACCGACAACAAAGGATGCCCTCGGTAGATAATCCGGAAATCCAGACCTGAAGACACATTACGGAATCCCGGCTATGATATTGCCTGGTTAAAAGATAGTGATTGTTATGGAAAACCTGGCCGAGTATGTAAAAGATCAAATCTGGATATATGTATATACGGTGCGATTTGGGGGTATGGATCTATTTGGGCGCATGACGATTATAAAATTGGATAATGGAGATTTAATTATTCATGATCCGTGTGAAATTGATGATTTTCTGAAGCATGAGATAGATAAAATAGGCAAGGTAAAATATATCATTGCACCCGGCACCTATCATCATTTATTTGTTACTGATTTTCAGCAGAAATATCCGGATGCAGAAACTTTCCTTTGTCCCGGACTTGAACGAAAAAGGCCGGATATTAAATTTGAATGGATACTTGGAAATGCGCCTGATCATAGATGGAGCAATATTTTAGACCAGGTTGTCATACAAGGAACAAAATATATCTGGGAAGTTGCATTTTTTCACAAGCCATCAAAAACACTGATCCTGGTGGACCTGCTTGAAAATATTGGTGACGATTTCAAGCGTCCAACTGGTCTAATCTTACGATTCTGGTGGAAAGTCGTTTTTAAAATGTGGAACCATCCAAAGGCAGCGCCTGAATACCAAATGGGCTGGGGAAGAAAAGATATCGTTAAAAAAGGGCTAAGCAAAATTATTGGCTGGAATGCGGAGAGAATAATACTGGCCCACGGTGAACTTATTGAAGACAATGTAAATACTGTGCTTGGCACCGCGTGGCATAAGGTGATGAACGCCTGACTACTTCGATCCGGCAAATCCATAGTTTACGGATACTCACGACACATTGAATACAAATATTGCATTCAAGCAATCGCATATTTAACTAGTCTTGTCGCTGATAAAAATAGTTCCAGGTTTGTGCAGTCGCCTGCTGTAATTTGATCAGCAAGGCTTCTGTCGGCAATGCTTCACGAGGGTAGATGTTAAATATGCTGATGAAGACACGTGCGAAGCCTGCCGCGTGGCGCCAGTCGAGTTCCAGCGGGGAAAGATTCACATGACAGGCTGGACAGCCAGTCCGGAAATTCCGGTCACCTTGCCACGCTTCAATCCAGTCTGGCCAGGTTTCAATTCTTTGCCGGCAGTGAGGACAACGCGGCACGACATCCCGGCTGTCTGCCAGGTACGTTGGTGTCGAAGTAATCGGACTGATACCGGCATGGCAGAATGGCTGTTCCATGTTGCCGGGTGCCAGCTCAATAGCAGGCGCGCAGCCCATGAAGCTCACCAGTTGCAGAAAATGTTCACCAATCAGAAAACGTTGCGCAGCCGGCTCGCCCCAGGCAGTGCCGATCAACCCAATCTCATGCAGCATTTGCGCCAGGTCAGATACCGATGCCGGCGCATAATCGGGATCAGCGGGGTGCAAAATCAGGCTGGCGGACATTGAACGGACTGGGTTGGTAAGTGTTTGCGATTATACCGTATTGTTATCAGCAAGCCTTCGATCATCGCGACGAGGCCGGATTGCGATAAAGCATCAACATTGCTCCCACGGCAGGTCATGATAACGCCAGCCACCGAGACTGCTGCGATGGTGGTGCCCATCCAGTTCGCCCTCGAACCCTTCGTCAACATTGTATACGGTGGTAAACCCTTCCTGCACCAGCAGTTCCCCGGCCTCGGCAGAACGTTTTCCGCTGCGGCAGATTAATACCACCGGCGCCGAGTGGATCTCACCGTGCTCGATGGTGCCGCCCAGCAGCAGCTTGCGGATTTCTGTCGCGAAGGCCGGGTTCACGACCCAGTCCGGCTCATCAATCCACGGAATATTGATGGCACCGGATGGGTGACCGACGAACAGGAATTCCATCCCGGAGCGCACATCCACCAACAGGGCACGTGGGTCCGTCTCGATGATTTCATGCGCCTGCTGACAGCTGATTGTCCTGAGTTTTCGTTTCATGTCCCTGGTCCTTGCTTGATTCGTTATTGCCTAAATATAGGTCAAGCCCGTGAAAAAGCCCCGATTTCGCGTGACAACCTGATAATATAGCGCCTGCTCCGAATCAACTTTATACACCTGTGGAAACACTATGTCCGATACTGATTTTTCCAAAGAAGAACTGATCTTACAGATGATGCGCAAGACGCTTACAGATGTCGCCAAGGACACGTATACCAAGCCGGGGCTCAAGCATCCTCTCTCGGAGCAGACCATTCTTAGTATTCGTGAATGCCTCGGACTGATCAGCGCCCGCGAAGCAGAGCTGGCGGAATCCGCTGGTCGGCCATCGAAACACAAGCCGCGCTATGTGGATGAGCCGCCACAATCGGTCGTCGTGCAGCTGGACCCGAACATGACCAGCAAGTCATCGTCCAATTCTGACGAGGACTAACCGACCAATCCTGACCCGCCGCTTTATTCCAGCACCTCCCAGCGGGCATAGGCTGCCTCGAGTTCGCTGTTCACCTCCGCCAGTTCCGCCACCGCCGCCGCGATCGGTTCACTGCCCTGCTGGTAGAATGCCGGATCGCCGATTTGCTGTTCCAGCGCCTGCTGGCGCTGTTCCAGCTGTTCAATCTTTGCCGGCAGCTGGTCGAGTTCACGCTGCTCCTTGTAAGCACGTTTGCGCGACGCGGTAGGCGCAACGTCCGTATCGCTAGCCCGGGAGCCGGCCGGCACGGCAGTAGGCGTGACTCCGGTACCTATCTCCAGCGGATGCCGCTGCCGATAACCCAGCCAGTCCTGGTAACCTCCAACGAACTCCCCGATCCGCCCTGCCCCTTCAAACACCAGGGTGCTGGTCACCACATTGTCCAGAAAAGCCCGGTCATGGCTGACCAGCAAAAGGGTGCCCGAATAGTCATTCAACAGTTCTTCAAGCAGTTCCAGGGTTTCCACATCCAGATCATTGGTCGGCTCATCCATGACCAGCAGATTGGCCGGTTGCATGAACAGCCTCGCCAGTAACAGGCGATTCCGCTCGCCACCGGACAGGCTCTTGACCGGCGACCGGATACGCTGTGGCGCGAACAGGAAATCCTGCAGGTAACTGATCACATGCAGCTCCCGACCATTGACCGTAACCCGGTCACTGCCCTGGTTAAGGTTGTCCAGCACCGACTTTTCCGGATCCAGCTGGGCCCGGGTCTGGTCGAAATAGGCGATCTGCAATTTACTGCCAAGGCGCACCGTGCCGGTATCCGGGGGCAATTCGCCCAGTAGCAGCCGCACCAGGGTTGTCTTGCCGGCGCCGTTGGGGCCGATGATGCCGATCCGGTCACCCCGCATAATGCGGGTCGAAAAGTCGGTGATGACCGGATGACCGTCAAAGCCGACACTGGCGTGCTCGACTTCCACCACCAGCTTGCCGGACCGCTCCGCCGATTCCAGTTCCAGCCGGGCCTTGCCCGCCTGCTCCCGTCGGCTGGCCCGTTCCGCCCGCAACGCCTTGAGCTTGCGTACACGACCCTCATTACGGGTACGTCGCGCCTTGATGCCCTGGCGGATCCAGACCTCCTCCTGGGCAAGTTTCTTGTCAAATTTGGCGCTCTGCTCGGCTTCGCTCGCCAGCATTTCTTCCCGCTTTTGCAAATAGCGGGCATAGTCCCCCGGCCATGAAGTCAATCGGCCACGGTCCAGCTCGATGATGCGGGTTGCCAGGCGCTGCAAAAAGGCCCGGTCATGGGTGATAAACAGCAGCGCGCCCTGATAGCCAAGCAGAAATTCTTCCAGCCAGGTGATGCCTTCGATATCCAGATGGTTGGTGGGCTCATCCAGCAACAGCAATTCCGGTTCGTTGACCAGCGCCCGGGCCAGCAGCACCCGGCGTTGCATACCGCCCGACAGATCGGCGAGGGGGGATTCGGCGGGCAGGGCCAGCCGGGAGATGATACTTTCGACGCGCTGCTGGAAGCGCCAGCCATCGGCGGTATCCATATCATGCTGCAAACTGGCAACCTCGTCCTGCACCTGCGGGTTCTCATGCTCCGTTTCCAGCCGGGCCAGGGCCTGGTGATAGCGGCACACCAGACTACCCAGCTCTTGCAGCCCGTCCGCTACCACATCATAGACGCTACCGGCCTGGTCAACCGGCAACTCCTGCTCGAGCCGCGCCATGCGCAGTCCATCACGACGCCAGATTTCACCCTCGTCCGGCAACTGCTCGCCATAGATGAGCCGCATCAAGGTTGTCTTGCCGGTGCCATTTCGCCCTACCAGGCAAACCCGTTCACCCGCTTCGAGGGCAAAATCAACCCGTTCAAGCAGGGGCAAGTGACCGTAGCTCAGCGAAGCGGTCCGAATTGTCAAAAGCGGAGAAGCCATACAGATAAAACTATGAATGATGTGAACCGAGAATCGGCATTATAAAGCCTTTTCCTCAGATGCGGGTCACCATGGCGGTTTCAGATTAACTGACCCAATCCGGGCAGCTCCGTGTCCCTTTCCTTCTTTCCTGACGCACCATACGCTAAGATGTAATGCATAGTGCTTCACCTTGACTTGTCATTTGAACGGACTTGTCATCTGACCGAGACCCCAAATTCATGCTGCCGGATGAAATTGAACAGCTGCGCCACAAGCTTCGTGACCTGACCCTGGAACATCAGGATCTGGATGATGCAATCAGCCACCTGTCGCACGATCTCGGTTTCGATCAGATTAAACTCAGACGCTTGAAAAAACGCAAATTGCTACTCAAGGATCAGATTGACATACTACGCAGCAAGCTGATCCCGGACATCGAAGCCTGAACCGGTCCCGTACCACCAACACGTCAACCATGCCCGAATCTCCCACTACGCCACCGGATGCCGAACTGCTCATCGCCACCGGCTGTGCACACTGCCCGGTAATACTTGAGAGTCTGGCCAGCCTGATCAAGGAAGGCGTCATCGGCAGGCTCACAGTCACCAACATCGTCACCCACCCGGAGCGCGCGCAAGCGTTGGGGGTGCGCTCCGTGCCCTGGCTGCAACTTGGCCCGTTTACCCTGCAAGGCCTGCATAGTCCGGCCGAACTGCGCGAATGGGTCAATCGGGCCGGCAGCATGGACGGTATGCAGCAGTACCTGCACGACCAGCTTAAGCAGGGTCAGCTTGATGCTATGGAAGCACTGCTGGCGCAGCAACCCCGCTGGCTACCCGCGTTGATTCCCCTGCTGGAAGAGGAAGACACTGATATGAAGGTTCGCATCGGTGTCGATGCGTTACTCGAGAGCCTGGCCGGCCGGGTTGACATGTCGCAACTGGTCACCGAGCTTGGTCGCCTGTCGCAACATAACCGCCAGTCACTACGGGGCGATGCCACTCACTACCTGGGCCTGACGGGATCTCCCGACGCCATTCCGTTTATACGGGCCCGCCTGCAGGATGACAGCGAGGAAGTCAAAACGATTGCCGAGGAAGCCCTGCAACAGACCCAGGCCGGATAGCGTAACGCCCTCCTATGCTCGATCCCAAATCACCGTCACGCTGGTTTGTCTACATGGTCGCCTGTCGGGACCAGAGTCTGTACACCGGTATCAGCGTCGCGCCTGAACAGCGGGTCAAGGAACACAATCATAGTCCCCGTGGTGCCCGATACACCCGCGCCCGGCGTCCCGTCACCCTGGTCTATACTGAAGCAGTCGAATCCCGCTCAGCGGCATTGCAACGGGAGAGCGCCATCAAACGCCTGTCGCGGCAGGCCAAACTGGCCCTGATCCGTAAACAGCCGCGTTAGAGTGAAGGGATATCCTGCAGCGCGGCTTCCAGCAACGCTTCGTCGATCGGGAAAGGCAAGGCCGCATGCAGGGGAAACCGGCTACGAAGTCGCTCGAACTGATGGACGTATTCCTGCTCATAAAACACAATAACCCGGATCTGTGGCATGCGCTGCACCACAGCCATCAGGGTCTCCAGGCTGCTGGTGCGATCCCGGAAGTCGGACTGATAATTGAATTCGGCAACGATGACCCGCGGCTGGCATTTTTTTAACAGGCGGGTTGCGTTACGCATGGAGGTGACCGTTTCGACCTGGAAACCACAGCGCTGATAGATTGATTTGAAATCGGGATACCCGCCCAGTTCGACGATCGACAGAAGTATCCCCTTCTCTTGTGCGGAAATGATCCGGCCCCCAAGGCAGCAATTGAACGTGGCAGCATCCTACCACAGGCCGTACATATTGAGTCGTGACCACCTTGAGGATATGCTTGTCGATCCCCAGATACCGCATTAGCAGTAAACTCAGGCAACACAGGCTTGCACCCAACGACAGGACAGAACCATGCCGTATTATGTTTACAAGATTAAACCCGGGATTACAGACCTTGTTAAACCACTGGAGAAAATCGAGGAATTTGAAAGCTTCATGGAAGCCAAGCAATTCGTCCGAAACAAACGCGCAGGTGAAGATGGTGGCGAGCCAGTAACCTACAAAATTATCTTTGCAGAGACGTTGCTTGAAGCTGAAGAGCGTTTGCAGGAACGCCGCGATGCACCCATCGTGCGCGAGTGGGAAAAATGACCGGTTGTGGATGAAGACAACTATAAAGACGCTTATCGAAGTTACAATCAACGGCGCTGCGTGTTTGAAAAGGCCATCAACGCGCGGCGTTGTCGCTGTGAACTCTCCAAACGCTTCAATCTGGCCGATCGGGAAGGCGTGACCTGCCTGGATGATACCGGTAACCAATATTGCAAAGAAATACTGGGATTGCTGCGCCAGAATGCCAGCTTCGCCCTGCAAATGACCAAGGTCCCCGGCCCCCTGCCCCATGCCAAGGAAATGAAGGTGCAGGTCGGCGGTATGCTGGGGATGCAAAAATTGTTACAGCCAGGCTTGGCCGGGAACGAGGACGTGCACAATATCGATGGCCTGAACCGGCTGGCACTTGAAAAATACGGCAGGCTGGAAAACCTGCCCTTCACAGAAATTGTCCAAACGATAGTCAGTTTCAAGGGCCGCCAGCGCAAGCGCGATCGCGATAAGCCAAGGCGTTAGGCCCATACTGAATAAAGTCTCAGGCGGCCCATTCAGTTACCTGCTTTGCAGTTGTTTGGTGCCCGACCAGAGTTCAGGAATTGAACCAGTCGTAGGCGCAATCGAGGTGGGAACGGACCGCCACCAGTCCATCCAGCCCATCTTCAACCATGACATGAACCGGTGCGCGGCGACTGAAGCGTTTGTTTTTCTGCTTCATCCAGACCTGTCCCATGGAAGGATTGTGTGGATACGTGGTTCGTAATGCATCGACGATGCCGATAATGTGTTCGACGCGTTCATTGACTTCGCGGGTATCTGGCAATGGCGTATCATCGCGGTAGCGACGCAGCATGCGGGTTGGTGTCTTGTCCGGCAGATTGAGCAGCGTAACCTGTTGCGCGGCATTCAGGCCCCAGTTATCGAGAATGGTCATTACCGCCCGCGCCAATGCGGCCCGCTCGTCCTGGTTCATAGCCGTTTCTTTATTGTCCAGCATTACAATCTCCGCAGCGCTTTAATCCGTATTTCTACGACACTATTGTAGCAGTCCTGCCACAATGAATAAAAACCCGGCCCTATTGCAGGGACATTGGAGTGTCACCCTGGCAGCCTATCGAGCAATTTTGATGGGATAGTTAACGCTATCGTTGACCGTTACCGCCATGCAACCGGCCCCCGGACCGGGTCTGTAACTGAATACGGGCGTCTCTGTCCAATTCGGTCAGATCCGGTATCCGCCCGGCAGTATTGATATTTTTCTGGCAGAATAATTGAACAGCATCCGCCTCCACACTCATCGCCCGAGCTGATGACACTATGACCGAAATTTCATATCAGGCACTGACGAGACTGGGTGGGGAGCAGGCGCATATCCGTTTTCAGGGCAAATTCCAGAATCAAACGGTGATCTGGGATACACAGATTTTGACCCTTGCTGCAGTCTATCGCCAGCTACTCAAGGACCGCGAGATCAATGCCACCCAATCAGTCACGCTCAGTCAATTCATGGAAATCAAACCGGCCGAACCGGGCGAATACAGCCTGCGGATCGGGCTAGATGTTCCCTGTATTGACGAACCGACCGTGTTCAAGACGATCATTATGATCAATAATTATAAACAACTGCAACTGGGACGGCTTGACTATCAGCCATCCCGCACATTCCCGATAATAAGCTGATAAAGTGAGTTGATGAGTTCTCCCCGCCTGATAAATGTATCACGTGCTGCACGCCTGGTTGGCGTGTCACGTGGCACGCTACAAAAACAAATCCAGGATGGTGAGATTGCCAGTTTCGAGGGGAAGGTGGACCTTGATGCCCTTAGTCAGGCCTATCCACAGGTCGAGCTTGAAGACAACCAAGTGCTCGAAAAAATTGAAGACATCATTGAAAAAGCGATGCACCGCGCCCGGGGTGATAAGCTGCGCAAACTACTGACACCAGATCTTGGTACACTTGCGGCACGGGTCGCCAGTCTCAGCAAGGAACTGTCGCGCATTAAAAAACAGAACAATATGCTGATTGAACTGGTGGGTAAAACCCGCGTTGCCCTGACGGATCTGGCCGCCAAGCCCGACAACGGAGATGCCCTGCGCAAACTTGGCAGTAATCTGGAACAGGCTCTATTACAACCCGTTGTTGATGCTGAATCCGATCAACTAGCCATTCGGGACACGATATTACGAATCATGGCAGCACAGGTACATCTAATTCCCAGTGGACATGACTTTTTTGTCGAAGGCAATACGACTATCCTTGAAGCCGGTCTGGGCGCCGGCTTTGCCATGGATTATGGTTGCAGCAACGGCAACTGTGGAAAATGCAAGGCCAAACTGATATCTGGCGAAGTGAAAAAAATCCGCCAACATGACTATGTGATCCCTGAAGCAGAAAAAAATCAGGGTTATATCCTGTCCTGCTCTAATACCGCGATTAGCGATATTGTGCTGGAAGCCAAAGAAGCAGACAGTGTCAATGAGATACCACTGCAAAAAATATCCGCCCGGGTAAAGAAAATTGACAAAGTCAACAACCAACTCGCGGTACTGAATTTACGAACACCACGTACAAATCGGCTACGATTTTTTGCTGGCCAGACAGCCACCTTGTCCGGGATCGGCATTGATCCAGCCGAATATCATATTGCCAGTTGCCCTTGCGATGACATGAACCTGCAGTTCCACATTTATCGTGACGCCAGCATTCCTTTTGCCGAACACGTTTTCCACGGTATACAGGCCTCTGAATCAATCACTGTCGAAGGGCCTCATGGTAATTTTATACTGGATGATACGATTCAACGGCCGATCCTTTTCCTGGCATTCGACACCGGCTTTGCGCCAATTAAAAGCCTGATCGAACATGCAATGACACTGGATGCCAATGAGTTCCAGCACCTGTACTGGTTATATCAAACGGGTGATAAACCCTACTTGCATAATCAGGCCCGCGCCTGGTCGGATGCGTTTGATAACTTCCGCTATTCCCCGATTAAATACGAAACCACTAATGCCGACGGCATCAGGGCTGGCCTGCAGCACCTGACTGCCGACTATCCCGAGCTAGACGGCTTTGATATTTACGCCTGTGGCCCATCCCCAGCGATTGAACAGGTAACCGACTTCATGAGGGCACAGGGTGTGCCTGAAAATCAGCTGCTACTTGAGTTGCTATAGGCGGGGGGACGCCCCGCCCCCGACATCACTCATATTCCTGCTGTTGTACAACATTTATCAGTCTTACAACGTTGGTTGTATCTACGTCTTGTCATCCTTGATCCAGGTTTCCAACGCGGTCACTATTTTCTGTGCCTGATCCCGACTCGAAATATTGAACTTGGATTTCTGCTGATATTCACCATTGCGTTTCTGATAGCGGCGAATGCTGAACTTGTCAGGCCCGTATTCCTCTTTACGCCGATCCCAATCCTGATAGCGAAAAATAATTGTCGACCAAGCCCCTTTTGTCAGAATCACCTTATCCAGTTGTTTAGAAACCAGTTGGCCTTCATCCGTATAGTCTACGGTCAGGTCTTCTACATCTGTTGCACCCATGAGTTATTCCTCTGTTTATTCATTTCAGAAATCGGTTGACCTCTTTATGCCACATCGGGTCAAACGTCTCAAGCCATAACGTTAATTATCGTGGTTGCGGGATCCACTCCCTGGAAAGTTTTTCGCATAATGCTCAATCCATTCAAGTGCAGCCTCCTTGCTGGTGAGTTGACGACCCTCCTCTTTCAGCACCCGCTTACGGTAATCCTCGATGTGACAGATCTGCTCAACCATGCGCGCCTTGTAGGCGTCGCGTTCGTCGATGAACTCAACACCCGTTTCATAAACATTATCCTGCTGACGATTCCATACGACCCGTGCTGCAATTTCAAACGGCGGGTTCACCACATCAATACGAATTGTTACTATGCACCCCTTGGCCAGTGCCGATTTGCAATAAAAACGTAACCCACCAAACCCAATGTCAGTCAGCTGATCGGCATGCTGAAAATCATCGGTTTCTACATTTATAGGGATATTGGAAGGATGGCGTATAAACTGACGCATCTCGCACTCCCATACAGCAGGCTAAAACCCACCGGTTAATTTAGGGCATAATTTCATACTACCCATCTTTGGCACAACTGCTACGCCTTACATTTATAGCATATGCGACTATCAGAATTTTACCATCTCCCATGCTGAATCTTAGCCACCGGCAGAAACGCGCACTTGCCCTCTCCCTGGTGATGGCTGCTACGCTGTATCTTGTTTTTATTTTACTAACAGGCTACGAGGCCATTTTTGCTGCAGTGTCCCGTCTAGGCTGGTCAGGCTGGCTGTTGCTACTGTCCTGCTCGCTGTCTAACTACCTGCTACGATTTGTGCGCTGGCAGTTCTACTTGCAGACACTGGAGTACCGACTGCCAGTGTCGCTGAGTTTTTTTTACTATATGTCCGGCTTTGCCCTGACTACCACACCCGGTAAAGCAGGGGAGACAATTCGTTCCGTCTATCTCAACAGTCACGGGGTCAGCTATGCGGATAGTCTCGCCATGTTCTTTACCGAGCGCTTTCTTGATGTGGTAGTGGTCACACTCCTGGCGGCCCTGTCGGTGCTGTCAATAAACGAATACGGACGATTTATCCTCACTGCGGCAAGTGTGTTATTGCTATTTCTGCCCCTGCTGCGCAGCCGTTATCTGGTTACCTGGTTACGACATCTGGCTATGCACATTCGCTATGCCCGATTACAGCAACTTCTCATACAGCTCAGTAAACTGCTTGATTCAGCCCGCACCTTGCTGCAATGGCGCAGACTGTATGGAGGGCTGGGTATCGGTCTGCTGGCATGGGCAGTACAGGGCCTGGCTTTTTACTACCTTCTTAATAGCCTGCAAACAGAACTGCCCCTCTATCTTGCCATGGCCATCTATGCGATCAGTTTGCTGGCCGGTGCCCTATCGTTCGTGCCCGGCGGGATCGGGACAACCGAAGCGGTTATGGCCTTGCTGTTGCTGAATAACGGTTGCGATACAGTCACGGCAGTCGCTGTGCCCTTAATCAGCCGTCTCTCGACGCTCTGGTTTGCGGTCGCGCTGGGCCTGCTCGCCTCGCTGTACCTTGGCGCACGTAAGCAGGCTGACCGTTCAGCTGAACCAGAAATACCACAGCGGCAGGGTAGCGATACTCAGGAGGGTTGAGACCGTTATCGCCGCAGCATAAAAGGCTGTATCAAGTTTATAGTGCTCACAAATCACCAGCCCCAGCACCATGCTGGGCATGGCCGCTTCCAGTACCAGTGCCAGCTGCATTTCACCCTGAAAACCGAACAAACCGGAAGCCCACCACACGACCAACGGCATCATCACGAGTTGAACCAACAGCACCATTAGCAGCGGTCCCCAGGCATAACGCCCTATACCACGCCATTCCAGGCTCAAACCCACCGCCAGCAACATGAGTGGCACCACGCCATTACCCAACTGGATCAAGATGGGTTCCAGCAAACCGGGCAATGGCGCATCTGCCAGATTAAGCACCACCGCCAGCAATGCTGCCCACAGCGCCGGAATGGCGGCCAGCCGTCGCAGGGGACGAAGCTGTTGCTCACTGTGGCCATAGCGCGACGCGAGTAACATACCCAAGGTAAACAACAATGGGGTGGAGGCGAACAAATCATACTGAATCGCCACACCCGCCGCCCAGTCACCGAGCACCGCTGTCAGGATCGGCAGACCCAGATAGGTCACATTACCAAACGAAGCCGCCAGTATCGCCGCTCCACTGAGACCGGGCTCAATTCGGCAACTGCGGCAGGCCAGAATTGCAAGCAGCATGGCACCAAACGTACCGATACACGCCACCGCACTAATCCCCAATGATGGCAGTGCCAACTCCGTCCGCCACAGTACCCGCAGCACCAGTGCGGGCAAGAGCAAGTAAAAGACAATTTCGGTAATGGCACTGCGCAACTGACCCACTGGCAAACGTCCGGGAGCCAGCCAACGCCAGCCGAGACCAAGCAAGACCAGTGCCATCATTTGCAAGATTGTCTCGACGACGACCATTTCCTCTCCTTTTTGTTGCCGGTGCCGCTTAGCGAAACCAGCAGAATGGTATACTGTTTCATACCTGCCCAGGCGCAGGACAGTTTAATGGTCAATATTCAATCACTAAAGGATAAATGAATGCGCATTCTGCATACAATGCTACGTGTTGGTAACTTGCAACGTTCCATCGATTTCTATACTCAGGTCCTTGGTATGCAATTACTGCGGCAAAAGGATTATCCGGATGGCAAGTTCACCCTGGCATTTGTCGGCTACCAGCCCGAAACAGAAGGCGCAGCTATCGAACTAACCTATAACTGGGACACTGATCACTACAACCTCGGGAATGGTTATGGTCATGTTGCTCTTGAGGTCGATAACGTTTACCAGGCCTGTGAGGACATTCGCCAGCGTGGTGGAAAAATAATTCGTGATGCCGGCCCGATGAACGCCGGCACAACTATTATCGCCTTTGTGGAAGACCCGGACGGATATCCCATTGAACTGATTGGCAAGAAGTCATAAAACCGACTTCATCCACAGCGCGGTATTTCATTATGGGAAAGCATGATACGAAACATGTAAATTTGGAGAATCAGACCATTCTCACTGCCATTCCTGACCTTATATTACGCCTCGATCGCAATGGATATATCCTGGAGCACACACCTGCCACAGGCACACCCCTCCTGCTAAAAATTGAAAATTATACGGGCAAGAACCTGTTCGATGTCATGCCCCAAGATATCGCCCAACAGACTCTTGACGTTATAAAAAAGACGGCTAGTACGCATAAGTCCACCGGTTTTGACTATCAGCTTGAGATCGATGACAACTGTTATGACTATGAAGCACGCATTGTGGAACTTATGCCCGATCGCGAATACCTGAATATCGTGCGGGACGTGACCGAACAAAAACAAATCTTACATAAACTTACTAAAAGCGAAGCAAAATTCCGCGCCCTGTTCGAGCATGCCAATGATGCTATTTTTCTGATAGCAGATGGCAAGTTCATCGAATGCAATAGCAAGGCCCTAGAAATGTTCACCTGTCAGAATCAGGACATTATCGGTAAAACCCTCGCCGCCTTTTCTCCTCCGCAACAAGCCGATGGACAGGATTCCAGTCACATAGTAGATGATAAAATACAGGCTGCTATCAAAGGTGTGCCCCAACGATTCGAATGGATACATTGTCGTCTGGATGGCAGTGTGTTTGATGCTGAAGTCAGCCTGAATGCAATAAACCTGGGCGACGAAATCGTTATCCAGGCTATTATTCGTGATATTACTGAGCGCAAGCAACAAGAGCATCAGGTCGGCAAGTTGAACCGCATCCTGGAACAGACCGCAGATATTGTTATCGTGACTAACCTTGAAGGTCTGATTGAATACGTCAATCCTGCTTTTGAGGAGACAACCGGCTTTTCTGCCAGGGAAGTCATTGGAAGAACTCCGAATTTTCTTGTTTCCGGAAAACACAAATCAGAATTTTACACAAATATGTGGAACACAATTCTGGCCGGTAAAAATTACAATAACGTCATGATTAACCGTCGCAAGGACGGGTCTCTTTACTATGAAGAAAAGACCATTACACCCATCAAGGACAGTGCTGGAAATATCACCCATTTCGTTTCAACTGCAAAAGATATATCCGACCATATTGAGATTCAGGAACGCCTCCAGCACATGACACATCATGATGTTCTAACCGATCTGCCTAATCGCAACTTGCTACTAGACCGACTGCAACAGGCGCTAATCCATGCTAGATCACATGACCGAATGGTTGCCATCATGTTCATGGACCTGGATCGATTCAAGAATATTAATGACACCCTGGGCCATAATATCGGCGATCAGCTCTTGTTGCAGTTAAGCGAGCGCATCAGAAACAGCGTCCGCGACGGTGACACTATCGCGCGTTTCGGTGGCGATGAATTCGCCATCCTGATGGACGATATTGAATCTGAAAGCCACATTTCAGCGATGGCGCAAAAGCTTCTGGACACTCTGGTCGAACCGTTTCGCATCAATAAACATGAACTTCACGTTACTGCCAGTATTGGCGTCAGCATTTATCCCGGCGATGGTGATGTCGCTGAAACGCTATTGCGTAATGCTGATGTTGCCATGTACCGGGCCAAGGACCTGGGCAAAAATAACTACCAGTTTTATTCTGATGATATGAGCGCCAGGATATTCGAACGACTGACACTGGAAAATAACCTGCGCCATGCCCTGGACCGGAATGAGTTCATCATCCATTACCAACCGCAGATAGATGCAAGGACGGAGCACATTACCGGTGTTGAGGCCCTGCTCCGATGGCAACACCCGGATCTTGGACTGGTCTTGCCAAACAACTTTATTCCGTTACTGGAAGAAACAGGGCTCATCGAGGATGTGGGGAACTGGGTCTTGAAAACCTGCTGCAAACAACTACGGGAATGGCATGACACAGGACTGGACACGCTGCAAATGTCAGTTAATATTTCCAGCCGGCAATTCAACAATGCCAATTTTATATCCGTCATGCATGAAATGATTAAAGAAACCGGGGTCAACTCTGAATATCTTGAACTGGAATTGACAGAAAGCATGTTTTTGCGCAACGCCAGCGCAACGATCAGCGCCCTGAATTCACTCAGTAATATTGGGGTACGATTCGCGATTGATGATTTTGGTACTGGTTACTCATCACTAAGTTATTTACGCCGTTTTCCCATAGATACAATCAAGATCGACCGTTCATTTATTCGTGACATCACTGAAGATTCTGACGATGCCGCAATTACGTCCGCTATCGTCGTTATGGCGCAGAGTTTGTCGCTTAATGTGATAGCCGAGGGCGTTGAAACCGACAAGCAGCTTGAATTTCTACGCGAACACAACTGTAATAATATTCAGGGTTATCACTATTGCCATCCCTTGCCAGAACAACAGATAACAAAACTGCTTCAACAGAAGCACTGACTGAATCTGGCGCAGATATCAATACTCGGTGTATTTTTTCGAGCTTCCCCGCACCTTGTCCGCGGGATATTTTTGTTTGTTCAATTGAATTTTTTCTTCCACTACCTGTAACAAATCCACATCCAGTCTTTCGCACAACCGCATCAGGTAGATAAATATATCCGCCATTTCAAGTTCCACCTCGCGCTGTTTTTCGGCTGTCAGGTTTTCGCTCTGCTCCGGCGTCAGCCACTGGAAATGTTCAAGCAGCTCGGCAGCCTCTACGCTCAGCGCCATGGCAAGATTCTTGGGAGAATGGAATTGTTCCCACTCACGCTCCTGCGCGAAGGCTTTCAACCGCGTAATCAAATCGTCCAGCATGCTTTCCGCCATCATGTCTCCTGGGAGCCCTGCTTTAATAAAAACAGCATGCCACCCCGGTCATTGTTACCAAAATATTAAAAATGACTCGTGCCGGGTATTGCGCCGCAACCATAGCGCGTTCCATGCCGGTAGCACCTTATTTATTCGTCAGTCACGCATCCTTCAGACGCATTTTTGACCAACTTGATATATTTAAACAAGGTGCCACGACTGGCCGGATAGGGTGGCATTACCCACACCTTGCGCCTTGCTTCCAGTTCAGCCTCGCTCAGATCCACACTCAGGGTCTTGTTGTTGGCGTCAATTGAAATTACGTCACCATTCTGTAACAGGCCAATCGGTCCACCCTCCTGGGCCTCGGGCACCACGTGACCGATAATAAAGCCGTGGGAACCACCGGAGAACCGGCCGTCGGTGATCAAGGCCACATCATTGCCCAGGCCTGCGCCCATAATGGCCGAAGTGGGGGTTAGCATCTCGGGCATGCCGGGCCCGCCTTTGGGGCCTTCATAACGGATCACCACCACATCGCCTTTCTGGATATCGCCCCTTTCCAGGCCGGCCAGCATGTCTTCCTCGCGTTCGAATACACGCGCCGGACCGGTAAATGTCAGACCTTCCTTGCCAGTAATCTTAGCGACCGACCCACCCGGGGCAAGATTACCCTTGAGAATCTGGATGTGTCCGGTTGCCTTGATAGGCCTGTCTATGGGCATAAACACATCCTGACCTTCCTTCAGGCCTGGTACGTCGGCCAGGTTCTCTGCGAGAGTCTTGCCGGTTACGGTCAGGCAGTCGCCATGCATCAGCCCCTCGGCCAGCAGGTATTTCATTACGGCTGGCGTGCCACCCACTTTGTGCAAATCTTCCATGACGTACTTACCGGAAGGCTTCAGGTCGGCCAAAAACGGCACCCGGTCGCTGACCGCCTGAAAATCGTCGATGCTCAACGGTACTTCCACCGCGCGCGCCATCGCAATCAGATGCAGTACTGCATTGGTGGAACCACCCAGGGCCATCACGATCACCATGGCGTTTTCAAACGCTTCGCGGGTCATGATGTCGCGTGGCTTGATGTCTTTTTCCAGCAGGTTGCGGATTGCCATGCCCGCCTGTAGACATTCCTCCAGCTTGCCGGGGTCTACTGCCGGGATCGAGGCACTGTAGGGCAGGCTCATGCCCAGCGCTTCGATGGCTGAAGCCATCGTGTTCGCGGTATACATCCCGCCGCAGGCGCCTGGTCCCGGACATGCGTGCTCGACAATCTCTTCCCGCTCGTGCTCTTCAATCTTGCCCGCGATGAATTCACCATAACTCTGAAAGGCAGAAACAATATCCAGCGTCTTGTTGTGCCAGTGGCCCGGTTTAATGGTGCCGCCGTAAATCATCAGGGCCGGCCGGTTGATCCGACCCATTGCAATCAACACGCCCGGCATGTTCTTGTCACAGCCCGGAAGAGAAATATTGGCGTCATACCACTGAGCATTCATTACCGTTTCGATGGAATCGGCAATAATATCGCGGGACTGCAGTGAGTAACTCATACCGTCAGTTCCCATGGAAATACCGTCGGATACCCCGATGGTATTGAAACGCAACCCGACCAGCCCTGCGGCTACCACCCCTTCCTTGACCTTGGCAGCCAGGTCATTCAGATGCATGTTGCAGGTATTGCCTTCCCACCACACGCTGGAAATACCCACTTCCGCCTTTGACATATCACCCTGGTTCAGGCCGGTGCCATAAAGCATGGCCTGGGACGCACCCTGAGACTTCGGCTGGGTGATACGGGCGCTGTATTTATTCAACTTGTCAGACATGACATGGTCTCCGATTCAGGCTTGTCCTTCAAAGGCTGCGCAGTATAAAACAAATTTTTCTTCATTCGCCGAAATTGTGACGCTGTACCACTAAATCACAGTGTTTATATTAGGAAAGACGGGCGAATCGACTTTATTATTC
>JAJDNN010000172.1 GCA_022340685.1 Pseudomonadota bacterium
AAATAAGGAAAAATCAAGACCGGCGCCCATGGCGTCGGTACTTCAATCACGAGGTGATCAATATGGACAGAAACAAAACACTATCCGCGGCACTCTGCTTTACACTGCTGATGACAATCGTGCCGGGCTTTACCCTTGCCGCGACGAAACCCAACATTCTCCTGATCGTCTCCGACGATACGGGCTGGGGTGATCTTGGTCCTTATGGCGGCGGTGAAGGACGCGGTATGCCGACGCCGAATATTGACGCGATGGCCGGTAACGGTATGACGTTCTACTCCTTTTATGCGCAGCCGAGCTGCACGCCGGGTCGCGCGGCGATCCAGACCGGGCGTATTCCAAATCGCAGTGGTATGACCACCGTGGCATTCCAGGGTCAGGGTGGCGGGCTACCGCATGCCGAGTGGACCCTGGCTTCCGTCCTAAAACAGGCTGGCTACCGGACCTACTTCACCGGTAAGTGGCACCTCGGAGAAGCTGATTACGCCCTGCCGAATGCCCAGGGTTACGATTTCATGGAGCATGCGTTCCTGTATCACCTCAACGCCTACACCTACGGTGACCCAAACTGGTTCCCGGACATGTCCCCGGAACTGCGGAAAATGTTCGACAAGGTGACCAAGGGCTCGTTATCTGGCAAAGCGGGTGAGAAACCCCACCAGGACTGGAAGGTCAATGGTGAATATGTGGACACACCCAAGAAAGGTGTCGTCGGAATTCCTTTCCTGGACAAGTATGTGGAGCAGTCGGGCATCAAGTTTCTGGAGGATGCCGCCAAACATCCGAAGCAGCCGTTCTTCATCAATATCAATTTCATGAAGAACCACCAGCCCAACATGCCTGCGCCCGAGTTCAAGCATAAGTCCATGTCAAAATCGAAATACGCTGATGCGGTGGTCGAACTGGATACCCGGATCGGCCGTATCATGGACAAGTTGAAAAAGCTGGGTCTGGACAAGAACACCCTGGTTTTCTACACCGTCGACAACGGTGCCTGGCAGGACGTCTATCCGGATTCCGGGTACACACCGTTCCGCGGTACCAAGGGGACGGTACGTGAAGGCGGCAACCTTGTGCCAGCGATCGCCGTGTGGCCGGGCAAGGTCAAGGCCAACACCAGGAACCATGACATCCTGGGCGGTCTTGATCTGATGGCCACCTTTGCGTCCATTGCGGGTGTGGCACTGCCGAAAAAAGATCGCGATGGCAAGCCCATCATCTTCGACAGCTACGATATGACACCCGTACTACTGGGTAAAGGCAAGAGCGCCCGCACGGCATGGTTCTACTTCACCGAGAACGAACTCAGCCCCGGCGCGGCCCGCGTCGGTAACTACAAGGCGGTGTTCAACATGCGCGGCGACGACGGGCAGCAAACCGGCGGACTTGCCGTCGACACCAACCAGGGCTGGAAAGGCCAGGAGAAATACGTTGCCACCGTACCCCAGATCTTCGACCTCTGGCAGGATCCACAGGAGCGTTATGATCTGTTCATGACCAACTGGACCGAACGCACCTGGACGCTGGTTACATTCAACGAGTCAATCAACAAGTTAATGAAGACCTACATCGAATATCCACCGCGAAAGATGCAGAGCGAGGTCTATACAGGCCCGATCACGATTTCGAAGTATCAAAGGTTCAAGTGGATCAGAGAAGGACTCGAAAAAGAAGGCGTCAACCTGCCAATGCCAACGGGAAACTGAACACACTGAGTAAAGCGTAATCAACCCTGGTAATGACTTGCGGTCCGCTGGCTTCCAAAGGAAGCAGGCGGGCCGCAATAGTGTTACGTGGAAGCCTGTAACCTGGCATTCGATTATTTGCTCGGCCTGTCCGTCTGGATAAAAGATCGCGACTACCCGTGACAGGCAGGGATTCCGCTGTTCAGCGTGATGCGGGTCGTAGCCACTACCGGGAGTGAACCCGGTTAGCCGAAACAATTTCCTGCTCAAAACGGAACACATTTGGATCGTCGGGATCGATGGTTACCCGGACCCAGTGAGTATTCGGATAACCAAAGGTCTCTACACGGGTAAAATTCTCGATAAATCGCGAGGGAGAAGAAGAGTACACCAGCGGTTTGTCTATGCGGAATGTATGGGTGTCTCCATGCACATAAACCACCGGTTTACCGAATGCCACAGTCTCTTCCTCGAGTGCGTCCAGAAAATCATCAAATCCCGTCGACCGTCTTTCTTTAGGTGGTTTGATTCCCATTCCCTTTAGCATGTATCGCTTTTGTAAAATCGGGGCCCAGGTATTTTCGAAATACGGATTGGCCTGAGAAATGATCATGACGGCTTTGCTGCCATTGCGTCTGGCCTGGTCAAATACTTCATGCATCCATTCAATATTGGCTTCATTACGTTGTTTGTACTCTTCGTCCATTTCCGGTGTGCGTCCCAGATTATTATTGCTGCCGACCATATGCAGGGTCATGAACTGGACCCCGTCCCACTGCCAGCTCACATTTTCACGGTACCTGGCGTACCGCGGGTTATCGCTTTGTCGCTTCAGCTTGATGGTTTGCTGACCGAGACTGCGGTCACCCTGGAAATACATTTTGCGCAGCTTGTCCAGCCGTTCCAGGGGGTCATAGGCCTGCGGTTTCGCCCGGTAGCAATCGGTCCAGTCGTTGTCGCCGGGGGTCAGGATAAACGGATGCTTGCTGCTTTGTGCCAGCTTTAAACGATCCTCGAAGGCCGCGTCACTACACGGCGGGAGACCCTTGCTCGTGTCCTTCCAGGCAATGCCGTCAAACCACATATCGCCATCGTGGACGACAAAGGCGAGCTCTTCCGAGTTCAATGTCTGCATCAGGTTATTGAACTCTTTCTCCTGGGCGGCCTGATATGGTGTATCGCCAATTAACGCAAACTCCATGATTCCGCTTTTTTCAGCGTAAACCGCGCCAGGGATCAGTATTATCAATATCATGAGTAGGTGTTCCGCTCTGATCAGTAACCGGGTCGGAAACAGTCCTGAGTCAATAATTTTCATGAAAGTCTCCCAGTAATAAGTGTGTATGTTCCCATCAAACCCAAGCCAGCCGTCCCAGGGAAAAAGACGATAAGCTTACCTTGTTGCCAGTACTAATATAGATAAAATGTAAACGGACTTGATTCAGGATTTTCTACGAATAGTTGAAGATTTTTCTACGACCTCAAAAAAATCAACCACTTGCGAGCCGCCGCCCAAACTGGAAGTGCATATGCGATGAATAAGGGACCAAACAATGAGCCATCAACGCCCTTCCGGATTGGCGAGTGGGTGGTGGAACCCGGTAGTGGGCGCATCTGCAAGAACGGAGTAGAGGTAAAGCTTGAGCCAAAGGTGATGGAGGTGCTGGCCTACCTGGCGCGGCATCAGGGTACTGTGGTCAGTCATGAAATGCTGGAGGCAGAAATCTGGACCGGCACCATAGTGGGTTATGGTTCCGTGCCAGCAACCATCATCAAGCTGCGCAAGGCACTGGGAGACAATTCGCGCAAACCACGATATATTGAAACCGTATCCAAGCGTGGTTACCGCCTAATCATGCCGGTTTCACCGGCACCTGAAGAAACCCGGGCATCGGACAACAATGCCGCAACCGATGACGCATTATCAATTTCCAAACGCAAAACAGTACGACGAGCCGTAACCCTTGCACTTCTTGGATTATGCATTGGATTGGCAGTCCTGGTCGTTGAGTTGGACTGGCCGGGTCAGCCTGGCCGGACTTCGTCAGAAATCCCATCTGTCGTTGTGCTCCCGTTCAAGAATTTCAGCGATGATCCCCGGGAGGCGCACCTGAGTGATGGCATTACCGATGATCTGATAACGGATCTATCCAGGATCAAATCCGTCAGGGTACTTGCCCGGCAAACCTCTTATTATTACAAGAACAGAAAGGTTACACCCGAGGACGTATTTCGCCAGCTAAACGTGTTGTACATTATCGAGGGCAGCGTCAGGAAATCCGGCAAGCATATCAGGGTGAATGTACAGCTCAGCAATGCGAAACAGGGCGAAAACATCTGGGCAGAGCGTATCGATACCGATACAGAAAACATATTCAGTACACAAGACAAAATCGTGAAAGATGTCGTTCAGGCGATGTATGTCACCTTGTCAACCAAGGGTGCTACCCCTCCAGTTTTACGCGGAACGAGAAGCTTCGATGCCTATGATGCTTTTCTGCTTGGTCAAAAATATTCAAAGAACCGTTCCAGGCAAGGTTATGAGCAGACAATAAACGCGTATAAACGCGCCATCGAGATTGATCCGGGTTATGCGCGCGCCTATGGCGCACTGGCCGTTACGCTAACCCGTGGATATCGCTACCTGTGGAGTGATTTATCAATGGTCGAGGCCAGGGAACGGGCAATGATGTTCGCCAGGAAAGCCATTGTGCTGGACACGTCTACGCCTCAAATCTACTGGTCACTGGGATATGTTCATCTTCATCGGCGTGAATACGATGAAGCTGAGGAAGCGGCCAGAAAATCAGTATCCCTGTCACCCAGCTACGCCGACGGCTACGCCTTGCTTGCCAATATCGTGAACTGGAGAGGAAAGCCTGTAGATGCAGAAAAGTACGTCAAGAAAGCAATCGAGCTGAATCCATACTACTCGTTCCAGTACCCATCAACCCTCGGTACGGCCTATTATCACCAGGGCCGTTACCAGGAAGCTGTTACTGTATTGAAAACAGCGCAAAATCAGAACGAGATGGCACTGAATCCACATATATACCTCGCTGCTGCCTATACGGAACTGGGAAGGGGGGAAGAGGCAGCATGGGAGATAACCCAGATCGATATCAATCATCCGGGTACCAGGCTTTCCGAACTCAGGACCATTTTACCCTATGAAAAAAAATCGTACATGGAAACATTGGTGAGTGACTTGCGCAAAGCCGGCATGTCCGAATAAACACCAAGCTACAGTTTAAAAATCACTACTCATTATTTAGGTGAACTCGCATACCCTATCCTTGTCCGGCTAAGATACAATAGATTCAGATGCACTAAATAAATCGAGAAATCCATACAATATACGAGACCCATGCCCAACATGCCGACAATTGAAACTGAATGGAAGCAAACACCCGTCGGTGTCATCACAGAGGTCCATGGTCCTGTTGTGGTTATCGCCTGCGATACACTACCTCCCTTACACCAGGCATTATGTGCCAGCCTGAATCACGAAACCTACCTGTTCGAAGTCCATCAGCATATCGATGAGCGACACTTGCGTGCAATCACCTTGCACCGTAGTACAGGCCTGCATCGAGGCATGACAATTTACGATACCGGCGCACCGTTGCATATCCCGGTGTCACCTGAATGCCTTGGGCGACTGCTGAATATCTTCGGTGAACCACTAGATAATGGCGACGCATTGGTGACACAGGAATTCCGCAACATTCACAGCCGTCCACTTCCTCTACAGAACTCGGTAGGTGTTGGTGAGGTGCTACAAACCGGCATCAAGGTTATCGATCTGCTTTGCCCCTTCGTCAAAGGGGGAAAAACCGGGCTATTCGGTGGTGCGGGTGTCGGCAAGACGGTACTGATCATGGAGTTCATGCATGCGGTGGCTACCCTGCATAAGGGTGTATCTGTGTTCGCCGGTGTGGGCGAACGTATCCGCGAAGGCCATGAGCTTTGGCACGAAGTCCGCCGCGCCGGTGTGCTCCCGCAAACACTCATGGTGTTCGGCCAGATGGATGAGTCTCCGGGAGTACGCTTCCGGATCGGACTCTCGGCGCTCACCTATGCCGAGTATCTGCGCGACACTCTGCAAAAAGAAGTGCTGTTTGTCATGGATAACATATTCCGCTTCGTGCAGGCGGGCAGCGAGGTATCCAGCCTCCTCGGCCGAATGCCCGCCACCGTCGGTTATCAACCTACCCTTACCACCGAGGTAGCGGAAATGCAGGACCGTATCCTCTCCACTCGCAAGGGTGCCATCACCTCGGTGCAGGCCGTCTATGTGCCGGCAGATGACATGACGGACCCCGCGGTCAGCGCAATCCTTAGTCATCTGGACACAACTGTGATCCTGTCTCGTGCCCAGGCTGGCAAAGGTATCTATCCGGCGGTCGACCCCTTGCAATCCAGTAGTCGGCTAATGGATCGTCACACATTGGGAACACACCACTACAGCATCGCCGAGGGAGTGCGGGAACACCTGGCGCGGTATCAAGAGCTGGAAGATATTATTACGATGTTGGGCGTGGAAGAATTATCCCCGAAGGATCATAAAATCGTTATGCGCGCGCGAAAGCTTCAACGCTACCTTACCCAGCCGTTCTGGACGACGGCCTCGCATACCGGTATACCAGGTATTACAGTACCGATTGAATGCACACTGGCAGACTGTGAAGCTTTCTTAAAAGGAAGTTATGACGAGGTTCCGGAAGACCATTGCTACATGCGTGGCACCATGGCTGAGAAGACACTATGAAGCCCTTTACACTCAAGCTGCAGGACGCGACCCGAACAGAGGAGATAACCAATGTGACATCCTTCGTCGGCGAGGATACTTCAGGCAGCTTTGGGATACTCGCGGGTCATGCACGCATAATGACTTCACTCACTATTGGATTGGCACGTTTTCGCATTGGCGAAAGCACCTGGAAGTACCTGGCACTGCCTGGAGCAGTTCTGTATTTCCATGATAATGCACTCACACTGTGTACGCGCCATTATCTACTGGATGATGACTATGATCGCATCAGCCAGGCCTTGCAGCAGCAATTGCTCGCCGAGGAGGAAAAGCTGCATACCATGAAGGAAAGCCTACACCACATGGAAGAAGAGATTCTCAAACGCCTGTGGGAATTGGGCCGCAAGGGAACAGGCTGATCACCATGTCGCAGCTGGATGAACTGAGGAAGCAGGTCGAGCGCCAGGCGCGACGCATGAAAAAAGCCGAGCATGAGCGACCCACCCTGGTCGGCCTGACAGTCTATATTGGCACGCTTGGATTGCTGTTCGTACTGCCCGTGATTGGTGGTGCTTATCTCGGTCAATGGCTAGACGACATGGCAACGGGTTATTCCATCCATTGGACGGTGAGCCTGTTACTATTGGGCGTATTCATTGGCGCGCTTAACGTATACTTATTTATAAAAGAATAAAGCCATGGATTCAGCAAATGTCTTGATCGAGCCGGTTTTCGCACTGGGTCCCATAGTCATCACCAATACCGTGGTGACTACCTGGGTTATTATGGCTGCAATCGCGCTGCTCTCCTGGCTGATATCGCACCGGCTGCGCACCGAGCCCGGGCCGCTACAGACAGCAATTGAGGGCATCGTTGCCACTATTGAAGAGGCCATTGTCGAAGTCGCACCCCAATACGCTCGAAACATACTGCCCTTTATCGGGAGTCTCTGGATTTTCCTGGTTATCGCCAATCTCAGCGGCCTGATCCCGGGCGTGCACTCGCCCACGCGTGACCTGTCTGCCACCGCGGCACTGGCGATACTGGTATTCCTGTCGACACACTGGTTCGGTATTCGTATTCTGGGCCTGAAGAGGTATCTGCGTCATTACCTCACACCAAGTCCGATCCTCTTACCGTTTCACCTCATCAGCGAGGTCACCCGCACCGTTGCACTGGCAGTGCGACTGTTCGGTAACATGATGAGCCTGGAGATGGCAGCCCTGTTAATACTGCTGGTCGCCGGTTTCCTCGCCCCTGTGCCGATCCTGATGCTGCACATCATTGAGGCTCTGGTACAGGCCTACATCTTCGGCATGCTAGCGCTCATCTACGTCGTCGGTGGTATCCAATCACAACAACATCAGCAACAAGAACAAGGAGATCTCCATGCCTGACTTATCCACATTCACTCTGGCCTCCACGGTGGCCGCGATATTCGGCATCGCGCTTGGTGTCATGCTGCCTGCCATTGCCATGGGCTGGGCCATCAGCCGTGCCATGGACGCCCTTTCGCGGCAGCCGGAAGCGGAACGTTCCATCATGCGCACATTGTTCATCGGCCTTGCCATGATCGAATCGCTGGCCATCTATGTCCTGGTCATCGTACTCATCGTGCTGTTCCGCAATCCGCTGCTCGAATACCTTTTGAAATAGGTTGACGATGACTTTATTTGGCATAACAAGGAGTATTCCGTCGTGGAACTGAGTTGGACCACCTTTGTACTCGAAATCATCAATTTTCTGGTCCTGGTGTGGATCCTCAAACGCTTTTTGTACAAGCCGGTGCTGAAGGTAATCGCCCGCCGGCAAGCGGGGATCGAAAAGCGCCTAAGCGATGCAGAAGCCCTGCATGCAGACGCTGAAAAATTGCAAATTCAGTACGAAGGTCGGCTTGCCGATTGGGAGCAGGAGCGACAACAGGCGCGCGAATCGCTGGCCCGTGAACTCGACACCGAACGCACCCGCAAAATGGAGGAATTGCAAACCGCGCTGAAGCAGGAAAGAGAGAAGGCCCGCGTGGCCGAATCACATCGCCAGGCAGATGCCCTGCGTAAGATTGAAGAATCCGCACTCAGACAAGGTGCCCGCTTCGCAACACGCCTGCTGGAACAGGCGTCTGGGCCAGACACGGAAGCACGTCTGGTTGAATTGCTGATCACCGAACTGTCGCGATTAACGGCCGAACAAATCGCAGCCTTGCGTAACAACTATGGGAACGCACCCGAGTCTATCGAGGTAATCAGCGCATTCCCCCTTTCGGACGATCAATGCCATCGGCTCGAGCAGGCTCTGGCCTCAATCACCACCCCGAGCATATCCGTTCAGTTCGAGCAGAACAGCGAACTGATAGCCGGCGTGAAGATCACCATCGGTCCCTGGGCATTGGCTGCCAACATACGGGATGAACTAAAGGGATTCATGGAGCTAGCCCATAATGAGTAGCGAATCTGATATGGCAACCGGCATCCTTGAACGCCAGGCGAAATGGCTGGAAAGTTATCAGCCGGGGCTGCGTATCCTCGAGCAGGGCAGCGTCGTTTCCGTCGGCGACGGCATCACCTGGATAACAGGTTTACCCTCCGCCGCCATGGATGACGTCCTGACTTTTGCCGACGGTAGCCGTGCAATGGTATTTGATCTTACGGAAGAATTAATTGGCGCAATCTTGCTACACGACACCGATGCATTGACTGCCGGCACCACCGTCCAGCGCACCGGCCGAGTCTTGAGCGTGCCGGTGGGCGACGCCTTGCTCGGACGCATCATCGATCCTCTGGGGACACCTCTCGATGGCGGGCCGACGCCGGATCATACACGCTGGCAAGCCCTGGAATCATCCTCGCCACCGATCACAGCGCGCGATTTTGTCCATCAACCCCTATACACTGGCATTAAAATTGTCGATACCATGATTCCCGTCGGTAAGGGACAGCGCCAATTGCTCATTGGCGACGAGGGCCTTGGGCGCAGTTCCATCGCACTGGATGCCGTGATCAATCAGCGCGACAAGGACGTCTATTGCGTTTATGTACTGATCGGCCAAAAGCGCTCCACCGTAGTCAATACCATCGACACTCTGCGTGAGTATGGCGCATTGGAATACACGACCATGGTAATAGCGGAGGCAAGCAGCCTGCCAGGTCTCCAACACCTCGCGCCATTCGCGGGTTGCGCGGTTGCCGAGTTCTGGATGCAGCAGGGGCGAGACGTCCTGGTGATCTACGATGACCTTTCTACCCATGCCAGGACCTATCGCGAGCTATCCTTGCTACTCCGCCGCCCGCCGGGACGCGAAGCCTACCCGGGCGATATCTTTTACATGCATGCCCGGCTTCTGGAGCGGGCTACCTGCCTGGATGCCGCGCACGGTGGCGGCAGCATGACGGCATTGCCCATCGTCGAAACCAAGCTAGGCGAGATCGCCGCCTATATACCAACTAACCTGATCTCCATCACCGACGGCCAGATCTATCTGGATCACAGTCTGTTCGCTGGCGGCTTTCGTCCAGCTATCGATATTGCTCGCTCGGTGTCCCGGATTGGTGGGCAGGCGCAACACCCTTGTATCAAAGAAGAAGCCGGTCGCATGAAGCTCGACTATCTCCAGTTTCTGGAACTGGAGGTCTTCACCCGTTTCGGTGCACGTCTCGAAGCCGCCATGGAAGCCACTATTCGCCACGGCCGAGTCTTGCGGGAAATTCTGAAGCAGGACCGCCTTTCTCCCCTGCCGGCAATATTCCAGTTGGCATGGCTGGTTGCATTCAATGATGGTCTTTTCGAAGACGTGGACCTCGACGCAATTCCCTCATTCCTCGAGACCCTCGAGGAAGAGGTACGGCGAAGCATGCTTAGCCTCGATAGCCCTCGCGAGGAATGGAGCGCAGCGGTTGCCAACTGGCTTTCCTCCGATATCAGAGATGCGTCATGACACGCCTGCGTGAACTGGAGCAACACCGCCATAGCCTGGCAGATATCCGGGAGATCATGAATTCCATGAAAACCCTGGCATATATGGAAACTCGAAAACTGGTGCGTTTTCTTGACGCACAACACACTGTCGTTCAAAGCATTGAGGACGTGGCAGCGGATTTACTCAGCTTCTACCCTGAAACCTTGCCCGAGGTGAAAGAAACAACAACAGTTTACCTCCTGATTGGCACCGAGCGTGGTTTTTGTGGCGATTTTAATCATGCCTTGTTGAAGAATTTAGAATCCACCCTGCAGGCACATTCTGTTGGCAAACCGATGCTGGTCGTCGTCGGGCGCAAACTGTATAACCTGCTGGTAACGGATGCACGCATGGTGGCCGCGACCAATGGGGCCAGTGTGGTGGAAGAAGTCCCTGATCTACTCAGTCAGGCAGTCAGTGAGCTCATGACGATTCAGGACAAACATGACGGACTAACCGTTTATTGCCTCTATCATGACGCTGAAGAAGTTATCGTATTGAAAAGGCTGCTGCCGCCCTTCCAGGGGTTTCTGAACAGGCCGCCACACTTTCCACACCCTCCAGTGTTAAACCAGTCCCCACCGGGGTTTCTGGCCGAACTTACGGAGCACTACCTGTTCGCCGCCTTGCACGAGATGTTGTATACCTCACTCATGGCCGAAAACTATAAACGGGTGAGGCACCTCGAAGGCGCAGTGAAAAAACTAGACGATGAATCTTATGACTTGTCACAGCAATGTAATGCCCTGCGTCAGGAAGAGATCATCGAAGAGATCGAGATTCTGTTACTCAATACCGGAAACCTCGATGAGAGTAAGCATAAGGGCAAGTGAGTTAAAACCTGATGTTCATTGAGGCAATAAAGCGCTCAATGAAAACTGATCATAATATAGTAGATATATGCACAGGCCATAACCACTTACCACCTGTCTCTTGGCATACCAGCCTCGAATTGCCAGATGACCGGATACCAGATTTAGTCGGCTGGCAGTTGTCTCTACAATACCCTCTACCAATCAAACCACACGAGACCAGCACGGTTAGAGAAAGAAGAAAAATAAAAAGCGGCGAGCAGGGTGCCAAACCGCTTGATTACTTTGGTAAATATGGCGCGCCCGGCACGATTCGAACGTGCGACCGCCTGGTTCGTAGTGACTACAACTAAATCTAACCCATTTAATTTCAATAACTTAAATGGCCCGCCCTCACCCTACGTTACGCCAAATCACGCCAATACTCGCTGAAACAATATTCAACCCTACGAAATTATGGCAACAACAGTCGCTTACCAATGTCTGTTATCGACCCAAAGCGGTCATTCAATCAAACTTTTTCACTTATACATTTTCCATTTTAAGGCTTCACTTTATCCAAACAGAAAAAAACGCCTGCACTTGTGTGCAGGCGTAACAATTAAAACGTTTGGATTACATATCAGCTAGTAATCAAGTCTTACTTACCGGCTTTGATTAGCTTCTTGATGAAATTGCTACTGTCGTGGCTGTCGCAGGTCTTCACACCATGACGTTCACGACGTTTATCATCTTTGACACAAGGCGGTGCAACTACGTCTTTCAGGTCAATCAACCATAGAGCATCTCCCTGGCCGTCGGCGACGTCAGTGCTTTCCGGATGCTGAACGGACACAATGAACTGAGTGGGATGGTTGGGTCGGAAGATCATGCCGGTGTTTTCCGCACCTTTGACCTGCATGCTCATGAAGTGGTCAACAGACTCAGCAACGCCGTCGCCGTTAGTGTCGCGCAGGAACCAGATGTCACCACCGTAGTTAGCACCATTCGGCCAGTCTTCAACCATGTAGATGTTACCAAAAGTGTCCTGAGCCAGATTATCCGGGGAAGTGATATGACCGGAAGTGGCGGGGTAGCCAAGGTTCTTGATAGTATCTTCGTTGGCCATCAGATGTACCATGGCTTTACCGTTGCGTAGTTCCTCGACAGAGAAAACACCCTGTTCTTCGGTCGCATTGAAGTACAGGACTTCGTGGCCATTGGCAAGTCTGCCCACTTCCACGTCTTCCGGACGACGGTAGGGTGTGCCACCCAGTTCGTCAGCCGCAGCGCGACCGCCGCGAGTTTCGTTGTCGAAGGGATCGGCTGTAGAAAGGGGATTACCTTCTTCATCCGTCATGGCAACCCAGGTGGCCAGACCAACACGATCTGCGTAGGTGTAACCAGCATCACCATATTTCGGAGCGTTTGCGGAGGTATCGCCGGCAAAGGCGTCAACAGACAATACAAAAGACTGACCTTTGCTGTAATCGCCGGCTACAGAGGGTACGAACTTGTAGATAGAACCGGAACGATCTTCATCGACGAAATACAACGCGCTGCCGTCGGCGTTAAAACGCAGACCTTCATGAGACACATTAGGTACACTATTCAATTCATTGATGATAACGGTTTCACCGTGTTCTACATCGGCCATAGGATTGGTAATTTCAAACAGACGGCCTTGGCCGGACCATTCTTCGCCAACTAGTAGAGTGTTGACAGGAGTCCAAGTGGCAGGATCCATAGCGCCGAAATCAGCACTCCAATCACCATATTCGCCGCGTTGGTCGCCAGCCAGAATATTTACCGCGCGATCGGTTTTCATGTCGTAACGAGTGAGACCAGCGCCGTATTCAGTTTCATGAGGAATGAACACATAACGACCAGTGGGATCAAAAGCACTCATGTCGAACATAGAAGCGTTAGCGCCCAATCCTGGTACGCGAATGATAGACTGAGTTGCATCCCCTTCAACTTCTTTCAGACTGGTCAAATTCTGCTGACTAACACCAGCTGGAACCTGCCAAGGATTGTTAATTTCGTTAACGTGATTGGGAACCTGAGCTACCGCAGTAGACTGAGTCAAGGGATTAAAAAATACGTCTGTACCAGCATAAGCACTGGCGCACACAGTAGCTAATGCTGTAGCTATTAATGTCTTTCTCATTTTACATTATCTCCTTGCAGTTAATCGTGGTAATGATTCAGTGGTGAACTGCGTGGAGTATCATGAAGTTCTGTTTACAGAGAGTGACAAAAATGTGAAGGTTTATTTACAGATAGTGATTAAAATTTGCACAAGGAAAACGTTGCTTTCTTAACTTATGGCGCAAGTCTTGTAATGTTTTTTCTTAGAACATGTAGTGGAAATGATATTAATGAAATGTTGAATGACCTCTTTCGGTCGAATGTAGACACGTCTGGTAACGACCCAAAGCAGTCATTTATCCAGCCCATCTATTTACTGTTATGTGATCAAAGTGGCGTAATTGCAATGTGAAAGCACTGGTCCTGATATGAAGTTATTGTTATCGGGACGTAATCTGACTAAACTGTTGTTAAAACAATAATTTAAGTAACATTATTAGTAATTACTAAATAATGATATACGGACCCAAGGGGTCCTATTAACAACTGTTAGGATGATAAGAAAACAAAATGGATTTTGCGACTCAAAACATAGTCATTAGTTTTATCGAAGGGTATCAAAACTACATCTCGCCTTATAATGGTTTCTGCTGTGCTCACCGCGCCCTGCATCATGGCGCTTCCTGCTCTGAATGAGCCAAACACGCAATTAAGAAAGCCGGTGTCTCTGCTGCTTTTCCCTTAATCATCCGCCGTTTTAAGGCCTGTAACGCCGCACATAAACAACTGATTCTACTAAGTAAAAACAAGGAAGATGATAATGAAAATATGGATAAAGACTACAATCCATTTACCGATAAAGAGGATGTAGCGTGTTGTTTGGGTGCTTGGCCGTGTCTACCCATTTCATCCTAACAAATCGCTCAACTCGGGTCCGCCAAACCGCTACGCGGTTTTTGCGGCCCTTTAGCTCAACCGTTAGCTGCATAAAAAAATGGCATCGGAAGAAAGAAAAATACTAGAAAATGGATTGAAGAATGGACGCGTGTTGATTTTCAACGACGGGTCGCGTGGTTGGATCCAGGCACCACCAAAAACGGTGAAGGTCGCGGGATTCCCTTAAACAAGGAAGCCGTCCTCACCTTACGTCAAGTGTTTGGACACCATCCACGGTGGTGCTTTACCTACCACGGTCAGCGTATGCAAAGCGTGGGATCGGCATGGAAGCGCACACTCAAGCGAAACGGGGATTGAAAACTTTCGTTTTCATGATTTACGCCATACATGGGCCAGTTGGCACGTGATACATGGCACCAGTTTGCAAGAGCTCATGGAGCTAGGTGGCTGGAAGTCGTATGAGATGGTGTTGCGTTATGCGCATCTTACCCCG
>JAJDNN010000174.1 GCA_022340685.1 Pseudomonadota bacterium
GCCGATCGGGTCATCGTCCTGATGGGTTCCGGCGCCGAAGCTGTGCAGGAAACGGTCGAATACCTGAACCGGCAGGGCGAGCGTGTCGGCCTGCTCAAGGTTCGGCTGTACCGACCCTTTGCCGCCGATGCTCTGCTCGCAGCACTACCGGCCAGCTGTCGCAACATCGCGGTCCTGGATCGCACCAAGGAACCGGGCGCCGACGGGGAGCCCCTTTACAAGGATGTGCTGGGCGCCGTGGCGCAGGATTTTTGCAGTGGGAAGGGCAAGTTTACCGCCATGCCGAGGATCATCGGTGGACGTTATGGCCTCTCTTCCAAGGAATTCACGCCCGCCATGGTCACGGCAATCTTCGCTGAGCTTGCCAAACCACAGCCGAAAAATTCCTTCACCATCGGTATTTATGACGATGTGACCCACACAAGTCTGGAGTGGGACCCGGCATTTCGCACCGATGCCAACGCCAAGACCTTCCAGGCTGTTTTTTACGGCCTCGGCAGCGACGGCACGGTCAGCGCCAACAAGAACAGTATCAAGATCATCGGCGAAAGTACCGACTGGCATGCCCAGGGCTATTTCGTTTATGACTCCAAGAAATCCGGGGCTGTCACTGTTTCCCACTTGCGCTTTGGCCCAAATCCCATTCACTCTACCTATTTAATAGGTGACAACGACGCCAGTTTTGTTGCCTGTCATCAGCCGGTGTTTCTCGAGCGATACACGATGCTGGACAAGGCCGCGCCCAATGCCGTATTCCTGCTTAACTCCCCGGCCGCGCCGGACCATGTCTGGGATACCCTGCCACAGTCCATGCAGCAGCAAATCGTCGACAAACAGATCCGGTGCTACAACATTGATGCGTATGCGGTTGCGGAAAAAACCGGCATGGGAAAACGCATCAACACCATCATGCAAACCTGTTTCTTTGCGATCTCCGGGATTCTGCCCAGGGACGACGCCATCAAGGCGATCAAGGAGGCGGTGGAAAAAACCTATGGTCGAAAAGGCCGCCGCATTGTGGAAATAAATTTCAAGGCCATCGATGAAACCCTGGCCTGTCTGCATGAAATCAAGGTGCCTGGTACCGTCACCAGCCAGATCAGGCTCCATGCCCCTGTGTCTGATACCGCGCCGGAGTTCGTCCGCCAGGTAACCGGCCGGATCATCGCCGGCCACGGTGATGACATTCCTGTCAGTCTGATGCCGGCCGATGGCAGTTTTCCACTCGGTACGGCGGCCTGGGAGAAACGTAACCTGGCGCTGGAAATCCCGGTCTGGGAACCGGACTTGTGCACCCAGTGCGGCAAGTGCCCGCTGGCCTGCCCCCATGCCGCTATCCGCAGCAAGATTGTCCATGCAAGTAACCTGTCGAACGCCCCCGCCAGTTTCAAGCGTCACCCGATGCTGGGCAAGGATTTTCCTGAAGGCATGCATATCAGTTACCAGGTTGCACCGGAAGACTGTACCGGCTGCGGTCTGTGCGTGGACATTTGCCCGATCCGTGACAAAAGTAACGCCAGCCGCAAGGCACTGAACATGGCACCGCAACCGCCCCTGCGCGACACGGAACGCAGCAACTGGGACTATTTTCTTTCCCTGCCCGAGTATGATCGCCGCGATCTGAAGACCAGCACCATCAAGGGTGCCATGGTCTTGCAACCCCTGTTCGAATTTTCCGGCGCCTGCGTCGGTTGCGGTGAAACACCCTATGTGAAACTGGCCTCGCAACTGTTTGGCGACCGGATGCTGGTCGCCAACGCCACCGGTTGTTCATCCATTTATGGTGGCAATCTCCCCACCACACCCTGGGCAACCAACCCGGAGGGGCGCGGCCCGGCCTGGAACAACTCGCTGTTCGAAGACAATGCCGAGTTCGGTCTGGGTCTGCGTATCGCTACTGACAAACAGAATGAACATGCCCGGGAGCTGCTGTCCTCGTTGGGCGATCAGCTGGACGCCACCCTGGTCGAGGCCATTTTGACTGCCGACCAGTCCGACGAGGCAGGCATCCATGAACAACGCGAGCGTATCGTGCAATTGCGCGAGCAACTCGGGACCCTGACAGATCCGGCTGCCGGAACGCTGCTACAGCTGGCCGACAGCCTGGTCAAAAAAAGCGTCTGGATCATTGGCGGTGACGGCTGGGCCTATGATATCGGCTACGGCGGCCTGGACCATGTCCTCGCCTCCGGGCGGGATGTAAACATTCTGGTGCTGGATACGGAAGTCTATTCCAATACCGGCGGGCAGACCTCCAAGGCTACTCCGCTGGGTGCCGTGGCGAAATTCTCGGCCGGTGGCAAGCCCACCGCGAAAAAGGACCTGGCTCTGCTGGCCATGGACTACGACAATGTCTATGTGGCCCATGTGGCTTACGGCGCCAAGGACATCCAGACCCTGCGCGCATTTCTGGAAGCAGAAGCCCATCAGGGTCCCTCGATTATCATCGCCTATTCGCCCTGTATCGCACACGGTGTCGATTTGTCCAACAATCACCGTCAGCAGCAACTGGCCGTCAACAGCGGTCACTGGCCCCTGTTCCGGTTTGATCCCAAACGCATTACCGCGGGCAAGAACCCGCTGCATCTGGACTCGGCCGAACCGTCCATTCCCTACCGGGACTTCGTGCAAACCGAAACACGCTTCAGCATGCTCTGGCATACCCATCCGGATGATGCCGAACGCTTTCTGGCGCAGGCGCAACAGGAAGTCCGGCATCGTTATTCCTATTACAAACAACTGTCTGAACTGGATTGGGACGACCACACCAGCGTGGCCGCCACCAAGGCCAAACTGCATACCGATAAAGCGGAGACACAACCATGATCGATATGACAACCGAATATCTTGGCCTGAAACTGGCCAACCCGCTGGTGCCGTCAGCATCCCCGCTGTCAAAGAACGTGGACACTGCACTGCGCCTGGAGGATGCCGGTGCGTCTGCCCTGGTCATGTATTCCCTGTTCGAGGAGAAGATTGACTATGAAGAAAGACATCTCGCCCGCTTCCTGCACGAGCAGGACATCGGTAACCCGGAAGCGGGCTCGTTTCATCCCGTTCCTGCTGACTACCACAGTTATCAGGACGAATATCTGGACCAACTGCGCCGGCTCAAGTCACAACTGGATATTCCTGTTATCGCGAGCCTGAACGGCACCTCCCTGAGCGGGTGGATCAACTACGGCAAGGAACTGCAGGAAGCCGGGGCGGATGCACTGGAGCTGAATGTTTATTATGTGGCCGCCCGCTACGGCGAGATCAGTAGCGAAGTGGAAGATCGTTATATCGATTTACTGACTGAATTGCGCCGCCATGTGACGATCCCCATCACCATGAAGCTGTCTTCCCAGTTCAGCTCGTTTACTGACATCGCGCAGCGCCTGGAATCTGCGGGGGCCGGCGGGCTGGTCCTGTTTAACCGCTTCTACCAGCCTGACATCGACCTGGAAACCCTGCAGGTCGTACCGCGCCTCAACTTGTCGTCGTCATTCGAATCCCTGTTGCGTATTCGCTGGGTCGCGATTCTGTACGATCACGTCAAACTTTCCCTCGCGGTGACCGGTGGGTTTCATACCAGCCAGGACATCCTCAAGGCGCTGCTGGCCGGTGCAGATGTGACCCATCTTTGCAGCGCCTTGCTGACGCATGGTCCGGGCCACATCACCACCCTGCTTCGTGAACTGGAAATCTGGCTGGAGGAACACGAATACGAATCGGTGCAGCAATTGAAAGGCAGCATCAGCCAGGGACACGCCATTGACCCTGCCGCCTATGAACGGGCCAACTACGTTGAGGTGCTGGACAGTTTCACTCCACCCCCCGGCGTGTTGCGCTAGACAAGTAAACCTGCCTGGCGGCCTGGCGATAAGTTAGCGCCGGCCCGCTTCCCGGCTGGCAAGACTATGTGCGGCAGCCTGCTGAACACTTTCATATTCGTCGTCCATCAGTATCTTTAGCGTCGCAGGCTGCGTATTGAATGCCCGCGCCACTTCCAGCCTGATGTCGGGATCGCTGTCCCGGGCCAGTTTATCCAGCGCCGCCGGTGCAACATACTCAAACCGGGCGACCACGCTGCGGATCGTTGTGTCGGGATCGTCGGCCAACAGCAGAAAAGTTGCCTCGTCCGTTGCCAGGTTGGTCGCCACCGCAATCTTGACCTCGGACCTGGGATCCGTTGCCAGTGCCCTCAGTATCGGCTGTGGCGCCCGCCGGTTGCTCGCCACTTCACGCCGCACCCGCCAATCCGGATCCGACGCATAGATCTGCAACTGGGCTGCCGGTGTCGATGGCAAGCGGGCCGCACGCATTTTCTGGATTGTATTTTCGGCCGCAGCTGATGTACTGATGACCAGCACCAGCAGCCCCGGCAGTAGCGAAATGGGTAATTGCATAATTCGAATCATACCAGTTCGTTCCCGATGATTCGGTCGAGTTTCATTTGCGCTGCGGTCAGCGTTTCAAGCCCTGACATACCAAAACAAACAAAAACGCCTGCACACGGCAGGCGGTTTTAATTGATATGGCGCGCCCGAGAGGATTCGAACCTCTGACCTCTGCCTCCGGAGGGCAGCGCTCTATCCAGCTGAGCTACGGGCGCCGATCAAGTTACACGGACAGGTTGTGCGTATGGCGATTGGTCTAATATGGCCATTACAGAGCATTGCGACGGTAAACCGCGTCCTTCCTTCACACCCCATTCCTGGCCACACGTGACTCGTCCCGGGGCCGCTAGCTTACCCGGACAACCGCAGGGCGTCCATATTATAAAGGATGTTTTCGTCTCCAGCTGGCCCGGGGTGGGGATTCCAGATATACTTTCGCGCGATATTTCCATTCCAACGCCGACCCGTCCCGATACGGCGATTGGCTAATTATTAACCACTCAAGCCTAGCAGAAGAGGTATGAATAGTGAGTCAAACCGACAGTAGCTTTTTTAGAATTCTTATCCTGATCATCGGCGGCCTGTTTGCCTTCATGATTATCATCATCATTGCCGCCAATATCTTGTCCAGTACCGAGCCGACCGATCCCAAGGAAGACGCCATGGTTCAGGAAGCCATTGAAAAACGCATCGCGCCCGTTGGCCAGGTCAATGTGGGTTCTGCCCCGCCAGCC
>JAJDNN010000041.1 GCA_022340685.1 Pseudomonadota bacterium
GCATGGTTTCAGAACAGGTGGTGGCCAACGTGGCGTTCACATGAAAGGCCAGGATCACCACGCCAAAATCATGATTAAACTTGAGGATGCCTACAACGGCGCAGAACGGGCCATCAGCCTGCGTGTCCCGGAAGTGGATGCCAACGGCCATGTCGTCACACGCGAGCGCACCCTCAATGTCAAAATCCCCAGGGGCATCACCCGCGGACAGCGCATCCGGTTGCGTGGTCAGGGAGCCCCTGGTATGGGCCAAGGCGAAGCTGGCGATCTCTATCTGGAAGTGGAATTCGAACCACACCCGTTCTATCGGATTGAGGGCCGCGATATCTATATTCATCTCCCCATCACACCCTGGGAGGCTGCGCTGGGAAGCAATGTATCCATACCCACACTGGGTGGGAAGGTCGATATGAAGATTCCGGCTGGCTCACAGTCCGGTAAGAAGTTGCGCCTTAAGGGCCGTGGTTTGCCAGGCAAACCGGCCGGTGATCAGTATGCGATCCTGGAAATCGAAACACCCCCTGCCAGCACTGAAGCGCAGAAAGCGCTGTATCAACGCATGCAGGATGAAATGAACTTCAATCCGCGCCGCCGGTTGGGAGTGTAAGCCATGACGAATAAACTGAACCTGTCTGTGGAAGTGCTCGATGAGTCCTGCGAGATAAGACTGGCGGAGCTGTGCCAGGCCTGCGCTGTCCGCGCCGAGACCATTATTGCCATGGTTGAGGAAGGGTTACTTGAACCACGAGGCTCAACACCGGTTGAATGGCGTTTTAGTGGCCCGACCCTGCGGCGGGTCGAAATCACCCTGCGCCTGCAACAGGACCTGCGTGTCAATCTTGCCGGTGCCGCACTGGCGGTTGAACTCCTGGAAGAAATCGAACGCTTGCGGGACCGGTTACAAAGGCTGGACGAAAATCGCTAAAAGCAGGTCCGGTCGGGGTCTGTAACAGCGATGCTAGTATCCATTCATACCGGATTGCTGTTCACCTGAGCCGGAATCCGCACTCGCAAAATGCACGTGGCCGGCCGGAACAGCATCTAAGTCCGGATCTTCCAGACCGCGCAAACAGTCAACCTCAAACCAGAGCAGTATCTCCGCAGTACCCAACTCGGCATCCCAGTACGGCTCGCTGCATACTCTGGCACCAAGTTGCAGAAAACTTCGTAACACTGCCGGCAACACGATATCATTCGTCAATTGTGCATCGGTACCACGTAACCGCACCCGCGGTTTGACCAGTTCCGCAGGTAGCGCAAAACGCGACTGGCTCAGGGAGTGCACCAGAGTCTGGACAAATCTGTCACCACCATACAGCGGTAAACTGATACGCGTGAAAAATCCTTCGCAACGCGAGTGGATGACAAGTCCACGCAGCGCGATGTACATCATTTGTAGAATCATTCCGGGTTCATAACCAGCCAGAATATACGGCTGATCAAGTTCCATACAGGCTGTTCGATCAGTCAGTAAAGCGGACAAATCGAAGCATGTTTCCGCCTCAAAACCATTTGTCGTTATTGCCTGCTCCGATGTCAATACTTTCATCATGGCGACTATTTCACCCGTAGCATTGTCCGTCACCATAAGATAGACACCATGCTGATCGTACAACGTTGCCAAATTACGCACACAATCCTGTGAGTGCGATACTTCTCGAATACGTTGCCTGAAAGCAAGGCATTTATTACGCGTATCATCGTCTTCCGCAAGCGTAATAGAAAAACGTGTTGCAAAGTGCGAAGGTATTACCTGCATCGAATTCATATATTTATACCTGTTCTATTGGTCATGAATACAGACTAGATAGTGAAAATGATATGAATATTACAGTTGTATGACAGTTCGATGACTTACTTCGAGTGACATTCTGGAATTCAGGTTATATTTCAAACTGCCATTGCTTCCAGTTCTGTATACGATTCCACTAATGCCTGATAGTGCCCAACAAGCTGTTCTGCAAAAATCGTCGCACACCATTGACTGACATATTCCTTGCCGGTATCTGACAGATGTACGCCCAATGCCCTGTTTCGTAGCACACGTTCCACCTTGCTGGAAAAATCATGTACATCATCCTGCGCTATCAGACAACCTTTCCCATCCTCCAGAACATCACGTGTTCCCATGATCGCCGTTGAGACAACAGGCGTGCCAGCCGCCATTGCTTCCAGTAAGACGAGGCCTTGTGTCTCGGTGCGCGACGCAAATACAAACGTATCCGCCGCACGATAACAGTCCTGTAGTTCAGTCGCACGATCAAGGTAACCAACAAACATGACCTGGTTATCCAGACTTTCCTGCCGTATCTTTTGTTTCAGCCCGTCAAGCAGAGGACCTTCTCCTGCGATTACCAGCAGGATGTCCGGCATTCTTTCTTTTAAATTTTTTAATACATCAATAAGAAATCCGATATTCTTCTCGACAGCGACACGGCTAATTGTAATCATTACCGGTCGATCAGCGGGTATGCCATGTTTACTCCTAAATCGACTCCCATCACCCTGCCTGTATGCATTCAATGGAATTCCAGTGGGCAAGACTGACATGTTGGTTGTTACGCCGTAACCAGACAAAACTTCCATCATTGCGGTAGAGGGCACGAATACCTGGTTGCTCTGATTACATTGACTCGCGCTAATGCGTTTCGCCAGCCCGCCCTTTAGTCTTTTCGGAATAAATGGGAAATAGTGATACAGATATTCCTCGAAAAATGTGTGATAGGTGGTTATTACGGGAAGATCAAGATTTCGACCAAGCCAAATCCCAAGGTAATGTGCAACAAATGGAGTTTGGATATGGACAAGATCGTAATTTCTAAGAGCGAGCTTTGGTAACAGACTGCGAATTTTACTTCTACGCATATATCGGTCCTCAGGATCGAGGGGCACTCGTCTGGCGGGAATTCGTATTATGTCCTCATCCAGATCAACAGAAATCACTCTTTGTTTGGTGTAGTCTGGCGCAATTAGCGTGACCGAATGACCAAGCTGGTTAAGTTCATTTATAAAAGTCTGGATGGATGTTGAAACTCCATTAATTCTCGGGAAATATACATCTGAAATCATCAGGATGCGCACAATCTATTCCTTACATAATCGCCAGGATCGCCAGGACCATACCAAGCAGCACACCAGCCAACACATCTGTAGGATAATGCAACCCCAGAACAACACGGGATATGGCAACCAGAATTGCGAATGGGATCACTACCCAGAATAAGCCGGGAAAGTAATGTACCAGGACCATAGTGAAGGAAGTTGCGTGCAGCGTGTGTCCGGATGGAAAGCTGTATTTATCCAGCGGTGCAGTACCAAGCTGAATTCTTTCGTCAACGATATAGGGCCGCGGACGTTCAGTCCCTACCTTGATTACTTTATAAATCAAAACACCAATCATACCGACGACAGCCATACGTATACTTACATTCAAACCCTGCGCGCCATCTGTCAATGGAAGAATGGCAATGATCGTATACCAGAAAATACCATCGCCGAGACGGCTGACTAACGCAAAAAACCTTTCTAACCCCCGCTTTCGGCTTACTCGATTACACAATCGACAACCCGCCATATCCAGAATCGAAAAGAACTGGGCAATTGAGTTAATATTTATTGTGCTCATGGTGTTTTTTATCAGGCGGCAACGGGATCAGATGTAATATTGACGTGATTAACATTCAGGGTAACTTGCTGCTCAGTCCAGTGAATCAGTTCCATTTGACCATTTTTCTGCTCGACCAAGGCGGTGCAGTTTTCCACCCAATCACCATCGTTACAGTACAGAATATTTCTAACCTCCCTGATGTCGGCATGGTGAATATGACCACACACGACACCGTCAAAACCACGTTTGGCAGCATCCATACAAACAACTTCGGCAAAATTATTTATATGCTCCATCGCATCTTTCACCTGTCGCTTGACGAATCCTGATAGTGACCAATAAGGGAATCCAAACGTCCTTCGAATCAGCGAAATCTGTCGGTTACAGTATAAAAGTGCTTCGTAACCCAGATTGCCAATGTAATTCTTGACGCCACGACATTTCATAATTGCGTCATAGGCATCGCCATGCACCAACAGCATCCGCTTTCCATCTGGTGCAACGTGGGTGTACTCGTGGTGGATTTCTACATTCCCAAATACCATGCCGGCATATTCACGTAATTGTTCATCGTGATTACCGGGGATATATATAACCCGGGTCCCCTGTTTTGCCTTGTCGAGAATAGTGCGAACAATGTTGTTGTGTGACTGGGGCCAATACATGGTTCTCTTTACGGACCACAAGTCGATAATATCTCCGATTAGATACAGGATGTCGCTCTCTGTAGTTTTGAGAAAATCAAGAAGATATTCTGCCTTGCAACCCTTGTAACCAAGGTGGATATCCGATAACCAGATAGAACGGTACTTACGTGGCTTTAGTTTTTGTATGGTGCCCATAACAATTCTCCACCAAGTTTCATATAAGGCTAGGCACCTCGTATGACACTTCAGAGTAAGTTATGTGAAATTTTCATGACGTGTAACCAGGCACTGATATAATACGGATTCAAATTGCCTGACAATGCCACTCCAGTCATGCGCTTCCACATGTGTACGAGCACGACTACGAACCATAGCCAGTTTTTTGTCATCGGCTACCAGATTTCTGGCAGCATTTATATATCCCGTCTCATCACCACATGAAATCGTGAAACCATTTTCGCCGTTTCTGATATGCTGCCTGGCCGCTGCATAATCATAAGCAAGCACCACAAGACCGCTGGCCATGGCTTCCAAAGTCACGTTACCAAACGTTTCGGTCAGACTGGGAAAAAGAAACATATCTGCAGAGGCATAAAGAGCCGCCAGTCTTCGACCACGCTGCATTCCACAAAACACCACGTCCGGGTTTTGACGTACCAGCTGTTTATACAGGGGGCCATCTCCAACTACCACGGCTTTGACATTTGCGTTCATCTTCCGCATGGCACGATAACTGCGAATAAAAAGGTCTATATTCTTTTCCGCTGCCAATCTCCCCACATATAGAATGACCAGGTCAGTCTGCTTAGCACCCCAACCACACCGGATTGATTCTTGCCGCCTTTGTGGCATAAACAGGCTGCAATCTACCCCGCGAGTAAGAACCTGTACATTTCGGAAGCCAGCCTGTTGTAATTCAACCTGCATCGCCGGATTTGGCACCAGTGTGGCCAGACTGCGATTGTGAAAATTACGTAGATATTCGAGGACCTTGCGACGGACAAAGCCAAGTCGGTAATACCGCATGTAATTTTGAAAGTTGGTGTGAAAACCGCTGATAACCGGTATTTCCAACTGCTCAGCAGCAGAAATAACGGATCTGCCGAGCGGACCCTCAGTTGCAACATAGATGACATCTGGCCGGACATCACGCCATATCGAAAGTAATCGTTTCCGGGATGGCAGTCCAAAATGCAGGCCTTGATACCCTGGTATCGGCAAACCAGGTACCAGTATCACTGCCGGCTTGTCACAACAACCTGGACGGTCTAGTGGTTGTTGCTTTGGACGCACCAGTGAAACCCGATGGCCATTAACCAGCAATCCTGTAACGAGCCGCTGCAGAGTCATCGCCACCCCATTTACTTCCGGCGGATATGTCTCGGTCACCATGCAGACATGCAGGGTGCGCATGACCTCGCACTTGGCATCCATGATTTAAGATTATCCTGATACCATATGACGTTTTTTATACCGCAAAATGACAATTCAATGACGGCAGTCATATTCTCAACCAGCCTGGATTCAGGATATAGTCGAAACTGTTTACCAGAACATGAGATGGCACTATGAGCGAAAAACAAATCTATTCTCTGACTATCCACTATGTGACTGGCAAGTCACAAAAATTTGCATTTCGTCAGCAGGATGAAAATTCAAATATTACCCGCAATATCGAGTCACTCCAGGCGGCGGGTCAGTTGATTCTCATGCTGAAAGACAAAATGCTGTGGATTCCCATGTCGAGTATCGAGCGCATGGAACTGATACCGGCACCCCGTGCCTGGCCCGCAAACACCATTCACGGTGCGGTTGAAGTGAAGTAATCTTCTCAGCCCGAGGTTGCCGCCCAAAAAAGTCGGACGGGCATCTGGGAATTTGCCACCAACCAGACTATCCCTTTTTTGGGCGGTCTTTTACATGCCGTGGCACTACATCCCGGGTGAATGCGTATGCTATCCTTCTGGTCAATGGTTGTTTAATCCTGGGTTTGCCGCAATAAAAACTGGACAATTCTTATGTTGAAAATACTCATACGCACTGCTCTTGCCATTCTGCTCAGTCTGGCATATCCGGCACAACAGCTGCTGGCAGCAGATACCAGCAAGGTACTGAAACTCGCTTCAAGCTCGTGGCCGCCCTATGCCGATCAAACCATGCCCGAGAAAGGCGCCGGCATGGACATTGTGACCCAGGTCCTCAAACGCGCCGGTTATTCAACCGAGATTACCATCGGACCCTGGCCACGGGTTCTGCAAGGTGCCTCTATCGGTATTTACGACGCGATAGCGACGGCCTGGTATACCCCCGAACGCAATAAAACCCTCTACTTCAGCGATCCCTATTTTGAAAATGTCATCCGTTTCGTCAAACTGAGGAATCGACCGATAAAATTCCGCTCGCTGGCTGATTTAAATGGCCTGCTGGTGGGCTACGTAACTGACTATGCCTATGGCGAGGAATTCAACGCGGCGACCAACTTTGTCAAAATACCCAGCAATCATGTCATTCAGAACCTGTTGTTACTGCAGCGCGGCAGGATCGACCTGACTCTGGGGGACCGCTGGGTTATTCGGAACGAACTGACCAACTATCTGCCCAACTCCATCAGTGATTTTGAGTTTGTCGGCCAACCTGTGGCCAAACGCCAGATGCATATGGCAGTTAGCCGTTCCCGTCCCGACCACAAGCAAATTGCCGAGGCATTCAATAAGGCATTGAAAGAGATGCGGGCTGATGGCAGTTACGAGAAAATTCTGAACAAGTATCGAACCAGACTGGCTCCCCTGGCGGAATCACCCCTGTAATCAAAGGTATTTACCCCAGTTACTGGAATAGTCCTGCTGTCGGGGTGGCGTGAGGACGATTTCGATAGGCGCTTGGGGAAACCCCCTTCCAGCGGCGAAATGCCCGGTTGAAATTACTGGGGTCCGAGAAACCCAGCAAGTAGGTAATCTCACTGATTGAATAGCTTTTATCAGCCATATACTGGCCAGCCAGTTCCTTTCTGGTATTTTCCAACAATTCACGATAACTGGTTGACTGCTCACGCAACTTTCGTTGCAAGCTGCGTCGGCTGAGGTTAAGTCTACCGGCAATATGATCTTCGGTAACGTGGCCAGAGGGCAGACTATCCGTAATAGTGACCTTGACCTGGGTTACGATATCACTCCGATCCATGTTGGCAATATAACGGGACACAACTTCATCGTTAACCCTCGCCAGTTCGGTGTTCCCGGTTGGCAGTGCGGCTTCAACAGATTTCGCATCCATCACCACCTGATCATGTTTGGCATTAAAAATTACCGGACACCCGAAATGGGTTTCAAATTCCGCATGACACGCCGGTTGGGCATGGGTAATTTCGACCTGAAGTGGATTGAATTTTCCATCGCAGCTTGTGCGGCACATTCGAAGTAGAACAGCGAATGCCAGATCAACCTGTGCTGGATGTTCAATCCCATCGTGGCGCGGTAGAACATCACCAAAGCGTAATGTGTAAGTATCTTGCTCCTGCTTGAAATACAGCTTGGCCACATTGCTGACGATTTTCAGGTAGCGCTCCAGACGTTCGAAGGCTTCTTTTAAACTATGACTCGCCAACCATGCATAGCCCAGCGCGTGCAAGGTTGTCGGATGCCAATGTTTTGAAGCTTTCAGACCAAAACACTCATCCCCCGTCGCATCGGCAGCCAGATGAAACAACCGCGCAATAGCCGTGTATTGATAACGGGCGTTGGGATCTTTCAGCAGTTCCGGATCCAGACCAGCCTGACGGAACAGCGGTCGATAATCGACTCCGTAGTCTTCCAGGCCCCTGGCAACCTGCAGTATCCAGGATGTAAGTGTCGTTCCTATCACCTGTTAATCCACACTAGAACCGGTAGTCTCTGCCGCCTGTTGATATTCTGGCCCGCGCATGTATGTTCTCCAAATAGTAATCATTGCACTATTTAATTTTAGTATAGTTATACCCTTTATCGATTCACGTCAAAATCAATCTGAAAAAATGCCCCGGTTCGGGGCATTTTTTATTACCAGTAATAGGGGCGCGGCGGGTACCCGCCCGGACCATAGTACGGGGGATAACCCGGGTAGCCCCGGTAACCCCAGCCACGGTATGGCGGGCGCTGTAACATCGGGCCCGTGTTCTCCCCGTTCCCGGCACGCTCCTGCATAGCCGGTGGTGTGGACTGGTTCGCCCAGTCCGGTCGTTGCACAGGTTCCCAGACGGGTGGACGCGTTGCCCAGTCCGGTCGTGCGGGCGGCTGGCTAGGGCGATCCTCCACCCAGTCAGGCCGTTCCGGGGGAGTCGGGCGATTCGCCCAGTCCGGTCGTTCCCGTACTGGAGGACGTGAGGCCCACTCCGGCCGAGCGGGTGGCTGAGCTCGGCGTTGTGCGTCTACCCAGTCAGGCCGTTCCGGCGGGTTCGGGCGATTTGCCCAGTCCGGCCGGGCCGAAGGTTGCATGCCGGTAGATGAGCCTGCTTCCCCGTCTGCGTTACCGTCAGACTGGTCTGACGTCGATACCGGTCCACGTGCTGTGTAGGGACCCCACGGGCCCGGTGCCATCATCGGATGACGCGCGTTACCATTCGCACCAGCGGGTCCGGCCATACCCGGATACATCGGAGCAGGTTGCTGGGCTGTCGCTTGTGTGGCATCGCGCCGTTCATACCAGACATACAAAGACAGAATAATAATCACCAGAATGACGACAGAACCCATGATCATGCCTGACAGGGGTACCGCCGCTGGCGTCTTTGGTTTCTTGCTATCTGGCATTACCCCCATGTCATGCAGCTTTTCATTCAGTTTTTCACGCTTGCTCTTGTCGGCACTGCTGACTGCACTGGCAGTCGTACTGGCAGCTACCCCTGCCCCCGCCGCTGTCGAGGTATCGGTGCTTTTCTGACTGGTTGTTTTCTTACTCACCGATTTCTTTTTAGCCACCGTCTTTTTCTTGCTGGCCTTTTTCTTGGTCGGACTGGCTGCAGCAGCACCGCCCGGCTTGTCTTTATCTTCTTCAATCATGATATTAGTCTCCCATACTCTGGATATTGGTTACTCATACTTAATGTTTCAGTTCAGATTCGTTTGCGGAATCTGTTACGTCGGGATCCCTGCTTTCTGTGGGCAAAGCGTCTGGCTCGGTGGTCGGGGTATCCTTCACCTCTGTTTTGACTTCAGTTTCAGCCGCTACTTGCATGACATCTGAACCATCACCTTTACCAGAGGGACTGGTAAAACGATCATTCAGCGACTGGATATGTTCGTCTGCGGCTGCAATGATGGCATGCAATTTCCGATGTACCCGACGTCCCCAACCCACCGGGTTAGGACGAAAGACGCTGCGCCACCAACGTGTGTTTTTCCGGAACGCGCGGCCCAGCATTTCAGCTTCTTCATCACTGATTGCTGTCTTGCGCAGGTAGCGTAAGGTACTTCTGGCAGCCCAGTGACGGGACAGGCCATGCACCAGTAATACAAATATGAATACAACGAGCCCAGCCACAGCCATGCGGCGGGGCGTTTCGATTATCAAATCCTGCCAGGGCGCATAAAACTGCAACCCGTTCCAGTAACCCGCTTTTACGGACAATGCAATCAGTACGCCCATTATCAGTAGCCAGACAAACACATTCCGCCATACAGTACCTCGCAGCCAACGAGATAGTAACTGTTGTAATTGCGGAATCCGCACTTCATCGATTATTCGGGCGGTTTTTTCCAGGGCATCTGTGATCCGATAAGCCCGCTCATCACGCACCTGTTCCATACGTGTATAAATCTCGTCCAGATCTTCCTTGCACTTGCGTTCATAACGCTCGCGTAGTGCTGCATCATCAATCGGGTTAGCTACCGTCTGGTTGTAAATATTATAGAATTTTCCAGCGGTCAGTCCTTCTTGCGCCAGGGCACGCTGCCAGGCTCCTACCACATCCTCGGGGTTATCTTCCCGCGAAGTCGTATCAATCTGGTTAAGGATATACAGGAACTTGCTTGAGTCATGACGTTTAATGGTATTACCAACCAGGTGGGTCAATGTGTCCTGCATGGCACCAGGCTCGGGATGCCTCGCATCGAAAAACACCAGCACCAGATCAGACAAATCAATTATATGATCAGTTATTCGAAGCGTAGCTGTTCGTTGCGAGTCGGCATCAAAACCGGGGGAATCAATGATGATCCTGCCGCGTAGTTGCTCACTGTTACAAGTCTTTAGTTGCAGATAGGCATCGACGCGGTCACCTTCACCTTCTGCCACCTTGTCCAGCTCTTCACTGAACTGGTAAAACGGAAAGCGCGGATCCGCGTCAAGCGCAACACCTGGCAAATTACGGCTTTGCGGATCGCTCGAATAACAAATTACAGTGAACTTGTCGTCCACAGCCTGGTTACCGGTTTCCTGCAGTTCCCGCCCCAGATACTGATTAATGAAAGAAGACTTACCCGCAGAAAATGTACCTAGCACTGAAATCAGTGGCCACCATGGAATCATCGCTGCATAGGACTGATTGCGTGCCAATAAACCGGTACGCCACGCAATACGATCCAGCTGCCGATATTTTCTGACCACCTTTACCAGCAGCGGATTTTCATCTCGCAAATGCTTTTCCAGATTATGCAGCCGTTCTGCTACATCTTTATCGACTCCAAACATTACTTTTATTCCCGTTACTGAATTTGGCTAAGCCCTGTATTCACCAGGGCATAAAGCTGTTCATGAATGACATGGGCCGCGATACGCTCTGGTTCATGATCGACATATCGTAGCGTATTTGATTGATAGACATATTCATGCCGCGCATACTGACGACCATATCGCTCATCGAGGCATTCTGTGAATCAAGGGTCTGGGTCATTAGCACCATATTCTGAGATATCGAATCCATCTTGACCGAGATTGACGCCATATCCTGCGCCATACTATGCGCATCCTTGGTCAGGCTATAAATAAGAAAGAACCCATACCCGGCCAGAATGATAAATGCAAATAACGATGGATAGACGATCATTTCCCAACGTTTGGCGCTGGCCAGAAATGCATCGGCCAATCGCTCCAGATGCAGGGCGCCGCCCTCCATATAATTCTGGGCATCGAGGTTATCGATATCCTTACCGAGCTTCTCGTCAGGATTGGTCGATTCATTCACGTAACTATCCTTCATATCACCAATTATATTTGCCAAAACATCACCCTAAATTTCTTTTTTTCGGTCTTGTTCCAAACTTCCCGTTATTCTGGATGGGCAACACGCAGACTGCCCGTCTTTAGCTTCGTTGACTGCTTCGCTCGAAAACCTAGTTTGTTTGCTTCATGTCCTGTTCCAGTTTTTCCGCAAGATCAGGATCCAGGCCTTTCAGGACACGTACCAGATAACCTAACTGCCCGGTCTGTCCTGACTTCAACAGGCGTGTCGACGCCGCATAATAAGCGGTGCCGGCCAGTTCCCATTTGCCCATGGAGTAATATAGATTGCCAAGCTCACCATACAGATCCGGATTTTCCGGGCTAATTTCGATCAGATCTTTGTAAGCTGCTTCGGCCTCTCCATATTGGCGATTCCAAAATGCCTGCCGCGCCTGTCTGATCAGCTCGTGTTCCAGCCTGCCCTTGTCCTGCACGTCGGTCTTGTCCCCGACCCCGGGCTGATCAATAACCTGTTGCGATTGTGAATCAGATGTCGGTCCCGGCAGACTGGCCGCTGCCATCATGTCACTGCTTGCTGTTGCTGCCGGAGGTGGCGTCGTCACACCTGCTTGTTGTTCGGGAGACGCCGGTGCTTCGGTCGCCACCTCGGACGGTATTTCAGCCAGATCCGTTGTTTCAACTTCCGGCTCCATTCTGGCCCCGGTTGTCATTTCGCCGGGCGCTTCAACCGCAGCCTCCCCCGGTCCACTCACCACAGTTTCTGTAGATTCAACGACAGTCTCGCCTTGCTCCATCGGGGTTTCGGTAGTTTCAACTTCAGGCTGGACATTTTCTACCGCTGTTTCTGCGGTTTGCGTCTCAGCGATAGTAGTCGATGCTGGTTGCCGATCGTTTACCCAACTCTCGACATCTTCGTATATTGCATCTACTTCAGGCATAAGTTGATCACGATAATAAAAAGCCAGCACCACAGCGGCTACGATAATGATCACCAGGCTATAACTAAGCAAAGTTCTGATTGCATACATATTTTAAAATTCCTTTAGGCTGACTTGCGTCGTTTCTTGCCATCTTTATAATCGGGATAAAGCGCCCTTGCGAATTCTTCAAATTCACTGGACGCCTTGCTTCGGGCTGATAATTCAAACACACCGAGTCCCTCGCTCAGAGAACGGCGATAAATTGTGCGTTGACACAGCCGGTATGGCAGCACTTCGATTCCCGGCAACATGCCCAACGCTTCCTCGGTTTCATCGGATTCCCGCACGGCACGGTGGGTATCTGCGCGATTTACGAAGGCGCTAACAACAGGCCTAGTTTTCACATCCGCAATCGCTTCTTCGATGATTTTTAAAAACTTCTGCGTTGCCCAGACATCCGGCTGACTCGGCGGAACCGGAATTAGCACGGTGTCTGCCACTGACAGTGCGGCTTTCATACCTTCCATGTTTGCAGCGCCAACATCCACCAGCACTTCCCCCGGATGATATTTTAACTGCTCTTTGAGATTACCCTCACCCAGGTATACCTGTAACGGTGGTGTATATCCCTCCTCACGGCGTACTTCACCCACATCACTCAAGGTGCATTGTGGATCGAGGTCATATGCCACCACAGGCTGAGCTTTGGATTGCAGCCACATGGCAAGATTGAATACCACGGTGCTCTTGCCTGAGCCGCCTTTGAGATTGGCAATTACTGTAATCATCTCTGTCGTCCTGTCAATTAGCCTGGCAACTAACGGCCCGGCCCACTCACTGGTTCCGCAGGCATATCAATCTGTTTGTAATCTGACGGAACTTCAAACAACTTGCCTGGTTGCTTGCCAAAATTGATATCCTTTAATTCGCGCAAATATCCCCCCGGTAATTCTTCTCGAATGGCAATTTTCAACTGTACATCATGCCATTGCAGGGAGCGCGAACGTTGACCATTGGTCTGGATAGTAGCGACCTCCCATTTCTCGGTCATACGACCATTGACTTTTTCCTTGCCCAATAAATTCATTTCAGACATCGATCCATCCGGGTAGAGCTGTCTTACCGGCAAACGTTTTTGTTTATCAAGCCAGACCAGGCTGCGTAATTCACGTCCTTGATTCTTACTGATAAACTCCCATTTTTCAGCAGCCCTACCATTGACATTTTCTTCACCCAGTTTAACGCACGTGACATTTGTTACGCCTTCACAGGGGGTAACATCCGTTTTTTTTGCGCGGGTTTCGGGCAAGTCAACCGACGCGCCTGTTTGTACTACGTATTCCTTCCGGGCAGGATTCAGCATAATCCGGGTTTTTTCTTTCTCGCGGACGATTTCCACGAATTTCTGCCCATTCATTTCATATTCGCTGCGAACCGCGTCCGCACCGACATAAATCTTGGCCTTCATGACCGGACGATCCGGCGTCTGTTGCACAGCGGTTGCTGAGAACTGGATTACCTGGCTCGCGGCCTGTGCCGTAATAAACCAGAGAAAAACACCTGCGCCAAGCAGTAAAGGGCGCCAACATGTTTTCATTTCGTTCATCTCCATATCTGACACAGAGTCATACACTAACGCTTATGCCAAAAATACAAACTCAATAAATATGAGGGGGCACACGTCCGTGTGATATCCCCTCAACTGGTCTTACTTGGCCGGAGCCTGTTGCTGTGGGGCAGGTGCACCGTAACCCTGACCGTAACCACCGTAGCCAGGACCATAACCACCGTAGCCAGGACCATAACCACCGTAGCCCGGACCATAACCACCGTAACCCGGACCATAACCACCATAGCCCGGACCATAACCACCGTAGCCCGGACCGTAACCGTAACCAGGACCATAGTAATCACGGCCATAGCCGTAACCACGGCCGGTACCACGGCCACTCATGTTGAACGACATATTGCCGTCACCCCAGCCGTCACCCGAACCATCCCATGGGCCACCGCCCCACCAAGCATTGGCAGCAGAGAGTGGCAGTGATGCGGCACCGACGATGGCAGCTATGCCCAGTGCAGTTTTCAGTTTGCTCATTTTACTTTCCTTCTTAAATTTAAAGAATTAACGACATGGCAGGCCATGTCACCCTGCTCCCAGACTGCATGAGACATGAACGCAGGGAGCCCCGCTCATCTCCTCTATCACAACAATATGATTTATAAACCAGTTTCACATTGCATGTGTTGTTTCAGGTCAAGACAAATCCGATTTATCACTCTTCACCTTTACCCTATTACCAGATCCCCGGCCCCAGTCCGATCCCCGGGCCATACAGGCCTAACGGTGTTAACGGACCCAGCATGCCGAGGGGCCCGCCCAGCCCTGGATACATCAAGCCCGGCGCGCCCAGCTCGTACAGGCCAAGATAGGGATCGCCCAGGCCGCCCGGACCATACGGTGAATTCATGCCAGCCATGCCAGTTCTGACCGGGGTCGGATACAGATAGGCTGGCGGCTGATAAAACTGCGCATTTACCCACGGGTTGCCACTGTTACCGGTGCGGCGGGAATCGTCCGCATAGTCATATGCCTGCACCGACCAGGGATTTCCGGTTTCCACGTCCCGCGGCAGTGGATCGGGTCGCGTGTCGCGATATTCATCCCGTTGCGGAAAACCGTAGGGATCATAGTGCCGGTTGTCGACACTCCAGCCTGACTGCGAACCGGTCTTTTCCCATATTTTCTCCTCCGAGTAGCAACAGGTCGGACCGTTATTACGGTCAGTGCCATAGATATTGGTCTGTGCTGACTTGCTATACGGGCCCGCCAGGAGTGGGCTGACGATTCCTGCAATGAGGACAATACCCACTGCCAGCAGACTAGATTGCCAATACCTCATCGTGTTCATGGTTGTTTACTGCCTGAATTCACTATCGGGCACCCGGTGTCTGGCTGTTCGGTGGATTGTCATAGGCATTCTGGCCAGGTGCAGCCCTGTTGGGCCCACCGGGTCCGTATGGGTATTGCGGTACTGCCCAGCCAGAATTAGCCGGCGGCTGGTTCGGTCCCGGGCCCCACTGGGGCTGGGCCGGTGGCTGGTTCGGTCCCGGGCCCCACTGTTGCCGGGCCGGCGGCTGGTTCGGTCCCGGGCCCCACTGTTGCCGGGCCGGCGGCTGGTTCGGTCCCGGGCCCCACTGTTGCTGGGCCGACGGCTGGTTCGGACGCTGGGCCCAGTCGGGCCGGGCCGGTGGCTGGTTCGAACGCTGGGCCCAGTCGGGCCGGGCCGGCGGCTGGTTCGGTCCCGGGCCCCACTGTTGCTGGGCCGGCGACTGGTTCGGACGCTGAGCCCAGTCGGGCCGGGCCGGCGGCTGGTTCGGTCCCGGGCCCCACTGTTGCTGGGCCGGCGACTGGTTCGGACGCTGGGCCCAGTCGGGCCGGGCCGGCGGCTGGTTCGGTCCCGGGCCCCACTGTTGCTGGGCCGGCGGCTGGTTCGGTCCTGGGCCCCACTGGGGCTGGGGCGGGCGCATCGGTCCAGGCCGATAGGCCGGTGGCGAGCCTGATTCCGCGTGCACTTCAGCATGAGCCTCATAGGACCCGCCATGGGCGACAGGCGGTGGTGGCATAATCGGTTGCATGGGTCGGACAGGCATTGCCGGCGCAGTTTCCGTGTCCACATACCGATAAGGCCCTGGGGGGGGTGGCGGTATGGCAGCCGTTCCTGCTGTCGTGTCATCCGTGCGGTCCGAAGCCTTGTCCTGTGCGATTGTGATTAAACTCACACCTGCGATAGCCAAACCCAATGTCAGGGCACCCAAGGAATTTACAATCTGGTCTTTCATAGCATTACCTTTAATTTGTCTAGTCCGTCTTTAACTTGATACCACGACGCTTGTGTGGCCGGTTGCCTGCCGGTTTCGGCTTTTCACTCGCCTTGCCGGGTGAGGTTTTTTCCTGTGGCGGCGTTTTTTCCTTGGCCGGCGCTATCTTGCGATGGGCGGTTTTTTTCCTGGTCGTCTTTTTCTTGACCGGCTGCTCGGGTTCCGCTTTTGTCGCGGCGGGCTTGGTTGCGGATGATTGTGCAGTACCTGGCTTGTCTGCGTTCGGCGCCGCGGCACCGCTGTCACCATCTCCGCCGCTGCCGGTCGGGGGAGGTGAAGATGGGGGTGGCGTCGGCGCGGGGCCGTTGTCATCCGGTCCGGGTTCAGACCCGCCTCTGTATTTCTCCAGCAAGCCGACGATGATGGATGACAACAACAGGTAGATACCGCGCACGATATAGAATATCCAGAACGCCGCGCCTACCACCTTGCTGTAGATACGCATCCACAACGGCATCGGCGGCAGTTCAGGCTCGGCTTCAACTTCGCAACTCACTTCCTCAGCGTGAATATCGTAGCCTTCCGATTGCGCTATCAGATAGAACTGTTTCTGTGCGCTGATACAACCCAGCGGGATAACCACCAGGGTCAGGATTGTGGAAACACCGGCCCCGAACAACAGGCTGACAGCCATGCCCTGGAAAATAAAATCGGACAAAATTGCGGCTGCACCGGCCATCAGGGTCAGGGACGTAATAAAGATGGGCCTCATCCGGGTTTGCCCCGCCAGAATAACTGCTTCACGAATGTCTTTGCCATTCTCGACTTCGTGTTTGACGAATTCGACCAGCAGAATCGAGTTACGCACAATAATTCCGGCCAGAGCGATGAATCCAATCATCGAGGTGGCGGTGAATTCGGCGCCCATAATCCAGTGGCCCGGAATAATCCCGATCAGTGTCAGTGGAATCGGCGCCATGATCAGGCCGGCCAGTTTGAAGTTCTTGAATTCCCAGACAATCAGGCCGTAGATCAGGACCAGCGCTGCCATAAAAGCACCGCCCATGTCACGGAAGGTCTCATAGGTCACCGTCCATTCACCGCCCCATTCGAAACCTGATTGATTGTCATCTTCTGGCGGTCCGATCAAACCCCATGGCATGCCGGTAATTTTCACTCCGTCCGGTGCGGTGTATTTTTCCAACAGATCCTCGACCCCAAACATGCCATAGATGGGGGCTCCCAACCGACCTTCCATTTCCCCGGTGACATATTCAACCGGACGCAGGTCCTGATGATAGATAATGGGTTGCTCTTTGGCGCGAATAAACCGGCCCAGTTCCCGCAACGGCACGGCGCCCCCGTCCGAGGTTGGTATTGGCAGGCCGCCCAGACGCTCGACCTGGGAGCGGATCGGTAATGGCACCTGGATAATGATGTAGGTTGGTTCGCGTACGGCACCACGCTTGATGTCACCCAGCTTGTAATCGCCCATCGCCATCGACAGGTTGTTATTAATGGTGTCAACCGAGATACCTCGCCGGACTGTCTTGTCCATATCCACATTGAACTGCCAGTATTCAAACGGCTCCGCCATGTAGTTGTCCACATCGACAATATTCGGTACTTCCTCGAATAATGCGGTCATCTCGGTGGCCAGTTGGCGCCGGGTTTCCGATGTCGGACCGTATATTTCCGCTACGACTGTTTGCAACACAGGCGGCCCGGGTGGCATTTCGACAACCTGTATCCTGGCCCCCATCTCCTTGGCAATCGGGGTCAGGGTATGGCGGGCGAATTCGGCGATATCATGGCTGCTGCGGTCACGATCATTCTTGTCCAGCAGCATGACCTGGATGTCCGCCTGCCATGGTTTGTCGCGCAGGTAGTAGTGCCGCACCATACCGTTGAAATTGAACGGGGAAGCGGTGCCCACATAAGTCTGCAGGTCTGTCACTTCGGGTACTACACGCAACTCCTCGGCCAACCGCGAAGTGACGTTGGCAGTCACAGCCAACGCTGTCCCTTCCGGCATGTTGATAACCACGTTAAACTCGGGTTTGTTGTCAAACGGCAACATCTTGACGACCACGGACTGGGTATAGAACAGCATGCAGGAAAGCAGCGTGGCTGCAATCAAACCAAACAGGAACATCAGACCGATAGCCCGATTGGTGCACAGGGGTTTCATGAATGGCCGATAGAAGCGGCCAACCATACCGCGGAACTTTTCTTCCCGGTGTTCGGCTTTTTTCAGCGCCTCCAGCTTCGGGCGCACCCGCATGGCCATCCAGGGAGCGAATACAAACGCGGCAATCAGAGAGAAGAACATCGCTGATGCTCCCAGCACCGGGATAGGACGCATGTAGGGCCCCATCAGTCCACTGACAAAACCCATCGGGAGCATGGCCGAAATAATCGTCAGTGTTGCCAGGATGGTCGGGTTGCCGACTTCACGCACCGCATCGATGGCAATGTCCATCGTCGTTTTGCCCGCGGTCAGCCATCGTCGAAATATATTTTCCACCACTACCGTTGCGTCATCGACCAGGATGCCAATGGAAAACACCAGCGCGAACAGGCTGACCCGGTCGATGGTGTAATTCAATATCCAGGCCGACCAGATGGTCACCAGAATTACAATTGGAATAATTATTATCACTACCGACGCAGCACGCAGCCCCAGTCCGATCAGGCACAAGATGCTCACGGCCACCGCCGCCTCGAACAGCGCCTTTAAAAGTTCGTTGACCTTGTGGTCAGCCGTCTTGCCATAATCCCGCGTGATTTCGACATGCACGTTGTCCGGGATCAGGGTGCCCTTCAGCGATTCCAGTTTCTTGATGATGTTTTTTGAAACCGTCACCCCGTTGGTATCTATCTTTTTCGCCACCGCGATGGTCACTGCCGCTTCTGCAACCGCATTACTATCTTCTTTGGCCGCACCACTGTAGTAATTAACAATCTGTTTTGTTTCTGCGGGCGCCATGAAGACACGCGCGACATCCCGCACATAGATCGGTACACCGCTGCGTACTCCGACCACCAGCCGCGACACATCATCAGCACTGTGAATAAAGGCGCCGGTATAGACCGTCATTGCCTTGTCGTCGCCCACAACGTTACCCGCCTGCTTTTCCGAGTTGGCGCTGGTGATAGTGTGGGCGATTTGTTGCGGGGAAATACCGAATCCGGCGAGTCGCTCTGGCAATATTTCTACCCGGATCCGTTCGGCACGTCCGCCGACTACGAATCCTTTGCCGGTGTTGGGAACTTCATTCAGCCGTTGCAGAACATCAAAACCCAGGGTTCGCAGTGTGCTGTCATCCACATCCCGGGACCACATCGTCACTGTTACGGTGGGAACGTCGTCAATGCCTACCGGCTTAACCAATGGCATGGATACATCCGGCGGGATCTTGTCCAGGTTCGACTGGATTTTGTCGTGGACCTTGACGATGGACGGGCCCATTTTCTCACCGACATAAAAACGCACGGTAACCATCGCGCCGCCGCGCTGCGTCCCCGAATAGACATGACGCACACCGGGAATCTCGCTCATTAACCGTTCCAGCGGCTCGGTAACCAGACTGGCAACCTGTTCTGCTGAGGCCCCCGGATACTGGACGAACACATCCACCATGGGTACAGAAATTTTGGGATCTTCCTGTCGCGGCGTAAAAAACAGGCCCAGCAAACCGATCGCCAGGAAGGCCATCATTAGCAAGGGGGTAACAGGTGAATTAATAAACTGCTTGGTGATGCGACCAGCCAGGCCCAGATGTTCTTTATCCAGTTCGGGCTCTTGTTGCGGTTGGTTATTGGTGTTGTTGTTTTCAGTCATATCTGCGCCTGGCTCGCTCCCGCTGCCTGCCGGTTAGCCCAAAAAGTGGGCTCAGTTTTTGTGTGCCGGTTGCTTGGACCAGTTGGAATTCATTCCCGGCGGCGGGTTGGAATACAACCGTTCCCCGATCCGAATGCCAGACAGAACCGCAACGGTGTATTGGTCCAATTGTTCCCCAAGTCGTATCAAGCGCAATTCGGTCTCGTTGTCACCGTTAACGATATAGACCGCCGGCAAACTGCCACGCCAGATGATGGCCGAGGTAGGAATCACCGGTAAATTGCTCACCGGCACACTGGTATCCGGGAAACTCACCTCAGCGTACATCCCCGGTCCGCCCGGGACGCCCTTGGGCAGATCCAGTTTGACGGTCACGGTATGCCGCTGCGGGTCCGCCAGGGGGTAGATTTGTGAAATCCGCGCATTGACTTCCTTGTCTCCCACATCCAGCGTCGCCGGCACAATCATGCCGGTTTGCAGGCCGGGCATCAGGCGTGCTGGCACTTCAACCTGGATTTGCAAATCAGTCGTATCCGCGTAAGTCATCAATGGCGTACCCGGCTGCACGGTATCGCCCACTTCAACCAGCTTCCTGAGGATGACCCCATCAAAAGGCGCGATGGAACGGGTATCCAGCAGTCTGGCATCCACTTCATCGATCTGTGCCTGAACGGCCATCACCTGGCTGCCTGCCTGGCTGACCCCGGTTGCACTGGAATACAGATCCGCCTGGCGCTCAATCCAGGGGTTACCGTATAACCACGGATTGGAATAATAGTTGTTGTAATAATTATTACCCCCGCCGCCCCCGCCCATTCCGAAGAACCGGTCAAACATCTGGGGGAAATAGCCACCACCACCGCCTGTCGCGGCCTGGGGCGGAACAAAGTATTTCTGGAATTTTTGTCCCGGGTTCCAGACATTCTTCGTGTACTGGACCCGTGAGTTGCGATAACCCGCCGCCATATTGTTCAATTGGGCGACGGCGGCCCGGCGCTTGGCAAGCAGGTCATCATCATCCAGTGCAACCAGTACTGAATTGATCTTGAGATGATCCCCCGCCTCGCCAGCAATGTACTGGACCCGCCCCGGCAGCTGGGCAGTCAGGGTGACTTCCTTGTAGGAAATCACCGAACCGCCCAGTTTCACATGCGCCCCGACCGGGCTGCTCATGACTGTTATCACATCGTTCGAAACGGAGGACTGCCTGGAGTAAGGAGCGGAAGGTTGCCGGGTATGGGCTGAGAAGCCATACGGATTGGTCTGTGATCGGCTCTCCCTGAAATCATCCCTCGAATAACTGGAATAGCCGTTGTTATTGTTATTTGTCTGGTAGGAATGGTCAGTTCCATTATGGGCGCCTGCCAACAGCGGCAGGCTGCCTGCCAGAACCAGCACAAAACACTTTTTAACAGTGCTTTTCATCATAGCTAAATCATCCTTTACACATCGCCAGGCGCGCGCGAGTAACTGCAAGCTTGTTCAAGGATGGACCGCGTGCCTAGCTCACCCGGCCCATTACGGCAAAGCTCTTGATAAAAGGGCCAGCCATGCGTGGGTCTTTAATCATAGCAGCATAGTCACCAACCTTAAATTTTAACTTGCGGGATGTGTAGGCCATCCCCAGTCCCATCATGCCCGGTGGCTTTTTGGACCATTTTTCCCAGTCCGCAGGTGTCGCGCGCAAATCCCAGCTGAGGGTCTGCCCGTTGTATGCGGCCCCGTCGGTTGCCTCGCCATTTTCCACAATCAATACCCCGCGCGGGTCATCTTCGCCATCAAAACCATAGCCAATGGCTGAATTGAAGCCGATTTTCTGCAGGGCGTCCTTTAAATCCTTTTCCGCATTCCAGGCGTCCTTGAATTTTTTCATCCAATCCTCTGAGAACATGTCAGCCATGATGAATTTCCCCCGATTAGTATGTTGAAGTAGGACAGATATATAAGCATGTGGCATGCCAAAACACAAGCTATTGATTTAACTGCACTTTTTATGTTGATGTTGCAGCATAAAATAATTTTGATTGTGCTAAATAGGCGTCCTAATATTCAGACAATCAACGGGTTACACCAAAATCAGGGCGTTGCAGCTTGTTGCAACACATCCGTTTTACTGCAACACTTTGCATCAACACCCACCCACAAGGTCATTCGGTATGCGCGAGGAATCCGGCTTCATGCCACTGCTGGAAGCAGTGGTCTCCTATATCGATGAGGGTGTCATTATTGCCGACCAAAAAGGCCAGGTCGTGTACCAGAATCCCTCCGCTGGTCGACTGCTGGGACTCCCCGGGAACGAACCCATCCGGCGCTTGAACGATATCGGTAAATTCAATCTGCAACGGGCAACGCTGAAAGCCGCCATCGATGCCGGCGAGGTAGATGCCGCCGGCAAACCCAGTGGGAATTTTGTCAGCTTTGAGCAACGCCTGAATGTTGACGACAGTTATCGCTACCTGGAATTTCACAGTGGACTGGTAGCCGATCCGGCCCACAAACAGCATTTACGTCTGGTGTTGATCCGCAACCGAACAGAACAACGCCGCCTGGAGGCTGTGTTCAAATCGGGGCCACAAGAATTCGAAACCCGCGATCCCCGAATGCTGGAAATCGTGGATCGGGTCCAGCAAATCGCCTTAACCACGGCTTCTGTGCTTTTGCAGGGTGAATCGGGCACGGGTAAAACGCATGTCGCACGCATGATTCACAGTGCCAGCAACCGCGCCAACCACCCCTTTGTTGAGCTCAATTGCGCCGCTATCCCGGAAACCCTGATTGAATCGGAGCTGTTCGGGCACATCAAAGGCGCTTTCACCGGTGCAGATCGGGATCGCGTTGGCCGCTTCCAGACCGCCCACCTCGGCACCCTGTTCCTGGACGAGATCAGCGAAATCCCGCTGCATCTGCAAGCCAAGTTATTACGCGCAATTCAGGATCAGGAATTCGAAATGGTGGGGTCTGACAAACCGGTACGCGTCAATGTCCGTATCATCGCGGCATCCAATCGCAACTTGCGTGACATGGTAGACAACGGAGACTTCCGTGCCGATCTGTTCTACCGCCTCGCCGTGATCCCGCTGACCATACCCGCACTGCGGGACAGGCCGGGCGATATTCCGCTGTTGACAAACTATTTCTGCTCCCGCCTCACAGCACGCGGCTATCCCGCCGATACTCAGTGTCACCCTGACGCCATGCGGATGCTGATGAACTATCCCTGGCCGGGGAATGTGCGAGAACTGGAGAACGCCGTGGAGCACGGCATTATTTGTGCGGAAAAGGGCGTGGTACTCCCGGAGAGTCTGCCCCAGGATATTTGTGACTACTGTGCATCAGGCAAGGCGCACAACACTGCCACCCAGGAACAGGAATCCGACTTTCAGCAGCAGGCCGAAATCCGAAACGCACTGAAACGGGCTAATGGGAGCAAGGCCATGGCGGCCCGTATCCTTGGCATTGACCGCACCACCCTGTGGCGTCGTATGCAGCGGCTGGGGATTCACTGAAAAGAAACAAGAACGAAGCCGGATTGCAGGCGCCCTGAGACAGGCTACCTGCGGCCCAACTCAGTATTGAGAGGGAATACTCAACAAATTGGCTTGTTGCACCCACGTATTTTGCACAGGGTAACGAGTACCAGGACGACAGCGGCCGCAATTACGATACCGATTATTGTGAGTGTGTCGAGCATGATGCATTCCTTAAACTAATTAATCATTTTCTAATATAGTGCTTTTCTATATTAAAACAAGCTTATTTTCTAATACGTCTGCCGCGATGCGATCTGCATCACAGTAAATGTGAGTAATTACTAACTTCGACCGCGTGGTATCACGCTGCCCAGTATCTAGCCCTCTACACGACAGACCGGTTGGTCTGTACTGATTCAATGCGCGCTACGGCACGCTCAGGCCGATTCAGGGTCAGTGGTATCGGGATACCATCGCTGCAGATCCTGGTATCGATCAATATCCCATAAGGTCGCCAGCTCGTCCCAGCGTAAACCTCTAGTTCGCAACCGATCGCGGGTTTGCTGCAGAACCTGTGCGCTGCCCCACTCTATTTGCTCGAAGACAGAGGCCTCAGCCCGGCGCATACCAATCATCACATACCCACCATCTTCAGCAGGTCCCAGTACCGCGTCAGACTGGTCCAGCTTCTGAAACGCCTGGTGCAAATAGCCGCAATCCATGACGGGGCAGTCAGTGCCAATTAACACCACCCGATCACAGTCGGTCAGGGTAGAGTCCAGTGCGTGGTACATACGTTCGCCCAGGTCCCGGCCTGTTTGCGCAACCCGCCGAACGCCAAGCTTCTCCAATTCCAGAAACAAAGCATGTTGCAGATCGGGACTGCAGTACAAATCCACCGGCGCCAGCTGACTGGCCAATGCCATCCGCACGGTGCGACGTGTGAGTTGGCTGTGAAGTTCGGCCGCGGCGTTTCGACTCAACGCAGGTACCAGCCGGGTTTTTACCTTGCCGGGCACCGGAGCCTTGGCAAAGATCAGAATACGTGCAGCGGGGTAACGATATGTCATGGTCGGTGGCGCACCGGGTAATAAATCGCCGCCAGTCGCCGCGGCGGCACGCCAAGAAAGTAGGCCAGGCGTAACATCCACATCAGCAACACCGTTCGCAGAATACCGGCCTGCTCCCAGCGTCGGCTGGATGTCACGACCGGGACTGACAGGCAGACGGGACGGGAAATCTTTCGCAAGCGGCGACTGATCGCAATATCCTCCATCAAAGGAATGTCGGGGAATCCGCCGACCTGCTCGAATACATGGCGGCGAACGAACATGGCATGATCACCGGTCACTATTCCGGTCAGACAGGAACGCAAGTTCATCATGCGTTCGATAAGCCGGAACATAACCCGCCGCCCGGACAAGCGAACGTTAAACCGACCCCACTGTCGGTCGCCGCCTGCCAGGGCCGCCTTTATCAATGCCGTTGCCGTCGACGGCAGGCGGGTATCAGCATGCAAGAACAGCAACACCTCACCCTGCGCCACGGCCGCGCCCGTATTCATCTGGCAGGCTCGTCCCGCTGACGCTTTCAGAACCCGATCCACATACTGGCTAGCGAGCCTCCGGGTTGCATCACGGCTGCCACCATCAACGAGGATCACTTCTACCCCGTTATTTCGCCATGCCTGTAAACTGGCAAGATTGTCGGCGATTGCAGCAGCTTCATTCAGCACCGGGATGATGATCGAAACGGAAGGCGTCATCGGACCGAGGAGGACAATTCACGGACTCGACTGAGCCGGACCAGGATAAAAATTGACACCAGTGACATACCCGCCGCGGTGAAAAACGCCTGCGTTTCACCCCACCATTGCCACAGGGCGCCAAACAGAACTGCACCCGGCAGTGCGGCCAGGCCGACCACCATGTGATACAACCCGAAAGCGGTCGCCTTGTGCTCGGCCGGTGCCACATCACCTATCAAGGCCCGTTCGGCACCTTCAGTAAATGCGAGACTGGCAGCATATGCCAGAAAACCGCCCCATACAGCGAGAGGATGGTTATGGGTAAGCGCCAGTACAATCAGAATCACAATGCGTGCACTCCAGCCAATTACCAGCACCGGAATCCTGCCAAGGTGATCCGAAAGGCTCCCGGCAGGGGCGGAAACCAGAGCTTTGACGCCGCTGGCCGCCGCCCAGATCAAGGGTACCCAGGCCAGTATCAGGCCCCGCTCCGTGGCCCAGAGCACCAGAAAGGCCTCGGGAACGGCCGCCAGTGCAAGACCGCCCGCCGCCAGGATCAGTCCGCGCAAATGAGCCGACAAAAGGCACCATTTCAATGGCGGTAATGATTCTACTTTCACCGGGCGAGAAGGTGTCGTCTTCAGTCCGAAAACCAGTAACAGTATTACCAGTGCACCGGGCACCATCGACCAGAGAAAAACATGTTCCATACTGACTTGCAGGCTTAACAGGCCAAACGCCAGCAACGGTCCGAGCATGGCGCCGCCGTTATCCAATGCGCGGTGAAAACCAAAGGCACGTCCACGATGTCGGGTCGGGGTTGTGGCTGCGATCAGGGCGTCCCTGGGTGAGGTGCGCAAACCCTTGCCAACCCGATCACCAAAACGCAGCATGAGCACCCAGCCCCAGCTCAATGCGAGACCGATGAGCGGCCGCGCAGCATTGGACACTGTATAGCCACCCACTACCAGGCGCTTGGCATTCCAGCCCCGATCCGCCAACCGCCCGGACACGAGCTTCAGCAAACTGGCGGTCGCTTCCGCTACACCTTCCACTAGTCCCACCACCGCCGGCCCGGCCCCGAGAGTGGCCGTTAAAAACAGTGGCAACAGCGGCGTGATCATCTCGCTGGCGGTATCGTTCAGGAACGAAACCAGGCCCAGAATGATCACGGTACGCGGAAGGAACGCTGGCTTCATAGCCTGGCCTGGAGCAACCTAACCCGTTGCCAAGTTCCGCAGCGTATCATTGCAGTGGTCTTATTGATTCAGGGCGCCGCCACAACTGCTACCTTGCCCGGCGGTACAGCCATAGCAATGATCGGCAATGACAACAGGATTGCCGTCCAGTTGTTCGGTCCGGAGATTGCGAATATGCGTGCGGGATTTACCGACCAGATTAAGTGGCAGTTTCAGCATCTGGTTAAAGTCGCAATCGTACAGGTAACCCTGCCAGTCCACGCTGATCAGATTCCGGCACATTACGGTGTCAAGGTTGGCATCAACATGGGCACCTTTGAGTAACTGCATATATTCGTCGAACTGGCCCTTGGAAATCAGCATGCTGCCAAACCGTTTGATGGGCATGTTGGCAATGGTAAGCAAATGGTTGAAGCGGATACCGAAGCGTTCACCCAGCTCGCGCTTGTAATCCGCTTCCAGCTGACACTGCGGTGGCGGCAAATAGGGACCGGTGGGATTGTAAACCAGATTCAGGATCAGTCCGGAATCAGTCTGGCCATAGCCCTGCGCGTTCAGTTTTCGTATCCCCTCAATACTGCCGGCATACACACCTTTACCGCGTTGTCCGTCCACGTTGTCCTGCAAGTAGCAAGGCAGGGACGCGAAGATTTCCACCTGATGGGTCGCCATAACGCTGGCCAGATCGTCCTGCTCCGGCTCGTTTAGAACAGTCAGGTTGCAGCGATCCATGAGGTGCACACCCCGTGCGCGTGCCTGTCCGACCAGGTAACGAAAATGGGGATTCAGTTCCGGCGCACCGCCGGTCAGGTCCAGTGTCTTGACGCTGCTGCGGGATAAAAATGTCAGCACGTCATCCACTGTCTCCCGGGTCATGATTTCCTTGCGCTTTGGCCCGGCGTTGACATGGCAATGCAAGCACTGCTGGTTGCACAAATAGCCCAGATTGACTTGCAGAACTTCCAGCCTCGTCCGCCGAATGGGGGGGAAATCGGTCGCGCGAAGTAACGGGAGTGTGGCGTGCATTGTTTCCTACGACTCGTCAGTAAGCAATTGCTGTGACGACCTCAGCAGCGCCGCGAGGTTGCGGCGTGACGTCAGTGCAACCGACTGGTCGGAAAGCTGTCGTTCATGAAACAATAAATGTGAAATCAAACGTTGTTCCTGAAACAGCACCTGTTCGGGCTCAGGATCAAACGGCTGCTCCCGCGTTACTCTGGCAATCCAGCCCAGGTTCACGCCCCGCCCATCATCCAGCACCAGCATGTGCGGATACAGTCGCCGCGACGGATCCGGTGCTGGAAAATCGATGACTTGCAGCAAGACATGGGGTTTGTTATCCAGCATGACGGCAATATTGATATCGCTGAATTTTACTTCGACCAGAAACACAGTCTGCCCGCAGTGTTCACGCAGTTGCCGGAGCTGGCGATCGTAGTCGTGCGACGGCCACAGGCCACCGCTGAAAAGTTCCTCTGCCGTGGGAACAACCAGGGACGAATCCGATGTCGTGTGCATAGTGGCCTCCACCTCAGTGTCCCGATTTAACCAGCCCGACACACAGAAATCCACCCCACGGCAACCACGGCGCGAGCAGTGGTTCGAGACCCCGCCCCAGTATGCCACCGCCCGGGAACAGCACTGCCGTTTGAAATCGCACGCGGATCGGGGTCGGTGTCAATTCCCGCACCCAGTCATGCACCGCGCTCCGGTCATCCCAGCGGGCGCCGGCATATCCGGAACTATGCAGTTTCTGGAGATGCAGCATACTGCGCCGGTTCAATACGCCCAGCACCACGCCACGCCGGCTGACTCGCCACATCTCGCTGAGCGCCAGGCTTGGTTCAGATATAAAACACAGGCTGGTGATGGCCGCACAATAATCGAAGCTGCCAGCGGCAAACGGCAACCGCCGGGCATCGGCTTGCAGATATTCAATCCGTCCATCCTGCTGCCGGGCGAAGTCCAACATGGCTGGATCTGGATCACTACCGGTGACCTGTAAGCCGGCCCGGGCAAAACGGCGACTGAAATAACCCGTGCCACAACCCACCTCCAGCAAACTGGTACCCGTGACCGGTTGCAGCAACTGCCGCAGCAGGGAAAATTCCCGTCGCCCGATCCAGCGTCCCCGTGGCGTGTAATACCAGGCATCATAGGCTGCTGGTTCAAGTGGCATGGCGAACCCGGTTAGGGCAATAACCGATTAATCCACCTGACAAGCGTGCGCGTACTGCGGCTGAACAGCTTCTCGCCAAAATAGGTGTTGACCACCCGGCGATGAATCTGCGACCGGGTCGGATAGGCGTGTATGGCAGCGGAAATGTCGCTGATCTTCGTGCCAGTCTGCATGGCCAGCACTAGCTCATGCAACAGTTCACCGGCCTGCGCGCCCAGAATGGTCGCTCCGACGACCCGCCCCTTACGAACCAGCAGCTTGATGGAACCGGCCGTGGCCCCTTCGGTCAGGGCGCGGTCCACCTGGCTGAAGGGGAAGCGCAACACCCCCACCTCGATGTCCTGTTCCTGCGCCTGTGCTTCAGTCAGGCCGACACTGGCCAGTTCAGGATCGGTAAAGGTAACCCGCGGTACGATGCGGTAATCGACCTGCTTGGGAAAACGAAAAATGGCATTGCTAATCACGATTCCGGCCTGATATTCAGCCATGTGGGTGAAAGCATATGGTCCGCATACATCACCGCAGGCATAAATATGCTTTTGCGAGGTGCGCATGCGGCGGTCCACCTCGATGCCACGTTTGCTAAATTGCACACCCGCCGCCTCCAGCCCAAGTCTGTCGACATTGGCCCGGCGGCCGGTTGCCACCAGGATTTGATCCGTCACCAGCCGTAAACCCTCACTTCCCTCAACGAGGATCCCCTCACTACCATGGGACACCCGATCAACTTCCACGCCAGTGTGGACGGTTATGCCCTCCTGTTTCAAACAGGCCTGCAAGGCATCGGTCAGTTCCATATCTTCCTGCGGCAATAAATGCGCTCCGCGTTGCAGGATCGTCACCTGGCTGCCAAGCCGGGCAAACGCTTGCCCCATTTCCAGTCCGATAGGCCCGCCCCCGATTACCGCCAGCCGCTTTGGCAGTTCCGGCAGGGAAAACAGATCCAGGTTGGTAAGATAACCCGTGTCCTCCAGACCGGGAACCGGCGCAATGAACGGCCAGGAACCAGTGGCGATCACGAAGCGCTTGCCTTCGACGTATTGCCCGTCGACCTCGACGCGATGTGAATCGACGAACCGCGCTGCGCCAAAAATCACCTCGCAACCATAGCTGCGGAAGCGCTCCGGATCATCATGTTGCTGGATGTGCTCGACAACCTCCCGGATGCGCCCGTTGACGGCTGCCATGTCGACCTCGGGTTCCACCGAAGTCAAACCCACCTCGGCAGCGTGACGCATTTCATACGCTACCTTCGCTGTGTGAATCAGGGTCTTGCTCGGTACACAACCATGATGCAGGCAGTCGCCACCCAGTTTGTCCGCCTTTTCAATCAGCATGACATTAAGCCCCAGTTGCGCGGCGACACTGGCCACCACCAGGCCACCGGCGCCGCCACCAATAACAACCAAATCCTGTACCTCTCTGTTTTTCATTCCGTTTCCTGTTGCGTGGAGGGTGGCTGTAACGCTCGTCGCTGGCGAAAGACCTCATAGGCGATCGGTTGCGTGTTTTCATATCCGATACGTTTGCGCCGGCTTTCCGCCAGCAAGTGATAGCGCACGACAACTTCAACCGCTACCGCCTTACTGTTGCGATTTACCTCCAGATGATAGCTGTGGGGTTGCCAACGTGGCAGGCGCGTATCCCAAAGATCAATGATAAAGGGGCGCCACAGAATAGTACGCTTGATTAGATGCTCCTCTTGTTCCACAACCTCCCCATGAGAATCAAGCAAGCGCAATTGCACACTGAGATGGCGATCTGGCGTGCCAGTCGGCAGGTAATGTGCCGCACCGGTATTGACGATGGTGAAGGTAACGCGTCGTCTGTCCGGTGAATCGGTCGATTCCTCCACCAGGCCGGCCCGCAGCGCGCTTTTTACCATGGTCGGATCATGCCCGCCGCGCCACAGGTGACGTCGCGTATCATGCATTTCACCACCCTCGACCAGGGGCCGCCTGACCAGCGGCATGTGGCACTGAACACAACCAAGCTCTGACGACTTTTCAACCCTGACCTCACCACTGCGACCGATTATCTGTCCGGTCGTCATTTTATCCAGTGGCACCTGTTCCTCGAACGAAATCAGTCTGTTCAATTGCAGCCGCTCCCCCGGCGTAGGGACTTCACCCTGACTGCTTTTGATTTCTGCCACCGTACCGCAGGGCGGGAAGCGGAAAAAGGTATCCCAGCGCTCTCCTTCCACGACGTGGCAACGCACACACACCTGATTGGGGTCCTCGATTTTCTTCACCGGGTGCGGGGCATTGACCAGCCCCTGCACGCCAACGATTTTGCCATCCCGCAAATGACAGGCCGCGCATGTCACACCTTCGTGTTGCAGCACGGGGTCAAAATCGGGGTTGTCTCCCAGGATGGGGTCCCATTTATCCTTGTCACGGTAACCCTGCACCTTGCGAGGCTGTTGACGGTCCAGCGGCGTATGACACAACCGACACACATGCTGTGAATCGTCAAATTTCCAGTCTGTCTGGAAATAGGGATCGGTCCAGGCCTGGCTGTGTATTGTGGTTTGCCATTCCGCGTAGAATGCCGGGTGACACGAACCACATTCAGCTGCACTCAAATTATCATTAAGCAAGGTCGGGGCATCCGTGGTGTCCACCGGCCAGGCGAAACGATCGTCCACAATAAAGATATTCATGGGTCGCACAAATCGCCAGGCGAGGAATGTCACCAGGACAAGCACACCAAGGATGATTAGGTTTTTCTTTTTCATACCCCGTGTGCTTGCCTGTCATTACGCATTGGCTATAACGGCTATTCCCACTCCATTTCCCGAAAAACCCGGTGCGCATTTGGTCCCTTGAGCTCATTGTAGAATTTCAGATAACGAAACCGCGACTGGTCGATGCGACTGACCGACTCCAGCCCGGCACCACTCTCGAGCAGATCATTTACACCCAGACGCAGGGCAACCAGGTAATCATAAGTATCCGCTCTGGCCTGTTTGAGGTCGGTGACATGCCCATGTCCGGGCACGATAAAGGCAGGTTGTAATGCCGCCAGAGTCTCGTAGGCGTGGATCCAGCCTTTGGAATTCGAAACCGAACCCACGGTCAGCATGCGTTCCACATAAACTATGTCGCCACTAAAAACGACCTTTGTTTGTGGTAACCAGACAAAGGTGTCACCCGGAGTGTGGGCCGGCCCAATCTGGCGCAACTGGAACTGGACTCCACCGACAGTGATATCAAGCTTGTCCTGAAAGGTCCTGTCGGCATAAATTTCCCGGGTACCGGCCATCCCCTGCTTGCCAACCAGATTTTCCAGCACCTCCAGTTGCCTGCCGGCGCGGGCCTTCTGATCGGCCACTGTGGCGACAGCAGCTATGATCTTCGCGCCCTGCCGTTTGAAATAATCGTTACCATGCCAGCGCTGATCCTGACCACCTGTATTAATGACCAGGACCACCGGTTTTTTTGTGACGCGATGAATGGCCGCGTCAATCCTGGCAGCGCCCTTGTAGCTCCCACCCGAATCGATCAGTACCACCCCTTCGTTCGTGACAACAAAACCAAAGGTAGCATTGTTGCCGAGATTGGCCGATGAACGCTGCGCCAACTCACCCACGATAGCGTAGACCCCGTCGGTGACTTTTTGCACTGACAAGGGAGACGCATGCCCCCCTGAAATGGACAAAAAGAAAAGCGTAACAGCAAGTATTTTTCGAACAAGGCCAGAAATCATAATTCCTCCTGTGTCAGGCTCGGGTTACAACCCGATCAATGTAGCTTTCTCATCCCACTGCCTTACCATTTCAATTATTGTCGTTGCGTTTAACGTTTCCGGGTTATAGGCAATGGTCAGTTCGTGTGCATGTTGCGGGCTGAAATGGACTGACACCACGCTATCGTGGTCACCCAGTACCTCTTCAATCCTGGCGCGTTTTTCTGCAGACAAGTTGGGATGAATATGAACCATAACGTCGACAATGTTCATGGCAAACCTCCTCTACCGGTATCCGGCGTGCTAGTTATAGTTGATCAAAATCCGCCTCCGCGTCATGCGATGGGCTTATCTTTTGTCGAACGCTTCAATACTGGTGAGATTCACCTGTACTGCTATAGATGGTGTTCCTGCACCGGGTAGCCATGCTGGTGCCAGTCCGTCATGCCACCCTTCACGACGTGCACGTCGGCAAAGCCGTTTTGCGCCAGGATCCGTGCCGCCCTGGCGGATCGGCGATCGGTACGACACACAATAGCAACCGGTTTTTCAAGATAGTCAGAGAGTTTACTGAGTCTGTCAGACAGTTCTTCCAATGGAATATTTTGTGCTACCGGAATATGACCCTGTTCACCAACAAAGTCTGCCGCAGTTCGCACATCGAGAACCAGCACATCATCACCGGCATCCAGCCACTGTTTAAGTGCCTCCACACCCAGCATGGGGCCACTTCTAAGCTTGTTAACCAGACGCGGCAGAAACGCCACCACTGCCAGCAAGGCCAGCGCCAGCAGGCCTTTTTGAATCAGCCCCTGTTCCCCTGCCACGGCTTCGCGCCCCACATAACCCAGATAGGTATAAGCAATGGCGCCGGGCAGCATGAACAGGTAGGAGGCAATCACGTAATGGGACAGCTTGATGCGCGTCAAACCCAGCGCGTAATTCAGCAGGTTGAAGGGAAACAACGGCACCAGTCGCACGAAGGCGACGAAATGCCAGCCTTCGTTTTCCACGCCTTCCTTCAGTTGCCTGATACGGCCACCGGTTTTACGCTCCACCCAGTCGGAAACAAGATAGCGGGCAATCAGAAATGACAGGGTTGCACCGAGTGTTGCACCAGTAAGATTATAAAAGGTACCCATCACCGGTCCGAATAACGCACCGCCCGCCAGGGTCAGGACTGAACCGGGCAGAAAGAATACCGTACCCAGGGCATAGATCAGCATGAACAAAATGGGGCCGGCCGCACCCGCAGCCTTCACCCAGTCCTCGACTGCCGCCACATCGAACTGCTTACGATAAATCAGCACCAGAGCAATACCGACGACCAGCAGCATCAGTAAACCAAAACGCAATATTTTTGCTTGCATTAATGTTTCCCGTTCTTGATGGCATTTTAAACCGAGCCAGGTGATTCATCTGGCAGAGCTATTAACTCCTTGTTCTCATCCTTAAGCGGGAACGGGTGCCGATGTCATCACAGGATCATTTCGTTTCACGTTCCATTTGCTCATTTGCTGCCGTCTCCGTCCATTCCCGACGATTGATGGCATAACCCGTAATCTTTCCGATAAACGGCAGGGCCAGCATGCCGGGTAACCAGGACACAAGTTTCGGCTCGCTGTATTTGTGAATGCCGATGGTCATGCCCTGATGGCCAGCCCGGGGCTGATCCCGGTAGGTGCCGAACAGGCGATCCCACCACGGCAGGTTGAAACCGAAATTGCTGTTGGCCTCGTCATCTTCCACCGAATGATGCACACGGTGCATATCCGGTGTAACAACAATCCAGCGCAATATCCGATCCAGACGCGTGGGCAAACGCACGTTGCTGTGGTTGAACATGGCGGTAGCATTGAGCAGCACTTCAAAGATCACCACGGCCACTACCGGCGGGCCCAGCACCACGATGGTGGCGAACTTGATCAGCAACGACAGTAGGATTTCAATCGTGTGAAACCGGGCGCCGGTGGTGACATCGAAATCCGGATCGGCATGATGCACCCGGTGCAGCCGCCACAAGGCCGGTACCGCATGCACCATCACATGCTGCAGGTAAATGATGAAATCCATCACCACAATCGACAGAACCACCGCCAGCCAGTACGGCACGGCATAATAGTGCAGCAGGCCCCAGCTCTGCTCGGCGGCGAACCCGGCAACACCGACGGCCGCGGCAGGAAAAATCAGCCGGGCCACAAAACTGTTGAAGAACACCAGGCCCAGATTATTGAGCCAGCGGACAGATTTGGACACGGTCAGTTCGCGCCGGGGCGCCAGGATTTCCCAGCTTCCCATCAGCACCAGCATGCCGAAAAAGAATCCCATCCGAATGGACTTCTCGTTCGTCATGACAAACTCCTCAATGCTCATCACCCCAATCCTCCAGAATCACGCTTGTACAACCTATGCCACGGGCTATAATGAGTAAAGATAATCTACTATTCAATTAATTTCTTGAATAGATTAGCGGAAATGCAAAATATGTCAAGCAACAACTTCAAACACGATCTTTTCAGCCAGTTCGCCCGGATCGGCAAGGCGCTGAGCAACGCCAATCGCCTGGAATTGCTGGAATTCCTGGCCCAGACTGAGCGCAGCGTGGATGAGCTGGCCAGAGTCTCCGGACTGAGCGTTGCCAACACGTCCCAGCATCTTCAGCAGCTGCGCCAGGCGGGGCTGGTAACCTGCCGCAAGAATGGCCTGAACGTGTTCTACCGGATCAGCGGTGACGATGTCATCGAGCTGTTCAGCAGTCTACGAGGGGTAGCAGAGCGACATCTGGCCGAAGTTGAACAACTGGTAAATACCTACCTGACCGTGAAGGATGAACTGGAACCAGTGCCGGCGCAGGAATTGCTGCAACGGGCTCGCGACGGGCTGGTCACGGTACTGGACGTCCGCCCCCCCGAGGAATTTGCTGCCGGACACCTGCCCGGTGCCATCAATATCCCGCTCAACGAGCTGGAGGTGCACCTGACCGATCTCGATCCGGCCCGTGAAGTGGTCGCCTATTGCCGGGGCCCGCACTGCGTGCTGGCCTTCGATGCCGTCGCCCGCCTGCGGCAGCAGGGCTTGCAGGCAAGACGCCTGCAGGACGGCTACCCTGAGTGGAAAACCGCCGGCTTGCCGGTGGAAGCTTCCCGCAACGAATCGTGACATCGCCTGTCCCCAGCCTGACACTGAATAAAAACAAGGAATGCCCACGTTATGCAAACACAACCCGAATTTCTGACTTTGCGCAAACATCTCGAACAGA
>JAJDNN010000186.1 GCA_022340685.1 Pseudomonadota bacterium
CAACGGTGGCGAGAAATTACACTTCGATCGTCAGGAGGTGGCACATCGGTTTGGAACAACACAGAACGCCCAGTTTCTGCCTAAAACTGCGATTAATTCTGAGGCGGTACCGGATTATACCTTACAAGAATTCGACTCGGCCGATGCGGTGCTACCCTATTACCAATTGGCCGATAATACTTATTTTTTCTTCGGCAACATCGCCGAGGTTGATGAGAACAATCGCGGCTGGAACGGGAATGCCGGTTTTGTGGTAACCCCGGAGGGGGTAGTAGTGATTGATTCGCTGGGCACTCCAAAACTGGGCCAACGTATGATTGCCACGATCCGCAGCATTACGGATCAGCCGATCAAATATCTGATTATTACCCATAACCATCCCGATCATGCCTATGGCGCCGTGGCGTTTAGTTATTTGCCCGGGGTCACCATCATCGGGCATCAGGACATTCTGAAGTACCTGAATTCGGACCGTATCGAGCATTCCGTGGCCTATCGGGAAACCTTTATTGCCTCTGATATGGCCGGATTCAAGGCCATCCGGCCAGACATCCTGGTGGATGTACCCTTGTACGGCAAGATAACGATTAAGCTGGGCAAAGACGCCTTTGATATTTACAACGTCGGGGCGCAGCATTCCTATGGCGATCTGATAGTACACCAGCGTAATGAAAACATCGTTTGGGTGGCGGATCTGGTATTTAACAACAGGGTAACTTTTATGGCGGACGGGAACAGCAAACTGGCAATCGCGGGGCAAGACTGGTTACTAAAGAATTTTGCGGGAGTCAGTCTCGTTGTTCCCGGCCACGGCAGCGCGCAAACTAAGCCATTCCCGATGGTTGAAAAGACACGTTCCTACATGGCGAGATTGCGGAGAGTCATGGCCAGGGAAATTGAAGCAGGCGTGGATTTGCAGGATGCGGTATCAAAAGCCGACTTCGCTGACTGGAAGGCTGTCCGCTTATACGATCTTAATCAGCGTGCCAATGCCAATTTTGTTTACCGCGAGATGGAAGAAGTAGTCTTTTGATTTATTCTGTATAGTATTATTCTTAACGCATACATCTGGTTTGATCCGTGTAAGCTCATTGAAAAGGATTTGTGTATGACTGTCAGAAATTTAATCTTGTTCCTACTGCTGGCCGCCGCACCCCTGGTTGTGCAGGCGGGCAGTTTAAGGTGTGGTTCCAAACTGGTATCCATCGGTGATTCCTCCTTCCGGGTACAGAGTTTATGTGGCGAGCCGTCGGCAAAGGAGCATGTGGCTGTTAACGAAAAGGCTGTCGTACAGGGAAATGATCAGGGTGTGCAGGAGTCCAGAAAAACGGTCAAAGTGGAAAAGTGGACATATAATTTTGGCCCGGGACAACTATTAAAGATCCTGACGTTCAGTGATGGCACCCTGACCAAGATTGAAAGTGGCGGGCGGATGTGAGGAACCGCCAGAGTCCTGATTACGGTGCAGGCAGGTTTCTCGCCAGTAGCGCCTTGTCATAATCCCCGTTCGGGAGCGGGATGCGTATCTCATAGCCACCCCCCGGCACTTCGTGCATTGCTTTGCCCTGCAGGTTTTCAATGTGTTCCAGCTGGATGGTCCGGTTACCGGCTGGCGATATAATCTCCAGTGAATCACCAACTGCAAACTTGTTCTTGGCCAGAATGTCAGCCAGTCCACGTTTCGTGTCAAAGCCGGTAATCTCTCCTACAAAGCGCTGTTTGAAATTGGCCGAGTGACCGTCCAGGTAATTCTGATAAGCCTGCTCCGGGTGTCGCTCATAAAATCCGCCGGTATAGCCCCGATTGGCAAGTCCTTCCAGCTTGGCATAGAGCGCCGGATTAAAATCCCTGTCGGCCACGGCATCATCGATGGCCTGGCGATAAAGCTGGGCGGTGCGTGCCACATAGTAATGGGATTTGGTACGGCCTTCGATCTTCAGGCAGTCGATTCCTATTTTAACCAACCGATCGACATGCTGAATCGCACGTAGATCGCGCGAGTTCATGATATAGGTGCCGTGTTCATCTTCCATGATTGGCATGTATTCACCGCTACGGGTCGCTTCTTCAATCAGGTACACCTGGTCGGCCAGCGGGTGGCGCTGTTTGGTCGGTTCCGGAAACAACGCCGGATCTTTCATTGCCGCCATGGCATCGAAATCGATTTTTTGAATGTCACCGCTTTCTGTCTCACCGGCCGGATGCAGGTTGTATTCCCAACGACAGGCATTGGTGCAGGTGCCCTGATTGGGGTCACGGTGGTTAAAATAGCCGGACAGTAAGCACCTGCCTGAGTAGGCGATGCACAGGGCGCCATGCACGAACACTTCCAGTTCGATGTCCGGACACAGTTGGCGGATCTCCTGGATTTCATCCAGTGACAGTTCTCGCGACAGGATTACCCGTGTCAACCCCATTGATTGCCAGAATTTTACTGCTGCCCAGTTAACCGTGTTGGCCTGCACCGAAAGGTGTATTGGAATTTCCGGCCAACGCTCGCGCACCTGCATGATCAAGCCGGGGTCCGCCATGATCAGAGCATCCGGTTGCAGGGCGACGACCGGCGCCATATCGGTCAGGTAGGTTTTCACTTTGGCATTGTGTGGCATGATATTGCTGGCCACAAAAAATTTTTTGTGTTGGGCGTGCGCCTCGGCAATACCAATGGCCAGGTTGTCTAGCATAAAGTCATTATTGCGTACGCGCAGGCTGTAGCGCGGTTGGCCGGCATACACGGCATCCGCCCCATAGGCGAAGGCGAAGCGCATATTTTTCAGCGTACCGGCAGGCAACAACAGTTCGGGTGACATGGGAATATTTGGGTCTGGCTGGACTAAGGTGATCAATTATACCTGATAAGCACGGTTCTGTTATGGTACCCCTAATGAAGGCGGGGTTGACTAGACCCCGCCACGGCACCACCAGCAAATTTAGTCACTGATGACCGTATTACTAGATACTTCCTGCCCGGACTACCAGCTACGCGTCAATACGCGGGCGCGTCATGTGCGTATCCGTGTGACGCCCCTGGGTGAGGTGGAGGTCGTGATTCCACCGGGTTTCGATCCGGCCGCGGTGCCAGCAATACTGGTGAAGCGGTCGGCCTGGCTGAGGCGGACCCGTGATCGTATGGTGCAAAGTTCCCGGGCCCTGCCGGAGACACATGGACTGCGGCCGCAGCGGGTCGAACTGCTGGCGGTCGGGGAGACCTGGCAGGTGGAGTACGCGATCGGACTTTCGCGCAAACTTCTGGAGTCCCGGCCGGCATGCCGTCTGACGCTGATATCTGACAGTCCGGCACAACAAACGGCCCGACACCTGCGCGACTGGCTTCAGAAACGGGCCAAGGAGATATTACCGGACTGGTTGCGAAAAACTGCAGCTGAACTGGATCTGCCTTGCAAGCAGATTTCGGTGCGGGGTCAAAGAACGCGCTGGGGAAGTTGTTCGACACAGCACAATATCAGCCTGAATCGGAATCTGTTGCTGCTGCCAAAAGAAACAGTGCGCTATCTGTTTATACATGAACTGTGTCATACGCAGCATCTCAACCATTCCATTGATTTCTGGCAGGAAGTGGCGCGCCATGCGCCTGGTTTCAAAACACAGGAAAGGCTGCTGCGCGATGCGGCCCGGTCTTTACCGTTATGGGTCCATACCTGATTACGCTATGCATGAGAAAACAGCAGAGATTGCCTGCCCCGGCTTGAAATCAGCCTCGATTTGAGTGCATAGTTATTTTAAAGCGCGTTAAGGAGGTTAGTGGTGGGAGTACAATCAATCGTAGAGCGTCGGGCAAATTCAATAGACAAGCTGAATACGCTTATTGAAACACGTACCGAAACACTGGCCTTGCTCAACCAACTGATAAATATGCGACCATTCGATGCCAGTGAGGAAATCCAAACCTTGCTGGAAGAATTCTGCGAATCGCTGGTAGATTATACGGCCAGCGCCCACTTTCAGCTCTACCGGTTTATCGAGGAAGGCCGTGAACGCCGGTCCGACGTCAGTGACCTGGCTAAAGAAATCTACCCGCGGATTGCGGCTATGACCCGCGACATACTCGACTTCAATGAAAAGTATGATTCCGATGTTCCGCTGGACGACTTGTCAATGCTGGATCGGGATTTGTCCCGGCTTGGCGAGGTATTGGCAGACCGGATTTCGGAAGAAGACAAGATCATCAACCTGCTCATCCAGGCACGCTCGTAAACAATCTGGTACCTGCGGCTGTATGACAAAGGCGCGCCCGCGCGGGCGAGCATCAAGATTTCAGCCTACTAGGGAATGCAGAGGCTGGTCCAGCAACCGGGCCGGACCAGCATGCATTGAGGGGTAATCGGCTTGTGTTGCCCCGCCAACGGCGTGGTTATGCCACAAATTCCAGAAAACGTTCGGCAGTGGCGGTGTAGTCAGTCTGGTATTTTTCCTGTTCCGTCGCCAGCATCAGAATGGCGTCCTCAAGTGACACTTCTTCGACCTGATACAGCGGGAGTT
>JAJDNN010000055.1 GCA_022340685.1 Pseudomonadota bacterium
ACATGCTGCGCCCGGAATGACGCGCCAGTGAACAAGCGCGAGAAAAAATTGCTGGAACTGTATCGCGGACTGCCCGGCGATGTCGGCGACCAGCTGCTGGCCTTTGCCGAGTTTCTTGTCCAGCGTCATCCCCCGGTGGAATCAGCTGCTGCGACCCCGCTGACAATTCCTCGCCCTGACGAGGAAACGGTTATCGGAGCCGTCAAACGGCTGTCCCGCACCTATCCCATGCTCAACAAGGACACCATGTTGCACGAAACATCCGGTCTGGTTGCCCAGCATCTGCTACAGGGTCGGGCAGCAGTGGAAGTGATCGATGATCTGGAAGTCGTATTCCAGCGTCAGTATGAAATGCACAGCCGGCCTGCGGACAGTGACGACCATGCTTGAGATTTTGCACAACTGGTACCGCCGTTATTTCTCCGACCCCCAGGCGGTATTGCTCACTCTGATCCTGATCGTCGGCTTTACGGTCGTCCTGACCATGGGATATATGCTGGCGCCCGTGCTGGCAGCGGTGGTAATCGCCTACCTGCTGGAAGGCGTGGTCCGCTTTCTGGAAAAGCGTCAACTCCGACGCCTGCCAGCCGTGGTACTCGTGTTCTGTGGCTTCATGGCGTTTGTTCTGTTCCTGTTGATCGCCGTGATTCCGCTGTTGTCCGTACAGGTGAGCCAGTTTCTGCGTGAATTACCCAACTACCTGGCAGTAACCCAGAACGCCCTCATGCGTCTTCCAGAACACTACAGTTTTATCAGCGAACGTCAGGTTCTGGAGCTGGTTGATTTGTTGAACCGGGAACTTGCCACCCGCGGCCAGCAAATCGTAGCGCTCTCCCTGTCCTCCATCCCCGGGGTGATTACCCTGGCGGTGTATCTGATTCTGGTTCCGCTACTGGTGTTCTTCTTCCTCAAGGACAAGGAAATCATTCTCAAATGGTCATTCAGCATCCTGCCCAGGGATCGTAGTCTGGCAACTCAGGTGTGGGGCGAAATGGATCAACAGCTGGGAAATTATGTGCGTGGCAAGTTCTGGGAAATCCTGATCGTCGGGAGTGCGACCTATGTGGTCTTCGCGGTACTCGGTTTGAAGTATTCAATCCTGCTGGCCGCGGTAGTCGGCGCCTCGGTGCTGGTGCCCTACATCGGGGCGACAGTGGTGACCATTCCGGTCGCGTTGGTAGCTTATTTTCAGTTCGGCTGGGGCAGTGACTTTGCCGTGGTGTTGATCGCCTATGGCGTCATCCAGGCGCTGGATGGCAATGTTCTGGTTCCATTACTGTTCTCGGAAGTGGTGAACCTGCACCCGATTGCCATCATTGTCAGTGTGCTGGTATTCGGTGGATTGTGGGGGTTCTGGGGGGTATTTTTCGCCATTCCGCTTGCCACCCTGGTCAATGCCGTATTGCGGGCCTGGCCAACGACCCGGGACGCAGAGCAAGGGGCGAGTCACGGGTAACCGCGTTTGTAACCGGGCTGAGTGAAAGCAACCTGATTTTTTGATTCAGTTCAACGAAGCCACCCTGGTTTCGAATCAATCCGCGCTGATCGATGCGCCTCGCAGGGGTATTTTCTCGCTCCGGGTCTAGAGGACTTCCGAAGAATAATCCGCCAACCGTGACCGTTCGCCTCGTACCAGGGTGACATGGCCGCTGTGGATCCAGGGCCGGAAGCGATCCACAACGTAAGTCAGACCGGAGGTAGTTTCGCTCAGATACGGAGTGTCGATCTGGGCGATATTGCCAAGGCACACTACCTTGGTGCCGGGTCCGGCGCGAGTGATTAGGGTTTTCATTTGTTTGGAGGTCAGGTTCTGCGCCTCGTCAATAATGATGTAGCGGTTCAGGAAGGTTCGGCCACGCATGAAATTGACCGAACGGATCTTGATGCGCTTACTGAGCAGGTCATTAGCCGCTGCGCGTCCCCATTCACCGCCCGTTTCCATTTTGGTCAGGACTTCGAGGTTATCCATCAGCGCGCCCATCCAGGGGGTCATTTTTTCTTCTTCGGTACCCGGCAGGTAACCGATGTCTTCACCCACCGGCACGGTGACGCGGGTCATGATGATTTCCGCGTAGCGGTTGTCTTCGATAGTCTGTTGCAGGCCGGCAGCCAGGGTCAGCAGGGTTTTACCGGTACCCGCCATGCCGATCAGGCTGACAAAATCGATGTCGGGATCCATTAACAGGTTAAGGGCGAAGTTCTGTTCCCGGTTCCGCGCCGTAATACCCCACACGGCATGACTGGTGTTGCTGAAGTCGCGCACGATCTCGATGGTGGCTTCATCGTCCTGTACCGTACGGACGATGGCCTCGAAGCCCTCCTCGGAGGTATACAGGAATTCATTGGCCGACCAGTTGCCGACGGCGGGACCCCGCAGCCGGTAAAAGGTACGGCCTTCCTCCAGCCAGGAATCCATTTCCCTGGCATGACTTTCCCAGAAGTTGGTATCCAGCTCATAGCGGCCGGTATACAGCAGATCCACGTCTTCAAGGACCTGGTCGTTGTGGTAATCCTCGGCGTTGATTCCGACCACCGTTGCCTTGATCCGCAGGTTTATATCCTTGGTCACCAGGGTGATCTGCCGGTCCGTTAATTTCTGTTGCAGGGCCAGGGTGGTACCGAGGATAGTGTTGTCGGGCAGGTTACCCGGCAAGTAGTCGGGCAGGGCATTAGGGTAGGAGACGGTCTGAAAAAAAAGATTGCCCATCTGCCGTTCCTCCGGCAGTGCACCATTGCTGGCGCCATGTACATGAATATTCAGTGGCAGACCTTGCTCGATCTGATCCTGGCTGGCGTGGCTCATGAGTTCATCCATGAAACGGCTCGCCTGGCGTGCATTTCGCGCCACTTCGGAGCGGCCTTTCTTGTTATTGTCCAGTTCTTCCAGCACCATCATGGGGATATACAGATCATGTTCCTGGAAGCGGAACAGGGCAGTAGGATCATGCATCAGGACATTGGAGTCCAGAACGAACAGACGAGTTGACATTTGATTCCTTGGGTATTTGTTGAATGAATTCAGGATTTGTTCAGTGTCTTGACGGCGGCCAATACCTCGTCCACATGGCCGTCCACGTTTACCTTGCGCCATTCCTGCCGGAGTTTGCCCTTGTCATCGATCAGGAAGGTACTGCGTTCGATGCCACGTACTTTTTTACCGTACATGTTCTTCAGCTTGATGACATCGAACTGATTGCATAAGTCCTCGTCCTTGTCGGACAACAAATCAAAGGTGAAGCCTTGCTTGGCACGAAAGTTTTCATGCGCCTTTATGCTGTCACGCGATACACCCAGCACCACGGTATTTTGCCGCTTGAATTTTGCCAGGTTAGCCTGAAAGTCCAGCCCTTCCCGGGTGCAGCCAGGCGTGCTGTCCTTGGGATAGAAATACAGCACTACATTTTTATTCTTGAGCCCGGACAAGGCGATGTCCTTGTCACCGGTGGCGGGGAGTTTGAAATTGGGTACTTTTTTGCCGAGTTCTACTGTCATGTCATTCTCCGCGAATGGTTAACGTGCCAATAATATATTAGTCATGCACGGTGTAGTGCTATTTCGTAGCGTCCTGGTTCGTCTTGTGATGGGTAACGTTTGTTTTTGTTTCATTCCGGTGGCAGTTTCACTGCGCGCAGTTGTTCCGCCGCTGCTTCGGGACTGATGGTATTGACGAACAGCCCTGAGCCAAGTTCAAAACCACTTGGTATGCTGGTACGCGGACAGATTTCCAGATGCCAGTGGTAACTGGCCTGACAGTTATCATAGCTTTTGCCTCGTGGCCGGGAATGCAGGAAATAATTGTACTGGGCGCCGCCAATTACTGCATCCAGCCGGCTCATGGTCCGTTTCATGACCCGGGCCAGATCAGCCAGGTCTGCCGCGTCTGCGGCCTGGTAATCACTTTGATGCTGCAGCGGCAGGATATGCACTTCCCACTCGTAACGGCTGGCAAAGGGTTTGATAGCGATGAACCGCTCGCCCCGTTCCACCACATACTGGCCTACATTTATGCGGCGCACAATCTTGCCTGACTCACGATCATAGATAGTGGTTTCGAAGGTCAGGGCTTCATCAATCAGGGTGCAGAAGATGCACTGGGCATGTTTTTCGTAGTACTGATGACTGTTGTTGACTTCATCCTGCAGGTTTTGTGGAACGACGGGCAAGGCGATGATCTGGCTGTGGGTATGGGCCATGCTGGCACCCGCATCGGGACCGAAATTCTTGAACATCAGCACGAACTTGAGCCGCTCGTCCATGTCGTACAATTGGCCAATGCGAGTCTGGGTGGCGCCAAACAGCTGCGCCAGGTGGTCTGCACTCATTTCGTGAATGGCAATGCCATGTTGGGAATGGTCAATAATGACTTCATGTCGACCATAGCCATCCATGGCCTGCTGCAGGCCAAACGTTAGTTTGGACTGGCTGCTATCATCCCCCAGGACCGGGAACAGATTTTCTACAATCCGGATCGCCCATTCGCCAGTGGCTGGCAGACGCATGATTTCAGGTGGGGTCTGGTCTTCATTGCCAAGGCAAAACGGACAGCGGTCCACGTGGTGGCGGGTATCGCGGGGTGCCGGTGCCTCTTGCTGGCGGGGCCGCATGTTGCGGGCAGTTGCAATCAGGACAGATTCGGTCGGAACGATTGGGTTGATGCGGATTTCGCGCACTGCCTGTTCTGGTTTATCAGCCATAGTGGTCAATCTGCTCGGTAGGCAGGGTCAAAAAGGAGAAAATACCGCCATTTGGGCCGTTTGTTGAGTCGGTTAATTTTATACCTCACAAGGCGGTACTAATCGGTCGACCGGGGCCGGGATTCTTGTCACGAACCGGCCACCCAAGTACCATGCTCACTTTTTGTGGAGATCGGCATGTTTCAAGGTAGTATGGTGGCTTTGATCACCCCGATGCACCCCGATGGCAGCCTCGACCAAGACGCGCTGGCGCGACTGGTCCAGTTCCATGTGGATGCGGGTACCGATGCCATTGTTGCCATGGGGACCACCGGGGAGTCGGCAACCCTCGACGCGGGGGAACACTGCGAGGTAGTCAGACGGGTGGTGGAACTGGCCGCGGGCCGGGTCCCGATCATTGCCGGGACCGGCTCCAATTCTACCCAGGAAGCCATCGAACTGACCCGCTGTGCACAGCAAGCAGGCGTTGACGCGTGCCTGCTGGTAACGCCTTATTACAACAAGCCCACCCAGGAAGGGCTGTATCTGCACTTTCGCAAAATCGCCGAAACGGTAGATATCCCGCAGATTCTTTACAATGTGCCGGGCCGCACCGCGGTGGACATGTTGCCGGAGACCGTCGCACGGCTAGCAGTCATACCTAATATTATAGGAATCAAGGAAGCCACGGGTGATATTGAACGGGGTCGGGACATCCTGCGCGGTTGCGGGCCACAGTTCGCGCTTTACAGCGGAGACGATGCTACGGCCATGGAACTGATCCTGGCGGGTGCTCGCGGTGATATTTCTGTCACTGCCAACGTGGCGCCACGGGCTATGCACGAGATGTGTGCAGCTGCCCTGGCCGGTGACAGGGCGACTGCCGCGGCGATCAATGACACGCTGATGGTGTTACATCGGGATTTGTTTGTTGAGGCCAATCCCATCCCTGTAAAATGGGCGTTGCACCACATGGGGATGATTGAAAATGGGATCCGTCTGCCCCTGACTGTTTTGTCAGAAGATGGCCAGATTCGGGTGAGTCAGGCGCTGCAACAGGCCGGTATACTTTAAGCAGTTAAATACAGGATTGATACAGGATTGATGTTGACTATCTTAAGAAGCAGTAGGAAATGGATCTGGTTACTCGTGATACTGAGTCTCGCCGCTTGCAGCACAACCAACCGCAAGGGGAAATACAACACCGGTGCAGTCGACACCTCCCTGGATGTACCACCGGGACTGAGCAAGCCGAAACAGACCGAGTCCATGGCCGTTCCCTCGATTGCCTCCGACCGGACCTCATATTCGAAATACCAGCAGCGGGATTCCGGCGATTCGGCCAACCGGGATTTGTTGCCACCCATAAAGAACGCCAAACTGGTACGTGATGGAGATCTGCGTTGGCTGGAAATTGAATTACCACCGCAACAAGTGTGGGACGATATGATCCGTTTTTTGCGCAGTGAAGGATTCAAGATTAAATATCAAAACCCGGCCACGGGTGTTATCCAGACCGACTGGCAGGAAAACCAGGAGTATTTACCGACCAACTGGTTTGCTCGGACCATGAACAAACTGTCGTCCACCGGGTTGATGGATCGCTATCGGGTTCGGCTGGAGCGGACCGATGATCCCAACCGGACGGTAATATATCTGAGTCACGCCGGCATGGAAGAAATCGCCTATAACGAAGCCGTGAACACCGATGTGGTCGACACGCTGTGGCAGCCGCGTAGCAGTGATCCGGAACTGGAGGCGGAGATGCTGTTACGCTTTCTGGTCTTCCAGGGCATGGCAGAACCTGAAGCCGAGAAGATCGTGGCGCCCGAGGAAAAGGAAGACGTAATCCGGGCTGAATTCGCAAATGTCGATGGTGCCAAGGTCATTAACGTGAAGGAGAATTTTCCACGGACCTGGCGGCGAGTGGGACTGGCCATCGATCGCCTCGGCCTGACGCTGGACGACAAAGTCCGTTCGGACGGGATATATCTGATATCACTGAATGAAGATTTTTTGAAAACTCACCAGGAGGAAGAAGGGCTGGTGGGCAAACTATTCGGCGGCGGAGGCAAACAGCAAACTGAATTTGCCATTAACATTGTTGACCAGGGTGAAACCAGTGTGGTTAGTGTAAAAGACAGGGATGGCAAGTATTCAGATGCGCCGAACGCGGCTCTGGTGACTGAATTGCTTTACGCTCAACTGCGTTAAGGCTGACCAGCAGTGCACTTTGCTTCATTGGGCAGTGGCAGTAAGGGAAATGCCACAGTAGTGAAGGCAAACGGAACCTGTATATTGATTGATAACGGGTTTTCCCTGCGTGAAACCGAATTGCGGTTGAGCCGGCTGGGGGTGACCGCGGACATGTTGACGGCAGTGTTGATTACGCATGAACATTCCGATCATGTGCGTGGCGTAGGACCGCTGGCACGTCGTTACCGGTTACCGGTATGGGCGACTCGCGGAACAGCCGCCCACCCGGGGCTTGGTAAAATGCCGGCCATGCAATTGATTGATGTTCACCAGCCGTTCGTTATACGGGATATCGAAATTCAGGCATTCCCGGTGCCGCACGATGCCCGTGAACCTTGTCAGTTTGTGTTCAACGATGGCAAGGTCCGCTTCGGCATGTTGACGGACACCGGTTCCTGCACTGCACATATCGAGACACAATTGTCTGGTTGTGACGCCCTGTTGCTGGAATGTAATCATGACAGCGACATGCTGGCCAAGGGTCCGTATCCACCCGCACTGAAGCAACGGGTAGGTGGTCGTTTCGGACATCTGAGCAATGGTCAGGCGGCCCGGCTGCTGGCTAATCTGGATACATCATGTTTGCGGCACATCGTGGCGGCGCATCTCAGCGAACAGAACAACACGGTTGAACACGCCCGTGACGCATTGAGCAGGGTGCTGGATTGTGACCGAGATGAAATCGATGTGGCAAACCAGGCAAGTGGCCTGGGATGGCGCGAGATTTGATTTTAATGATACTTACAGAGACTGGAATAAATTCATGAAAAAACTGGCAGAACTTTATGCAGGTAAGGCCAAGACGGTCTATACCACTAACGATCCCGATCAACTTATCCTCCACTTCCGCAATGACACCTCGGCCTTCGATGGTGAGAAAATTGCGCAACTGGATCGTAAGGGCATGGTAAATAACCGTTTCAATGCCTTTATGATGCAACAACTTGAGGCAGCAGGGATCCCGACTCACTTTGATAAAATATTGTCCGATGAAGAGTCGTTGGTGAAGAATCTTGAAATGCTGCCCATTGAGTGTGTCGTGCGTAATATCAGCACCGGCAGTCTGGTACGCCGCCTCGGCGTGGAGGATGGCCTGGATCTGGAACCCCCGATTTTTGAGTTTTTCCTGAAAAATGATGAATTGCATGATCCGATGATCAATGACTATCACATCATCACGTTCAACTGGGCAAGCCAGCCTGAAATCGAACGAATGAAGGATTTGACCTTCAGGATTAATGACATCCTGAAAAAACTGTTTTTCGATGCCGGATTACTGCTGGTGGACTACAAACTGGAATTTGGCCGGTATCAGGGTGAATTGCTGCTGGGCGATGAATTTACTCCCGATGGTTGTCGCCTGTGGGACGCAAAAACGCGCGAGAAGCTCGACAAGGATCGTTTCCGTCAGGGACTGGGTGGCGTGGTAGAAGCCTACGAGGAAGTGGGCCGACGACTCGGTGTCGAACTGCCATCGAGCAAAGCCTGAGTCGTTACCCAGAAAATGAGTAAAGACGATTACAACGCCGAGGCCATCGAGGTTCTGACCGGTCTGGAACCGGTTCGTAAACGCCCCGGTATGTATACCCAGACCGAGCGCCCGAACCATCTGGCCCAGGAAGTTATCGATAACAGTGTAGACGAGGTCATCGCCGGTCACGCCGGCCAGGTCGATGTGGTGTTGTTCAAGGACGGTTCCGTGCAGGTTAGTGATGACGGACGGGGTATGCCAGTCGACAAGCATCCGGAAGAGAAGATTCCGGGGGTCGAGGTTATCCTGACCCGCTTGCATGCCGGAGGCAAGTTCTCCAACAAGAATTATCGTTTTTCCGGTGGCTTGCATGGCGTCGGGGTGTCGGTGGTAAATGCCCTGTCCAAGCATCTCGAGGTCTGGATCAAGCGCGGTGGCAAGGAATACAACATGGCCTTTGCCAACGGCGAACCGGTTTCCAAACTGGAAGTCGTCGATACCGTTGGCAAACGCAATACCGGTACTACGCTGCGATTCTGGCCTGATCCCCAGTTCTTCGACTCCATCAAGTTTTCGATACCGCGTCTCAAGCATGTTCTGCGGGCCAAGGCAGTGTTGTGCCCGGGATTGACAGTGACATTCAGGGATGAAAATACCGGTGAGAAAGAACAGTGGCACTATGAGGATGGGCTCAGGGCCTATCTGGATGACGCCCTGGCCGGTGCCGAGCGGTTACCGGAAAGAATGTTCGTGGGTGCAATGGCCGGGAATGATGAAGCAGTAGACTGGGCTCTGGTCTGGGTACCGGACGGCAGCGCCAATGTGGTAGAGAGTTATGTCAACCTGATCCCGACCGTGCAGGGTGGTACCCATGTGAATGGTTTGCGTACCGGCCTGACTGAAGCCGTGCGCGAGTTTTGCGAGTTTCGCAATCTGGTACCACGGGGGGTCAAGATCAGCCCGGAAGACGTCTGGGACAAGGTCAACTATATCCTGTCAGTCAAATTGCAGGATCCCCAGTTCTCCGGCCAGACTAAGGAACGCTTGTCCTCTCGCGAATGCGCGACCTTTGTTGCGGGAGTAGCCAAGGATGCGTTCGCATTGTGGCTGCACCAGCATACCGAGGAAGGTGAACGCATCGCCGGCTTGGCCATCGACAATGCGCAGAGCCGGTTGCGTGCCGGACGCAAGGTGGTGCGCAAGAAAATCACCCAGGGTCCGGCGCTGCCCGGCAAGTTGTCTGATTGTTCCAGCCAGGATCTGGAACAGACCGAATTATTTCTTGTAGAAGGGGACTCGGCCGGTGGTTCCGCCAAGCAGGGCCGGAATCGTGAATTCCAGGCCATCATGCCGCTGCGTGGCAAGATCCTGAACACCTGGGAAGTGGATTCGGCCGAGGTGCTCGGCTCGCAGGAAGTGCATGACATTTCGGTGGCGCTTGGTGTAGACCCGGGCTCCAGTGACATGTCAGGCCTGCGTTATGGCAAGGTGATCATCCTTGCCGATGCCGACTCTGATGGTGCCCACATTGCCACCCTGTTGACGGCGTTGTTCCTGCGCCATTTCAAATCACTGGTGGACGAAGGTCATGTCTATGTGGCGATGCCACCGCTATACCGGATTGATGTAGGTAAACAGGTGTTCTACGCAACTGACGGTGCAGAACAACAGGGCTTTCTGGACCGTATCGCAGCAGAGAAAATCAAGGGTAAGGTATCAGTCACCCGATTCAAGGGATTAGGTGAGATGAACCCTCTACAGCTACGTGAAACCACGATGGATCCCGATACCCGTCGACTCGCCCGTCTGGTCATGAAATCCGGCGATGGCACACCGCAGCTGATGGACATGCTGCTGGCCAAAAAACGTGCGGCTGACCGCAGGAAATGGCTTGAGAAAAAAGGCGATCTGGCGGAGATCTAGAACGCCTCTTACAAAAAGCGAGTAGTTTTTTAATGTGTAAATTCCGCGTATGTCCCGTAATCTTTTTGGAATGTGCAGAGCAGATAAATTAAGTTAACTGGAACAGAAAAGTTATGGCAACTATGCCGACGGATGACAATATAGAAATCTTGCCGCTGAAGGAATTCACCGAGAAGTCCTATCTCGACTATTCCATGTACGTCATTCTGGATCGGGCACTGCCACATATCGGGGATGGCCTGAAACCGGTGCAACGGCGCATTGTGTATGCCATGTCCGAACTGGGACTCAAGGCCGGCAACAAGTTCAAGAAATCGGCGCGCACCGTGGGCGATGTGCTGGGCAAGTTCCATCCGCATGGCGACAGCGCCTGCTATGAAGCCATGGTATTGATGGCACAGCCGTTCAGCTATCGCTACCCGTTGTTGCAGGGTCAGGGTAACTGGGGCTCACCCGATGATCCCAAATCGTTTGCCGCCATGCGTTACACCGAAGCCCGCTTGTCCCCGTTTGCCGACCTGTTACTGGGTGAACTGGCACAAGGTACGGTGGACTGGTTACCCAATTTTGATGGCACCTTGCAAGAACCCAGGCTGTTACCCGCTCAGGTGCCGCATGTACTACTGAATGGCACGACAGGAATTGCGGTGGGTATGACCACCGATATACCACCACATAACCTGACCGAGGTGGTGACCGCCTGCATTCACTTGCTGGACAACCCTCGAACTACGGTGAAAGAGTTGTGCAAGTTTATTCCGGGGCCGGACTATCCGACCGAGGCAGAAATCATCACGCCGCGTGCTGATTTAATGTCCATTTATGAAACCGGTGCTGGCGGGCTGCGTATGCGAGCCCGCTATGAACGGGAAAACGGCGACATTATCATTACTGCATTGCCACATCAGGTGTCGCCGGCCAAGCTCCTGGAGCAGATTGCCTCCCAAATGAATGCCAAGAAGCTGCCGATGGTGGTGGATATCCGGGATGAATCTGACCATGAGAACCCCACCCGTCTCGTAATCGTGCCACGCTCCAATCGCATTGATGCTGAGGCATTAATGGCACATCTCTTTGCGACAACCGATCTGGAACGTAGCTACCGTGTGAATATGAATGTGATCGGTCTTAATGGCCGTCCTGGCGTGCATAATTTGCTCGGCATGTTGAGTGAATGGCTCAAGTTCCGGATGGATACCGTGCGTCGCCGTTTGCAGTTCCGCCTCGACAAAATAACTTCACGACTCCATATTCTCGACGGCCTGATGATCGCGTATCTGAATATCGATGAGGTGATCCGTATTATACGTGAAAACGATAGGCCCAAACCGGTATTGATGAAACGCTTCAAGCTTAGCGACGAGCAGGCTGAAGCCATTCTGGAACTGAAACTGCGGCACCTGGCCAAACTGGAAGAAATGGCGATTCGTACCGAGCAGAAGGAATTGCAGCAGGAACAGGCACAGCTGGAAAAGTTACTTGCCTCCAAACAACGTCTCAAGACATTCGTGAAAAATGAGCTGCAGGCGGTCATCAAGTCACATGGCGACGAACGACGTTCACCCATTGTGGAACGTGCCGCGGCGCAGGCGATTTCCGAAACCGAACTGATCAGCGCAGAGCCTGTAACTATCATCCTTTCTGAAAAAGGCTGGGTGCGCACTGCCAAAGGGCATGAGATTGACGCAACGACGCTGAATTACAAATCGGGGGATGACTTTCTTGACAGTGCCCAGGGAAAGAGTAACCAGTTGGCCGTATTCATCGACTCTACCGGGCGGGCCTATACGTTGCCTGCCCATACCCTGCCATCGGCCCGGGGGCAAGGTGAACCGCTAACCGGCCGTCTGACGCCGCCAGCCGGTGCGACTTTCCGTGGTGTAATGGCAGGCGATCCCGCCCAGCTTTACCTGTTGGCAACCGACTTTGGTTATGGTTTTGTCGCCAGACTGGACGATATGATTACCCGTAACAAAAAAGGCAAGACCATGCTCAAGGTCCCGGAGGGGGCCCGGGTATTGCCGCCGGTGCCGGTACCGGACCTGGAAACCCATTGGGTTGCCATGGTCAGCAACGCCGGCAAGTTGTTGATTCACCATATCGAGGAATTGCCGCAGCTGCCGAGAGGCAAGGGTGTCAAAATTATGAATATCCCAACCGCCAAGGCAAAAAGCCGCCAGGAGTTCGTCACTGCTGTCACCGTCATCGAGCAAGACGATAGTCTTAAAATTTACTCCGGCAAGCGCCATAAGGTGCTCAAACCGGCCGATATGGAAATCTATGAAGGGGAACGGGCCCAGCGCGGCCACACCTTGCCGCAGGGATTTCGCAGCGTGGACCGGATGGAGCCTGCCTGAATCCAGCACGCGGGCCGCGTCATTCAGATCAGATATCTCAAACCGGGTAGCAAGTTGGCACCGCACCACAAAAGCGGTCCCTGGCTTTCATGCATCTGGTTCAGCGGTGCTCATTCCTTGGTGTCAGGAGGTTTGATCTTCGCGCCTTCCTTGCTGAGGCGGTCGAGCTTTTCCATGACATGCTCAGCGCGGTCGATATGCTCCGCCAGTTTCTGGTTGCCCGGGTCGATGCTGTTGAGATCGGTCCAGATTTGCAGGGCTTCCTCGATGTGACCCTGGCTGTATTGACGGCTACCACCGGCAATGCCCTGGTCAATTCCCTTGCGAAACAGGGTGCCGAGTTCCTTCTGTAACTGAATTGATTCCGGATCAGCGCCCGGGTGTTTCGCCAGCACATCCAGTTGTTGACGGGCACGACGCAGATTATCGTGACTGTAGCCCTGTTTGAGCTCTGCAATCAGAGCCAGGGTTTCGGTATTGCGTTTGCTGATGCGCGTCCCCTTCACCCGGGCCAGTGTTTTCCTGGCACTGGCCAACGTCTGTTGATCGATATCTGGCGAGCCGATTTTTTCTGCCAGCTGAAGACACGTACGGGCCAGTTTGTAATTATTTTTATCAAGAGCCTGCTTGAGGCAGACTGTCAATTTGTCGCCGGTATCGATAACTTCCTGGTCGTAATTACGCAGGGCTGGATATCGTTCATAGTCGTTAGGCAGGGCGTGCTGCATTTTTTTTTGCACTGCCGCATTGCCGATTAACCAGTTTGCCTTGTTGATCAGCAATATCAGTTCAAGTTGCTGTAAATATATTTTACGTTGTTGCAGGAAATGCTGTTGAGCAATGTGAAGTTTTTTACTCTGCGGGTATTTATCCAGCGCCTGTTCGTAAACCATTTGCGCCTGGTACCATTCTTTCTGGCTAATATATTTCTTTCCAGCCTTTATAGTACTGGACTCCAGCCGGGTCGCAAGTTGCTGAATGTGTTTTTTCTGGGACATCAGCGTTGCGTAGTCTTTATCAGTTGGCTTTACATAGTCGAGTATGTCCAGCGCTTTACCGTATTGTTCCTGTTTGAGCAGGCTGTCGATTTTGTCAGGCAGGTTTGAACTTTGGGAGGAAAGATAGGCGCACCCGCCGAGACTGAACTGCAAGAGCAGGAAAAAGACCGGCCATAATCGCCTCATGCAACGTCCCGGGAAGCAAGGATTTCCGTGATTTGTGCGTCTATAGTCGATTGATAGCCGGCGGCCAGATTAGTGACTATGTAGGTAGAGACTGGTTCTGCAATTCCGCGTAACTTGATGGACTTGTGGGAGTAGGCCTGGATACGTGATTGTATATTTCTGGATTTATACAAGTGCTCGGTAATGATTACCTGGTCTGCGCCCGCTACCGTGTGCAGGCGGGAGGCAAGATTTACGGTTTCACCAACGACGGTAAATTGCATGCGTTGTGACGAACCCATATTGCCTGCCAGCATGGTGCCGCTATTAACACCGATACGAAAATGAATAGCGACCTTGTTGTTTTTGATCCGGATTGCGTTAAGACGGTTCACCAACTGCTGAATCATGACAGCGCAGGCGACCGCGTGGAATTTGTTATCTGGATCTTCATCCGGAACGCCGAATACGATCATTGCGCAGTCGCCCATGTATTTATCAATTGTACCGTGGTACAGGTCAGTAGCCATCGAGATGTATGTGAAATATTCATTTAGCAAACTCGCCACTTCATCGGCCGGAAGCTGTTCTGACAGGCTGGTAAATCCGACTATGTCGGCGAAAAGCACGCTACCATTGACATGCTTGCCTCCCAGCTTGATTTGGTCGAGGTTTGCCATGATTTTTTTAGCAACATTAGTGGAGACAAAACGGGAAAAGGCATTTTCGACCTGGCTCTTTTCCAGCATGTTAGCGGCCAATTGATTGAAGGCTTCGGTCAGGTAACCAATTTCGTCATTGCGTCGTTCATGGATACGGTAATCGTACTGACCACTGTCAATTGCCTTGCTGGCATCCATCAGGCGGCGAATAGGTTTGGATAACAGATCGCCAAGGTAGAAAGCGACCATAATGCCCAGCAGTATCATCAGGGCGGTGGCCATGATGATGGCAATCACCGTGTCGTGCAGGGATTGGTCCATTGCACCTTTACTGAAGGTGACAAGGGCATGGCCGGCAATCACATTCTTGAACCGGACAGGTTCGATAAATGAGATGGCATTGATTACCTTGCCTTCGTCATCACTGGCCTGCCAGGCTACACTATAATTTTTGTCGTCAATACGACTGGCCTTGGCATACAAACCACTGATGTCATCGCCGGGCAGGATGCCTGACACGGCTAAAACCTTGCCGTTTTCGGAATAGATGACGGCACCCAGAATGTTTTTACTGCTACCGAGGTTGTTGACCACTGTCATCAGGCTGAGCTCGTCATCGGACATCACCAGTTCTTTGGCCGATTCGGCAAGCTGCGTGACGACAGCCTGACCGAAGTCATTGATCTGGGTCCGTAACAATTGGGTCTGATTTTTAACGATCACCAGCCCCAGGATGACCATGCCGCTAGTGATGAGCAGAGTGATAATCAGGGCAAGTTTGTAGGCGATGGGGAAATAGGTCGGCGTGGAACGCTTTACGATCCGTTGCAGGGCATGGCCGAGGCGCACTATTGGCCGGTGATGTACCGGATTTCGATTATTCTGCTGCTGACTCATTGTACTTTATCAGCTCCTGATAACTGCCAGATAGTGCCTTGTCGTGTGTGAACAGTATGTGACATGGGCCAGAATCAGCTATTATGCCACTAGCGCGAGGACAAAACATTTATATAATCAGGTAACGGCAAGTTGCGTCGTCCCGTTAATCAGAGCCGGGCCAGGCAGCCCGTGAAAAAGTGTGACCGAGTTCATATTATGAATATTCCTGCCCCGATGACCAATTTCTGGCTGCAGATTATGCAGGGCCTGCGTTCGGCTGTCATGCTGGGGCTGGTGTTACTGGCGATGGGACTTGCCGGTGGCTTACTTTTCTATCTGGTCGGTGTGCCGGCGCCGACGCTGTTCCAGTTGGTGACGGGATTAGTCCTGCTGGCGGGCGGCGGCGCGTTGCTGTTGCTGTTCGGCGCGCCATGGGCTTTGCGTTATCTGTTAGGAGCGCGAACCATTGTGCGGCCGACCGACAGCATCGATCTGCAGCTATTAATGGGATTGCGTGTCCTGGCCCGTCAGGCAGGTATGGGCACGCCCCGCCTGGGTATTATCGAGCGACCAGTGACTAATGCCTACACAGTTGGGCTCAGCCGGAATACCGCCACAATTGTACTGGGACGGGGCTTGTTGCAGGCGCTCAAGCCAGACGAGCTGCAAGCAGTACTCGCCCATGAAATCGCCCATATCATGCAGGGCGATATGCATGGGCTGACTCTGGTGCAGGGCGCGGTCAACATGGTCACGCTGTTTCCGGCCCAGTTGTTCAGCCTGGTGGGGGATCGGTGGTTGTGCCGCAATCGCGACCCCGGTTGGTGTTTCTACACGGTGCTGGTCTTGACCCAGACAGGGTGGGGCTGGTTAGGTAGCTTGGTGGCTGGCTGGTTCAGCCGGGGACAGGAATTTCGCGCCGATCAGCTGGCGGCGCAACTGGTGGGGCACGAAAAAATGATCGCCGCGCTGTCCTGTTTGCAGACAGATGCAAGGCCGATCCATCTACCCAGCACACTGATGGCATGGAGCCTGGCCGAACGCATCGGCAAGGGCATTGACGATATCCGCACCACTCACCCTTCGATGTCAGTTCGCCTGGCCGCCTTGCGTACCGCGACCTGACAGGGGTGGCTGTTGCCTGATGGTGGCTTCGTTTACAATGCCGCCTTCTTTAAATCTGTCGAGGTCGATTTCATGCCGTTGCTTGCCCCCTTTCGCGGACTGCGTCCCAAGCCCGCATACGCCACCGACGTGGTGGCGCCACCCTATGATGTCCTGAATACCGAGGAAGCACGCGAGCGCGCCGCCGGTCGGCCGCGTAGTTTTTTGCATATCTCCAAACCGGAGATCGACTTACCGGAAGGCACCGATCCTTATGATCCCAGGGTCTATGCCATGGGTGCGGAAAACCTGCAACGTTTAATCAGGGAAGGTGTTCTGATCCGTGATAGCCGGCCCTGTTATTATTTGTACCGGTTGCAAATGGGTGATCATGTGCAAACGGGGCTGGTGGCAGTTGCCTCGGTGGCAGACTATGACAGCAACCGGATCCGTAAACACGAATATACCCGGCCCGACAAGGAGGATGACCGGGTCCGTCAGATTGATGCCCTGAATGCCCAGACCGGACCGGTGTTCCTGACCTACCGGCACAATGCTGAGGTGGATGCAATCGTCGAGCAGGTTGCCGGCGGCGTAGCGGTCTACGACCTGACGGCCGATGACGGGGTGCACCACACGCTGTGGTTAATTGACGATTCCGAGACCATCAATGACTTGACTCAGCTGTTCGATACGATGGACTGCCTGTACATTGCCGATGGCCATCACCGCTCGGCAGCCGCATCCCGTGTGGCCGCCATGCGCCGGGGCGAGGGTGTCCCGGGTGACTCGGCTGCGGAGTATTTTCTGTCGGTCGCATTTCCTGATAACCAGGTGCATATACTCGATTACAACCGGGTGGTTCGCGATCTGAATGGCCTTGGCGCATCGGCGTTTGTGGCTGCCTTAAAAGAAGCGTTTGATGTGACGGCCGAGGATACTGCGGTCAAGCCGTCCCGAACCGGGGAATTCGGCATGTATCTGGACGGCCAATGGTACCGGCTTAGCCTGCACCCAGATCGCATCCCGCAAACGGATCCGGTCGGGCGTCTGGATGTCAGCTTACTAGCCAGCAACCTGATTGAGCCGGTGCTGGGGATCAGTGACCCAAGACGTGACAAGCGAATTGATTTTGTCGGCGGGATCCGTGGCCTGGCGGAACTCGAAAAACGCGTCAATTCAGGTGAAATGAAGGTGGCGTTTTCTCTCTACCCGACCCGGATGCAGGACCTGATGGCAGTGGCGGATGCCAATGAGGTTATGCCACCCAAGTCCACCTGGTTTGAGCCCAAGCTGGCGGATGGGCTGGTTTCGCATGTGTTGGATTGAAGTTAAGTAATGCGTCGAGGGGATGCAGTCATGCTTGCGCGGCTGATGCCGGTTTAACTCATCATTCGCTAGTACTAAAAGGCGTTCTCGAATTCAAAATTGAGCTCGGAGGTCGGTTCTTGTAGGAAATGACCCTGAATGAAGTCAATACTGCACTGCCACAGCACGGCCAGGCTACTGGCATCCTCAACGTAGGCAGCAATGGTTTGCATGTTATGGTCCCGGGCTTCATTTGCAATTTCCTTGACCTTCTCCTGGTTTTCCATACTCTGCGGCAGCTTGGCGACCAGTTTGGCGTGTAGTTTGATGAAGTCTACCGG
>JAJDNN010000063.1 GCA_022340685.1 Pseudomonadota bacterium
AGAATACCTTCGGCAGCCTCGCGGCCTTCGTAGACGGCGGTGACCACCAGGTCTGAGCCGCGCACCATATCACCACCGGCGAAGATTTTCGGGTTGGTAGTCTGCTTGGCAAATTGCTGTTGTTTTGGTGCAATGACGCGGCCACGCTCATCAGTCTCTATACCGGATTCATTCATCCAGTCGGACGGGCTGGGGCGGAAGCCAAAGGCGATAATGACACAATCGGCCTTGATGATTTCTTCGGAACCGGGCACCGGCTCTGGGCGACGCCGGCCGCGCTCATCCGGTTCGCCCAGTGAGGTGGTTATCACCTTGATGCCTTCCACCCGTTCAGTGCCGACAATCTCGATGGGTTGGCGGTTCCACAGGAACTGCACACCCTCTTCCTTGGCATTGGCCACTTCGCGTCGGGATCCGGGCATGTTGTTCTCGTCGCGACGGTAGGCACAGGTCACGGCGGTGGCGCCCTGCCTTATGGCTGTACGGTTGCAGTCCATTGCGGTATCGCCGCCGCCCAGTACCACCACCCGTTTGCCAGCCATGTCAATGAAGTCCGCCGGGTCCTTTTCGAGACCCAGGCAGCGATTTACGTTGGAAATCAGATAGGGCAGGGCTTCATAGACACCAGGCAGTCCTTCTCCAGGGAACCCGCCTTTCATGAAAGTATAGGTTCCGGTGCCCAGGAACACAGCATCGTATTCGTCCAGTAATTGCGAGAACGGAATGTCCTTGCCGACTTCGGTGTTCAGCACGAATTCGACCCCCATGCCCTCCAGGATGGTGCGACGAGTCTTGACCACTGTTTTTTCCAGTTTGAATTCGGGGATACCAAAGGTGAGCAGACCGCCAATCTCTGCATAGCGGTCGTATACCACCGGTCTGACACCATTGCGCACCAGCACATCGGCGCAGCCCAGCCCAGCCGGGCCGGCACCGATGACGGCGACCCGTTTCCCGCTGTCCCTGACTGTAGACAGATCCGGGCGCCAGCCCTGTTCAAACGCCGTATCAGATATGTATTTCTCGATTGCGCCAATCGTGACGGCCCCAAAACCATCATTCAGGGTACAGGCGCCCTCGCACAGGCGATCCTGCGGACAGACCCGCCCGCAGATCTCGGGCAGGGAATTGGTGCGGTGTGACATCTCGGCTGCCTGTAGCAGATTGCCTTCGGCGATAAGTTTCAGCCAGTTGGGTATGTAATTATGGACCGGGCATTTCCATTCACAATAGGGATTGCCACATGCCAGGCAGCGTTCCGCTTGTTGCGCGGCGCGTTCCTGGTTGAACTGACCATAAATTTCCCGGTATTCCTTTTTGCGTTCGTTGGCGGGTTTCTTGTCCGGGTCGATGCGCGGAACCTGAATGAATTGAAAATTATTATTCATATATCCAGTTCGAGTTGTTAGTTGCAAGCAGGTCTGAACGCCGACCTGCAGGGTTACTGGTTATGCTGCCCGTTCTTGCAGATCTACCAACAGCGACTCCAGCGAAGCTGCCTTGGGCTTGATGAGCCAGAACTTGCCGATGGCATCAGAGAAGTTGTTGAGTATGCTTTTGCCGCGGAGGCTGCCGGTATCTCTGACGTATTCTTCGATCACGCCGCGCAGATGGTTGCGATAGGCTTCCATATGCTCGGCACCGATGCGCTCGATGTCGATATCCTGGTTGACCCGGTCTGCAAAGTGATTGCTTTCATCGTAGACATAGGCGAATCCGCCGGTCATACCGGCGCCAAAATTGATACCGGTATCACCCAGAATGGTAACCAGCCCTCCGGTCATGTATTCGCAGCCATGGTCGCCGACACCTTCCACAACGGCATGGCAACCAGAGTTGCGTACGCCGAAGCGTTCACCGGCGGTACCGGTGGCGAACAATTTGCCGCCGGTTGCGCCGTACAGGCAGGTATTGCCCATGATCGGGGTTAGCCCGGAATCAAAGCTGCTGCCAGTCGGATGCCGTAACACCAGCTTGCCGCCAGCCATGCCCTTGCCTACGTAATCATTGGCGTCGCCTTCCAGATAGAGGTGCAGACCACCAGCATTCCAGACGCCGAAGCTCTGCCCTGCGGTGCCGGTGAGGCGCAAGATGACAGGGGTATCCTCCATGCCAAGATTTCCGTGCCGGAGGGCGATTTCGCCAGATAGCCGCGCACCAATGGAACGGTGGATATTCTTGACCGCATAGTGAAACTCGCCGCCGGTCCGGTTCTCGATAGCAGGCAGGGCGTCACGCACCATCTGCTCGGCCAGCTCACCCTTGTCAAAGGGTTCATTCCTGGGCACGGTACAAAAGCGGGGTTTGTCAGCGGGTACGCCGCCATCCGACAGCAAGGGCTTGAGATTGAGGTTCTGCTGCCTGGGTGTGTTGCCTTCGAGGATTTGTAACAGATCACTGCGGCCGATAAGATCGGTCAGTTTTCGGCAGCCGAGGCTGGCCAGCAGCTCGCGGACTTCTTCGGCAATGAACCGGAAGTAGTTCATCACCATCTGTGTCTTGCCAATGAAATGCTCCATGCGCAACACCTTGTCCTGGGTGGCAACGCCAGTGGCGCAGTTGTTCAGGTGACAGATACGCAAGTACTTGCAGCCCATGGCAATCATGGGCCCGGTGCCGAAACCGAAACTTTCCGCACCGAGGATAGCTGCCTTGACTACGTCCAGCCCGGTTTTCAGACCACCATCGGTCTGCAACCGGACCTTGTCGCGCAGATCGTTGGCGCGCAGCAGCTGATGGGTTTCCGATAGACCCAGTTCCCACGGGCTGCCGGCATATTTCACCGAGGTCAGCGGACTGGCGCCGGTGCCGCCGTCGTAGCCGGAGATAGTGATGAGATCGGCATAGGCCTTGGCCACACCGGCCGCTATGGTGCCAACCCCGGCTTCGGCCACCAGCTTCACCGAGATCAACGCCTCGGGATTAACCTGCTTGAGATCGAAGATGAGCTGGGCCAGGTCCTCGATGGAATAGATGTCGTGGTGTGGTGGCGGCGAGATGAGCGGTACCCCTGGCTTGCAGTAGCGCAGCTCAGCTATGAGCTCGTTGACCTTGTGGCCGGGCAGCTGCCCGCCTTCACCGGGCTTCGCGCCCTGGGCGATCTTGATCTGCA
>JAJDNN010000065.1 GCA_022340685.1 Pseudomonadota bacterium
GTCTGTTCGGTAATCACCGCCTGCTGGAAACATTCACATGGGAACGTCTGCCACACAGTTACCACGGCTCTGGCTGTACCTTGGCGTCGGCAATTGCCGGCTTGCTGGCGCAAGGTCTGGAACCGTTCTCTGCCATGCACGAGGCGCAGGAATACACCTGGGAAGCCCTGAAGACGGCGTATCGCATCGGCATGGGGCAATTGATCCCCAACCGACTGTTCTGGGCGCGCGGTGAAGAGTCGGTATGACCCTTGCCAACCGCTTGCACGGCCTGTATGTCATTACCGATCCTGTGCTGTGCGGCGATCAGCTGGTTGAAAAGGTCACGGCTGCCATCGCTGGTGGCGCGCAAATTGTGCAGTACCGCAACAAACAGGCTTCCCCGAAACAACAACGCCAGGAAGCTACAGCACTGGCCGAACTTTGCAAACAGCACACTATTCTGTTCCTTATCAACGATGATGCCGCGTTGGCCAGAGACGTTGATGCCGACGGCGTGCACCTGGGGCAACAGGACACTGGCCTGTCCCACGCCCGCGCGCTGCTCGGGGCGAACAAAATCATTGGTGTCTCGTGTAATAACCGTTTCGACTACGCTTTGGACGCCCAGGATGCGGGGGCCGATTACGTGGCCTTCGGGCGTTTCTTTCCCTCGCAGACCAAACCGCAGGCACCGCAGGCGGACCCCAGCTTGCTTGAACGGGCCCGCAATGAACTGCACATTCCGGTCTGCGCCATCGGTGGTATCAACCTCGCCAACGCGACACCGCTACTGGCGGCCGGTGCGCAAATGCTGGCCATGATTCATGGTATATTTGCAGCCAACGACATTAAGGCCACAACACGTCGCTATGCCGACCTGTTTAAAATTTAAAACCTGACACAAAGACACAATGGTGCCGAGTGCACATTCAATGAGAAGGGTCCTGTAATTTACACGACGGCATCCCGGCCAAAAACGAACATCACGACACATTCACGATAAATATTGCATCTTTCGTTTCTTCGCGCCTTTGCGTGTAAAAACCTGTCTCACCAAATTGTAAGGAATACATCATGAGTCGCTCTCACGATCTTTTTATTCAGGCCCAGCAACATATTCCTGGCGGCGTCAATTCACCGGTGCGCGCGTTCAAGGGCGTCGGTGGTGATCCGGTATTTATAAAGCAAGCCAAGGGTCCGTATGTGTTCGATACGGATGGTAACCGTTATATTGACTATGTCGGTTCCTGGGGCCCGATGATCGTCGGTCATGCACATGAGGAGGTGCTGGAGGCCGTCGCACAAACCATGCAGAATGGTCTGAGCTTCGGCGCACCTACCGAACTGGAAACACGGATGGCCGACCGGGTCTGCGAGTTAGTCCCATCTATGGATATGGTACGCATGGTCAGCTCCGGTACCGAAGCCACCATGAGCGCCTTGCGTCTGGCGCGGGGGTTTACGGGTCGCGACAAAATCGTCAAGTTCGAAGGGTGTTACCACGGCCATTCCGATTCGCTGTTGGTCAAGGCGGGTTCCGGCGCCCTGACCCTGGGCGTGCCAACCTCGCCTGGCGTACCCGCCTCGCTGGCAGAACACACCCTGACCCTCGATTACAACAACAGTGAACAGGTACGAGAACTGTTTGCCTTGATGGGTACGCAGATCGCCGCCATCATCGTCGAACCGGTGGCCGGTAACATGAACTGCATTCCGCCCCTGCCCGACTTTCTCAAAACGCTACGCGAAGTATGCGATCAGCATGGCAGCGTGCTGATCCTCGATGAAGTGATGACCGGGTTTCGCGTCAGCCTCGGCGGCGCCCAGGCGTATTACGGCATTACGCCGGATCTGACCACCCTCGGCAAGGTCATCGGTGGCGGTATGCCCGTCGGCGCCTTCGGGGGCAAACGGGAAATCATGGCGCAGATCGCCCCGCTCGGGCCGGTCTATCAGGCCGGTACCCTGTCGGGCAACCCGGTGGCAATGGCCGCCGGCCTCAAGACCCTGGAACTCATCTCGGAGCCCGGCTTCTTTGAAAGACTCAGCGACAAAACCCTTGCCCTGGCCGAAGGCCTGCGCATGCACGCCAATGCCCGGGGCATACCACTAACCACCAATGAAGTGGGCGGCATGTTTGGTTTCTTCTTTAGCGAGGAGGACCGGATCAGCAACTTCGCCCAGGCCAGCCGCTGCGATACAGAGCGCTTTAAAAAGTTCTTCCATGCCATGCTGGCGCATGGCGTCTACCTGGCGCCCTCTGCCTTTGAAGCCGGCTTTGTCTCCATTACCCACAGCGATGATGACATCGCTGACACTCTGGAAGCGGCGGAACGGGCCTTCGATCAACTCTAGTGGCCAGGGCAAGTCAAGTCAGACGCGACGGCACAACGCACTGTGAACTATTCTTCTTTCCTGCAAACGATGCGGTGGTGATATCGCCTTATCTGCCCCAAGGCACACGCAACGATCGGATTGCGGCCAGCAACTTGTCACCCGCCTGACGGGATGTCATGTCCAGCGTAACTACGCGTCGATACACTTTCCTGCCCGCACCCGGCGCCTTTGGCCGCTGACTTGTCAGCCACGCTTCTCTTTCCCTCTCGCCGGCCGGGTTTTCGTATACTCCCACCATGGATTCGACCTTCCTGACCGCCCTGCTTGACTGGCTGCAACAACACACGATTGTCAGCCTGATCATCGTATTCCTGGTGGCATTAGGGGAATCGCTGGCATTCGTCGGCCTGCTTGTGCCCGGCGCTGTGCTGATGGTCGGCTTTGGTGCACTGATCGCGCTGGGTTACCTCCCGTTCTGGCCGACAGTATTGAGCGCCGTGCTGGGCGCGGTGGCAGGTGATGGCCTGAGTTACTGGCTGGGTGCCTATTACAACCAGCGCCTCGCCGCCATGTGGCCCTTTACCCGCTATCCCGGCTTGCTTGAACGGGGCCAGACGTTCTTCACCCGCCATGGCGGTAAGAGTGTCCTCCTGGGTCGATTCTTCGGGCCGTTACGGCCCATCATTCCGGCCATCGCCGGTATGATGGCGATGCCACTCAGAAAATTTATCCTTGTCAACGTGCTTTCCGCTCTGTTCTGGGCGCCACTCTATCTGTTACCGGGGATTCTGTTTGGCACCGCGCTGGAACTGGCCTCCGAATTCGCGGGGCGTTTCACGCTGTTGCTGGTCAGTCTGCTGGTGCTGCTATGGTTGCTGGCCTGGCTGGTCAAACGGATTTATCTCTGGCTGGTGCCCCTGACCGACGCCATCATGCTATCGGTGCTGAACTGGAGCCGCCGCCATCCGCTCGCCGGTGAAATACCGGCCGCCATCATCTCGCCGACTCATGCCGAGGTGCGCGGTCTCAGCCTGCTGGCACTGATACTGCTGTTGGCCACCAGTGGCTTCATTGTCCTGTCCCAGACTGCCGGGCACCTGCCGATCGTGCACAATGTGGATCGGCTGGTGTATCACGCACTGCATGCGCTGCATAATCCGCTGTTCGATCACGCCATGGTCCTGATCGGTAGCCTGGGGGACACCATCCTGCTCAGCCTTGTTGCCGCCCTGGTCATGCTGTTCCTGTTACAGCAACGTCAATGGCTGGCAGTGTGGCACTGGCTGGCGGCATTCCTGTTTCCACTGCTGCTGGTTATTCTGCTGCATTTCCTCTATGTCACCCCGGGTCCACCCGGAATGAACCTACCGGATAGGGAAACCGCCCTGAGTGGCCATGCCATTCTTTCGGTTGCTGTCTACGGCTTTCTGGCCATTGTGCTGGTGCGGGATGCGCCGCCACGCTACCACCTGCCGATTTACCTGCTCGCTACCCTGCTGGTGTTGCTGATCACGTTTGCCCGCCTCTATCTCGGCGCCCAGTGGCTGAGCAATCTTCTCGGCGGCCTGTTGCTGGGCCTGGCCTGGACCGCGTTACTGGGTATTGCCTACCGGCGCCATGCACGGCAAGCGTCGCTGACATGTCGACACTGTCTGATCCCGGCCGCACTGCTGGTCGTCGTCATGTTGGCTTATCCGCCGCTGGTGCATCAATCTCAACTGGCGCGTTTCCAGCCGCCCCCGCAGGAATACGTAATGAGTAAAACGGCCTGGCTGGACAGCGGCTGGCAGGTAATCCCGGCGCGGCGGCAGGACCTGCGTGGCGTCAACGAATTTCCCTTTAACCTGCAATGGCGGGGCACGGCCATCACCATCGGCGCATGGTTACAGGACCACGGCTGGCAACAACCGGAGGAACGCTTCGACTCCTATCTCAACTGGCTCAACCCGACCTCCAGCCTGGCTGCCCTGCCGCTGTTGCCCCACGTCCATGCTGGCGAGTATGAACAGTTTCGCTGGATCAGACTGACCGGGGAAAACGGCCTGTATGTGATTCGCCTCTGGCCGTCACATATCGAGGTAACCGATGGCAGCAAGGCATTACCGCTGTGGTACGGAAACGTCACCCGCTTGCGTAAAGCCCACAATATGGGCCTGACGTACTTGGTTACCGCGCGTGATTTCCATCAGCCACTGCAGTGGTTCAGACAGCAACCCGATCTCGCCCGGACTGTCTATCTCGCCGAGCGAACCCGCACCGACATGGCGCCACCGCAGCCCGTGCTGTTGCTCGACAACGGTCAGGCGACCCGGACCGAGGCCGATTAAGACGACAGGTTAAAGAATCCCCATCCCGCCGAGATGCGCTGCGATTTCGTCCAGACGGTGCCGGGCGTCATCGCTGGCGAGTAGTTTCTGTTTGGCACCCAGCTCCAGTGGCAGCAATTCCACCAACCGGGCACTAACCCAGTTGGCGTCTTCATAATCGGGCACCAGCTTGCTGTATGGCGGTTCGAGCTGACCCATGATTTGTCGTAGCATGTCCACCAGGGCCTGATAGGAATCATCCAGGGGGCAGGGCTGCGCCGGCGGCAACAGTTCCACTTCGGCCATGATTAACTGGTTGGGCTGGACCTCGCGTGACACGATACGAAATCGCTGTTCACCCCGCAGCGTCAGACCCAGCAACCCGTCCGGTCGCTTGTGCCAGTAGCTGATTCCACTTAATGTCCCAACCTCGTGGGTCTCAGCAGCCACACCAACTTCCCGCCCTTCCCGGATCAACACCACGCCGATACCATTGTTGGTTTTCAGACAGTCACTCACCATGTCGAGATAACGCGGCTCGAAAACCCGCAGCGGCAACACACCGCCGGGGAACAACACCGCACTCAACGGAAAGAGGGGAATTCGCTGTGTCATGCCTGGTCCGTCTCTGCGCCCCAGCGGGGGACAAGATCGTGCTCGACGTCCAGATGGTCCAGCACCCGCGCCACGACAAAGTCGACAAGGTCATCGATAGTTTGAGGCGCATGATAAAAACCCGGGTTGGCCGGCAATATCATCGCCCCGGCCCGTGCCAGCTTGAGCATGTTTTCCAGATGAATGATCGATAAAGGCGTCTCGCGCACCACCAGGATCAGGTTGCGCCGTTCCTTCAGCATCACGTCTGCTGCCCGCTCAAGTAAATTGTCACTGCTGCCCTGGGCGATGGCCGACAGGCTCCCGGTGGTACAGGGGCAAACCACCATATGCCGGGCCGGGTGGGAGCCACTGGCAATCGGCGCGGTCCAGTCTTCACGGCTGAAGACGCTCAGCAAGGTGCGGTCCACCCCGTAATGGTCGGCCAGGAAGGCCTGTAGTTCAGCCGGTCGGGTCGGCAGCGTCAGACTGCTTTCCATGGCCAGTACCATCTGGGCTGCCTTTGAAACCAGCAGATAGACCGGCCGGCCTGACTGCAGCAACACCTGTAACAGACGCAGACCGTAGGCCGCCCCGGAGGCGCCGGTCATGGCAACAATGACGGGACTGTTGTCGTGAGTGTGTTTCATCCGGGGATATTAAACGTGCATCGGCTGTCTGGCGTGCAGGGCCTCAAGCAGCCTGGCGTGTATGTTTTCGAAACCACCGTTGCTCATAATCAGGACGTGTGTACCGGCGCCGGCCTGATGTACCACTGTATCGATGATGTCATCGACACTGGCGAATTGCACCGCCCGGTCGCCCAGTTCATCAACTATAGCAGCCATATCCCACACGATCCCCTCGGGCCGGTACAGCAGCACCCGGTCCGCTGCCTGCAGGGCAGCCGCCAGTTGGTTCTGATGCACTCCCATGCGCATGGTGTTGGACCGGGGCTCCAGCACCGCCATGATGGGCGCGTTACCGACCCGCTGGCGCAAGCCCTGCAAAGTCGTGGCAATGGCGGTGGGGTGATGCGCGAAATCGTCATATACTGTCACGCCATCCACTTCACCACGCACTTCCATTCGCCGCTTGATGCCGGCGAAGTTTGCCAGCGCCGCACATGAGAGCGCGGCCGGCACCCCGGCGTGGCGTGCCGCGGCGATCGCTGCCAGCGCATTGGCCCGGTTGTGTTCTCCCATCAGAGTCCAGTGCACTGTCCCTTGCGGCGTGCGCTGGAAATTCACCTCGAACTCGGTATCCTCCCTTCCCGGTCGGGCCGACCAGTCACGGTCCGGATCGGTGCCGAACCATTCGACGGGTGTCCAGCAGCCCCTTTGCAGCACATTCTCAAGCTCCGGATCACCACTATTGCACACGACGAGACCGTTACCCGGCACGGTGCGCAGCAGATGATGAAACTGGATGCGGATCGCTTCCAGGTCCGGGAAGATATCGGCGTGATCGAATTCCAGATTATTCAGCACCAGCGTACGCGGTCGGTAGTGCACGAACTTGGATCGCTTGTCGAAAAAGGCGGTATCGTATTCGTCAGCCTCCACCACGAAGAAGGGTGTCTCGCCAAGCCGCGCCGAAACGCCAAAATTGTCAGGCACACCGCCGATGAGAAAGCCGGGCTTAAGATCGTTGGCTTCCAGAAGCCAGGCCAGCATGCTTGCGGTGGTGGTCTTGCCGTGGGTGCCCGCCACCGCCAGTACCCAGCGCGACTGCAGTACGTTCTCCGCCAGCCACTGCGGCCCGGAGGTGTAGGGCAGACCCTGGTCCAGGACATATTCCACTGCCGTGTTGCCGCGCGACAAGGCGTTGCCGATCACCACCAGGTCCGGTGCAGGCTGCAGGTGGGCGGGCTCGTAGCCTTCCATAAGGCAGATCCCCGCAGCCTGTAACTGGGTACTCATGGGTGGATAGACATTGGCATCGGAACCACTCACGGTGTAGCCAAGTTCGCGCGCCAGCAGCGCCAACCCGCCCATGAAGGTGCCACAGATGCCGAGGATATGAATATGCATGTCAGTGGCTAACCGGAATCAACCAGTCGATGACCTTCAGGCTCAATACGTATGAACCAAATGCCAGCAAACCGGCCAGTAGTACATTGATGGACAGGGCATGACGGAAAATATGCATCGTCACCACCAGGCTCCAGATAGTCAGCATCAACAGCAACATGACCAGCGCCATGGCAAGTTGTTCGGAAAGGCTGGAAAGAATGATCAGGGGCATGGCCGCCAGGCTGATTATCAAACCACTGCCAAGCAAAGCCGACAGGGTTTGCACCACACGGGCGGTGTAACCCATCAGCGCCAACAAAGCGGCCAGGCTGCCCATTAACAGGGCCGTATGCGCCAGCACGGCCCCCGCAACCTGAATCAACGTCGCCTTGGGCAAGGCAAAGTCAAGGTTGATATTGTCGATGATCATCCCGATCACCACTACCAATCCCAGTAATGCAGGAGAATAGGGAATATCCTGAGGCGTCTTGCGCAGCAGACAGATATCCCAGAACAAACCGATCAGTTGGCGCATTTACTACCGTTCCTGTTTACAATTGTCGTTTCAAGCCGTGCCCATCATACCGTAAATAGACACCGAACCGGCGCACCGCTTTACCTCGGCCAGGAACCTCACGCATGACCGACTTTGATTCAGACGAATATTTATATATCGATACCGCCACTGCGCTGCAGGAACTGTGCGGCAAATTGCAAAACGCTGACGTTGTTGCCCTGGATACCGAATTTGTCCGCGACAAAACCTATTATGCGCGCCTCTGCCTGCTGCAGGTGGCCACTGACGAGCTGGTCGCCTGCATCGATCCCCTGGCGCTGGAGAATCTCGATTGTTTGCTGGACATTTTTTACGACCCCGGCAAACTCAAACTGCTGCATGCCGCGCGCCAGGATCTGGAAATCTTTTATGATCTGTACGAAAAGATTCCCGCTCCGCTCTTCGATACCCAGATTGCCGCCGCCCTGCTGGGGTTCAGCGATCAGGCCGGTTACGGAACCGTGGTCGAAGAAATGCTCGGTGTTACGCTGGACAAGGGCTCGGCACGTACCGACTGGGCACAGCGTCCCCTATCTGCCACCCAGCTGGCCTATGCTGCCGATGATGTACGCTACCTGGTGCGCCTCTACCCGCTGATCATGGACAAGTTGACCACTCTGGGCCGACAGGACTGGCTCGAGGAAGATTTCCGTAACCTGACCAGTCCAGCTTTGTATGCCAAGGACGCAGCCTCGGCGTGGCGTCGAGTCGCCGGCCATAAACGTCTGAAACCCCGTCAACTGGCCGTAGTGCAACAATTGGCAACCTGGCGCGAGGAACAGGCCCGCGAACGCAACAAACCGCGCAAGTGGATACTGTCGGATGATGTGCTGGTCAGCCTCGCCCGTCAGGCCCCCACCAATATGACACAACTCGCCAAACTGCGCGGCATCCCTCCGGCAATAGTGAAGCAATCGGGCAATACTATCCTGGACCACATCAACCAGGCATTGGCCCTGCCACGTGAGCAATGGCCCGATGTCCGGCAAATAGTGCGCCTCAGCCCGGACCAGGAATGCCTGGCGGATACCCTGATGGCTTACCTGCGCCTGCTTGGTCAGCAATCCGGGATCAGCCCGGCCTCGCTGGCCACCCGCCGCGATATTGAAAAGCTGGTGCGCGGTGAACGCGACCTCGGCCTGTTGCATGGCTGGCGGGGACACATAGCCGGGGAACCCCTGCTGGCCATGCTGGAAGGCAAGACCGCACTGGTGATTCAGGGCGGCAGGGTCAGTGTCGAACCGCACGATTGATTCCGGCCTCGTACCTGTATGATTAGCGCCAACAAAAAATACCGCTATACATGGCGACCCGGTTGCAAGTTCACCGCACAGGTGGACGGCCCACAGTTCTTCCCCGCCATGCTCGATGCCATCCG
>JAJDNN010000207.1 GCA_022340685.1 Pseudomonadota bacterium
CAGACCGTCCTGGTTCTTGACAGATTCATTGAATTTTCGGGTCGCTACAGCGCACGTAGAGGTATCGAGACCGGGCACGATGTTGAGCAGTTTTTTCTTGCCCTTGAAATCGGCAAGGCTTACCTCCTGTAGCTCCTCGCCATTGGTATTAATCTCTTTACCTTGCAGAGTAATGTTTGACATAACTTGTCTCTTTTACTTCAGTTGCGAACTACGGGAACAGCAGGTAGTGCGAACACGCTTGTTGCACCTTACTGGCTAAGCTGCCTCCCCTGTTTTTACATCATCTTTGGTTGTACCGGGCTGGCTTTGGCCTGCAGGCGTTCAGAAATCCGCTGCAGTGAACTGACGTAGGTTTCCAGATCCGCGACAGTTTTCGTCTCAGTGGCACATACCAGCAGGCAGTTACCCAGCTCCGGATAATCGTCCATCAGCATCACGCCACCGACGATACTCTGCGCGGACAGGGCACGCAGAATATCTTCGATCGGCAAATCGAAACGGAACACAGCTTCGTGGAAACCGGGTCGTGCAAAAACCTTGTGTACACCATCCAGCGCCGCCAGCTTGTCGCTGAGCGCGACGGTGTTGGCGTGACTTGCCGCCGCGACGCGTTCCAGGCCACGGGATCCCAGCAGCGCCATATGAATGGTAGCGGCGGTGACCAGCAATCCCTGGTTAGTACAGATATTGGAGGTCGCCTTGGAGCGGCGAATGTGCTGTTCGCGGGCTTGCAGAGTTAATGTAAAGCCGGATTTACCTTCCAGATCCGTGGTACGCCCGATGATGCGCCCCGGCATCTGACGCACATAATCCTGGCGGCAACACATAAAACCGAAATAGGGTCCGCCCGAGGCCAGTGGCACGCCCAGGGGCTGGCCGTCGCCACACACGATATCCGCACCGCGCTCACCCCATTCCCCTGGCGGGGTAAGGATCGCCAGCGACACCGGGTTCACCACGGCGATGACCAGCATGTTGTGCTGGTGCGCCCAGTCAGTCAGCGCGTGCACATCTTCGAGCACACCAAAGAAGTTCGGCTGCGGGATCACCAGCGCGGTGGCATCTCCCGGATCCGTTGGCAGGCTGGCCGGGTCGATATGTCCCCCCTGGGGATCATAGTCCAGCTCCTCCAGCACGATTCCCTGGTTATGCACGATGGTATGTGCAACCTTGCGATAGGCCGGGTGTACCGTGCGCGGCATCAGGATTCGCTTCGTCCTGGACTTGCGATTGGCGCGCACTGCCATCAGAACCGCTTCCGCCAACGCCGAGGCACCGTCATACAGCGAAGCATTGGAAACGTCCATGCCGGTCAGCCGTGTCATCATGGTCTGGTATTCATAGAGCAATTGCAGCGTGCCCTGACTGGCCTCGGCCTGATACGGGGTGTAGGCGGAATAAAACTCACCGCGCGTCGTGATTTCCCATACTGCGGCCGGGATGTGGTGTTCGTAGGCTCCGGCACCCGCAAAACAGAGCGTACGGCTGTCCTGGTCAGCACGCGTGTGCATCAACCGGCTGATATCCATTTCACTCAGGCCGTCAGGCACCTGTTTCAGACCGCTGCTGCGCAGATCAGCGGGAATTTCATCGAACAGATCCTCAATGCTCTCGACGCCAATCGTCGCCAGCATGGCGCGGACTTCTGCTTCAGTGTGTGGAATAAACGGCATGGAATACCTGTACTCAGTTACGGTTGCGGGAACGGGTTTGGTCGATAACCGGGCGGGTAGCGGCTATGCCGAGCCGCCACACCAGACAGTTTTATGACTCATCTTCGGCGATGATTTCCTGATAGGCGTCGGCATCCATCAGGCCATCGTAGTCATTTTCATCCGCCGGTTTGATTTTGAAAATCCAGCCATCACCATAGGGATCCTGGTTAAGCAGCTCCGGCGTATCAGCAAGTTTCTCGTTTACTGCCGCGATTTCGCCAGTGATCGGTGCATAAACATCTGAGGCCGCCTTGACAGATTCCACCACGGCGACATCATCACCGACGGCGCATTCCTCACCGACTTCCGGGATATCCACAAACACCAGGTCACCCAGTAGTGCCTGGGCGTGATCGGTGATACCAATGGTCAGCGTGTCATCTTCTTCGCGCCGGATCCATTCATGCGATTTTGTAAATCGTAATTCCTGGGGTATGTTGCTCATTATTATTTCCTCATTCAAAAATCAGCGTTTATTCAATGTCTCTAGATACAAATCTTGCCATTGCGGACAAAAGGCAGCTTGACCACCCGGGCATTTAACAACTTGTTCCGAACTTCCACCCGGCACTGGCTGCCGATATCAACCGACACCCGTGCAAAGGCGATGGACTTGCCCAGGGTTGGCGAGAAGCTGCCGCTGGTGATTTCGCCGGCCGGCGTCCCATCGACGATAACTTTCTGGTGATTGCGCAGTACGCCTTTGTCTTCCAGCACCAGTCCTACCAGTTTCTGCTTCACTCCGGCGTCGCGTTGTGCCATCAGGGCTGCACGGCCGATGAAGTCCCGGTCGACTGGCTCCCAGGCAATTGTCCAGGCCAGTCCCGATTCCAGCGGTGTGGTCGACTCGTCCATATCGGTCCCGTACAGGTTCATTCCGGCTTCCAGACGCAGGGTGTCACGGGCGCCAAGGCCACAAGGCTTGACCCCGGCCTCCAGCAACTGTGACCAGAAGGTACTGGCCTGTCCCGCCGGCAATATGATTTCATAACCGTCCTCACCGGTGTAGCCGGTGCGTGCTATCGCCATGTCGCCCACCTGGTGCATGAAAAACACGCCCAGCTCTGCCAGCGGTGCCGCTTCGGTGCCCAGCGCCTGATGCACCTTGTCCCGCGCCCGGGGTCCCTGCACCGCGATCATCGCAAGATCATCGCGCACAGCGATTTCTACATCAAAATCGGCCGCCTGTTTTTCCAGCCAGGCCAGATCCTTGTCCCGGGTGGCGGCATTCACCACCATACGGTAGAACGCATCATCCAGATAATAGACGATCAGATCATCAATCACCCCACCCTGCTCGGTGAGCATGCAGGAATACAGTGCCTTGCCCTTGTCCCTGAGTCGCGCCACGTCATTGGCCAGCAGGTGGCGTAGATAGTCACGCACTCCGTCACCGCTCAAATCCACGATGGTCATGTGAGAGACGTCGAACATGCCAGCGTCATTGCGTACCTGGTGATGCTCCTCGATTTGAGAACCATAATTGATGGGCATGTCCCAGCCACCAAAGTCCACCATCCTCGCGCCCAGAGACACGTGCATGTCGTACAGCGGCGTGTGTTTATTCATTCATCAGTAACCTTTTTTAAAGTTAATAAAACACTATTGGCGTCTCGCACATCATTCATGCGCATGATATGACGAGCGCACCATGGGTCCGGCCTTGACCCAACTGAAGCCCATGTCGTGCGCTGCGTCCGCGTAGGCATCGAACTCGGCGGGGGCCAGGTAGCGCAATACGGGTAAATGATAACGACTCGGTCGCAGGTACTGCCCCAGCGACAGACGCTGCACGCCGGCGATGCGCAGATCACGCAGCACCATCAGCACCTCGGCCTCGGTCTCACCCAGCCCCAGCATCAATGCGGACTTGGCTTCGATGCCCGGCCGCCTGGCCGCCTGTTCCAGCAGTGTCAGCGACCGGCGGTAGTCAGCGCCCTTGCGCACCGTGCGATAGAGTGATGGCACCGTTTCGATATTGTGTCCCCACACCAGCTGTACTTCGCGCCGGGTGCTGTGCACGGCACCAAGCCGCTGGCAAATACTGTCCAGCGCCCGATTCTGGCAACGATGAAAGTCGGGTGTCAGCAATTCCAGACCAATATGCGGCGACTGTCGACGCAAGGCTTCAATAGTGGCCGCGTAAATATCGGCCCCACCATCGGCCAGATCGTCACGGTTAACCGAGGTCAGCACCACGTACTCCAGCCCCATCTGCGCCACCGCCGCGGCAATGCGTTGCGGTTCCTGTGCATCATGCCAGTCGGGCTTGCCGGTCTTCACCGCGCAGAAGCCACAGGCCCGGGTGCAGGTATCACCCAGCAACATGAAGGTGGCGGTGCCGGCGCTCCAGCATTCACCCCGGTTGGGGCAGCGGGCTTCCTCGCACACGGTGTGCAGGGTTGCAGTCTTGATTGCGCGGGCCGTGTGCGCATAGCGGGTATCCTGTCCCAATGGCTGACGGATCCAGGCCGGCATGCGACTCGCATTGGGCAGATGTGAGTGGTCAAAGACCGGGACAACCTTGGACATGGACTCGAATTCTCCGTAGTACAAAAACAAAAGGGCGAAGCAAAACCCGCTGGCCCTGCTTCGCCCCTCTGTCCGTTTACCTGAGAGCTTGAGCCCCTTCGGCGGATCGGCTGCTGCGATCTCTCTCCAGAGTCAACCTGTTCCCTGCGGTCCTTCTGCCTGAGCGATTCCGGGCGGTTGCGCCTTCGGCGGTTGTACCTGACAACTCTCTCCCACAGGGCCTGCGGTTGATGAGGCCGATCTTAGCGGGCTGGCCCTGAAAAACAACCACCGGCGGGAAAAAAACATTGCTTGACAGGCCGCTTGTGGACGCATGCCAGCACGGTAAATTCCCTTCCCGGGGGGCAAGCTCGGCTAGCTGATGCGGCCAGGGCGCACCCCGCCAAGGGCACCACTGCTTCGCCTGGCCTAACGGCTACGCTCAGGGCGCATCAGGAACCAGAGGATAGGGAGTGTACCAACCACCAGCATCAGGGCCGCCGGGGCTGCCAGCTCAAGCATTTCCTCGCTGGCCTCGATCCAGATCCGCACCGGCAAGGTATCAAATCCGGTAGGCCGCAGGAGTAATGTGGCGGGCAGTTCTTTCAGGGTGTCGATAAACACCAGCACCCATGCACTGACGATGCCGCCGCGGATCATCGGCAAGGTGACCCGGCGCAGACTTTCCCACGGGCCGGCTCCCAGACTGCGTGCGGCCTGTTCAATGGAGGGAGTCAACTGCTGGGCGGCTGATTCCTGGGCATGGATCGCCAGCGGCAGGAAACGCACTACCATCGCCAGCACCAGTACCAGCAAGCCGCCGTAGATCAAAGGCACATTCGCCAATACGAAGGCCAGGATCCCCAGCGCGATCACTGGTCCGGGCAAAACAAAACCGATGCTGGAGGCATACAGGAAGGATTGACTGATCAGGCTGCGCTGCCGGGCATGATAGAGCGCCACCGGTAACGCCGCCACGATAGTAATGCTGGCCGCTGCAATGCTCACCGTCATGGAATTGCGCACGTAACCCCAGAATTTGGCATCGATGAGATTATCCAGCCAGGCGTCCCAACTCCAGATCATCATCCAGGTCACCGGCAGAAAGACCGAAAACAGGGCGATCAACCCGAGCCACAACCAAATCATGGCGGTCTCGAAGCGGGTCGCGCGACGCGGCAAAATCCGCCTGGCGCGGCCACTGCCATAATAGCGCTGCCGGTTACGGAAGAAGCGCTCCAGTACCAGGAAGGTCAGGCTCAAGGCGACCAGCACCATACTCAATCCCGCCGCGGCATTGAAATCGAAGCGACCGTTCATCTGCAGGTAGATACTGAGCGTGAAGGTCTGGTAGCGCAACATACTCACCGCGCCGAAGTCAGACAACACGTGCAGCACCACCACCGCCAGCCCGGCCGCAATGGCAGGTCGCAACAGAGGCAGGTTGATGCGCCAGAAGACCTGGCCGGGTGTCGCGCCCTGGATACGGGCGGCTTCTTCGAGATCCTGCTGCGAGCGTGACAGGGCATCCTGCACCAGCAGGAACACATAGGAAAAACCGGCCAGGGTGAGAATGAAGGTGATCCCGGCAATATTAAACAACTCGGGTGGTGCACTGCCGAACAGCGCGACCCAGAGCTGGCCCAGCCAGCCGGTATCTTCCATCAGCACCGTATAGATATGCGCGAAAACATAGGTCGGGATAGTCAGCGGCATCACCATCAGCCATGTCGCCAGACGCCGGCCCGGAAATTCGCGGCGCGATATCCACCAGGCCGCAGACACACCAAGCACAAAACAACCTGCCGCCACCAGTACCGCCAGCGACAGGGTATTCCAGAACAGGCCCGGTAGCCGGTTGTTCCACAACCCCTGCCAGGCAGCCAGATCCAGCCCCAGGCTGCTTATGATCACATACATCAGCGGGATCGCCGCTGCCAGCACGACACCAAATGCCAACGCACCTCGCAATGAAATGTGTGGCAGACGAGGGTGCGGTGCGGTCAAGGACATCATTGGATTTATGACGTGTGGCAATACTGGCAGGGATACCGGCGGGACGGGGTGCCTGCCATATAACGTAGCAGGTACCCCGTCATCACGGCTACCTGTCTACCGGCCGGAAAAAACACGCTCACTTGCCCGTTGTTCCCCGTCCCTTGCGAGTGGCTTTAAGGCATACCGACCGATTCAATCAGATCCAGGGTCTGATCCCGGTACTTGCCCAGATCTGCCATGGGCACATCGGCCACTTTGAAGCTGCCGACTGCCGGAATCTCAGGCGCTGCAGGCACGCCCGGACGGGTCGGATATTCGCGGTTCGCCGAAGCAAACAGGGCCTGGCCTTTGGCCGACGTCACGAAGTCCATAAAGCGCTCGGCGGCCTCCTCTTGCTTGGTGTAGCGGCTGATGGCGGCCCCGGCCACGTTCCAGGCCACACCCATGCCCTCCTTGCCCTGGTCTGGAATGCGAATCGCAACCGGTGCATCAGGATGCTTGTCCAGATAGCGGTAGATGTAATAGTGATTCACCAGGCCAATGGACTTCTTCCCGGCGGCGACTGCCTTGACGATCTTGCTGTGCTTGTTAAATACCTTACCATCCACGTTCTGTTTCATGCCCGCCAGCCAGGCCCGGGTTTTATCGTTACCGGCCTTGAGCATGTAAACGGTAACGCCCGCGATATAACTCTCGTTACTACTGTGCGTGATACCCAGTTTTCCTGCCAGGCGCGGATCGGCCAGGTCGAACACGGATTGTACAAAATCGGTCTCATGCTGGCCGGTATTCACCACCAGCACCCGGGCCCGGGCTGACAGGCCCAGCCAGCTATTATCTTCTGCCCGGTAGTTGGCCGGAATGCGCTCTGCGACTGCCTGTTTAGCAGGCTTGAATAATGCCAGGTCAGTGCCTTTTTGCAGGTTACCGGCATCGTTACTGATGTAGATGTCCGCGCTGGCACGTTCACCTTCCAGCTTGAGTTTGTTCAGCAGAGCGGTGGAACTGCCCGAGTGCAGGACAACCTTGATGCCGGTCTGCTGGGAAAATGCCTCAACCACGGGTTTGACGAACCGGTCGCTACGGCCCGAAAAGATGATCAACTCGCTGGCCGCAGCCACACCACTCCCTCCGAGTGACACAGCAAGAAGCAAGGACAGAAAACGAATTCTCATAATGATTTCACCCGAATATATATAGTATGGAAGCTATGTTAATGATAATTATTATTATTAACATATACAACCGATATATGTCCTGTCCGGGTATTGTCCGGGTCATGTCTGGGCCAACATCCCGGCCATGAGCAATGCCATTCTTCTGGCAGGCTCCATCGACAGACAGGCCGGGGCCTTCGCCCGGGTGATTCGATACCGCCGATTCAGCCGTAATTACAGGATCATCAGGACAGGTGCGAATCCGGGCTACGCCGGGCATAGCCGTTCACAACGGATTCGATGGTCATCCCCTGCACCAGGATCGAGAACACAACGACGGCGTAGGTCATGGCCAGGATCACTTCACGTTCGGCTCCGGCCGGAATCGACAGGGCCAGAGCCACAGATATCCCACCACGTAGCCCACCCCAGGTGAGGATGGGGATTACGCCCGGACTGAATTGCCGAAAACGCCGTAACAGGGTCACCGGCGCGCCGACACTGATCAACCGTGCCAGCAGCACTGCCGGAATAATTGCGATGGCCGCCAGCATGTATTCCACCTGAAAATTCAGCAGCAGAACCTCCAGCCCGATGAGCACAAATAGCACGGCATTGAGGATCTCATCCACCAGTTCCCAGAAGCTGTCCAGATGCGCGATGGTTGTTTCGGACATGGCCATCCAGCGGCCATGATTCCCAATGACCAGGCCGGCCACCACCATCGCAATTGGACCGGACAGATGGAGCTCGGTGGCCAGGGCATAGCCACCCATCACCAATGCCAGGGTCAGCAGAATCTCGACCGTGTAATTGTCGATACTGCGTAGCAGGTAAAACACTGCCAATCCACTGAGCAGACCGAACAGTGCGCCACCGCCTGCTTCCTGCAACAGCAGCATGGCAATTCCACCCGGACCTGTTGTGTGCTGACCACTCGCCAACCCCAGCACAATCATGAATACCACTACGCCGATGCCGTCATTGAACAGTGATTCGCCGGCAATTTTACTTTCCAGACTCTTGACCACTCCCGCGCTTCGGAGCACCCCGAGCACGGCAATCGGATCGGTTGGTGAAATCAAGGCGCCGAACAACAGGCAATAGATGAACGGCAGGTCAACCCCCAACGCGTTGAAGATGAGCCAGGCCAGACTACCCACCAGGAATGTTGAAGCAAGCACGCCGAACGTAGCCAGCAGGGTGATGACATATTTCTGTTTGCGCAGATCCTCAAGATTGATGTGCAAGGCGCCGGCGAATAGCAGAAAACTCAACATACCCTCCATCAGGGTGTCGTAAAAATCCACACCGCGCACCAGACGTTCAGCCTGCAATTCCAGTTCTTCCAGACCCAGTGCGTTCAGTATCAGCAAGCCGAGCGATAGCACCAGGGAGATCAGCATGATGCCAATGGTGGTAGGGATGTTCAGAAAACGATAATTGAGATAGCTGAACAGGGCCGCCAGGGAAACCAGGATCGCAGCAGTGTCGAACAGGCTCATGATGCGCGCTGATGAATGACAATTAACGGTGACGGCAAGGATTCCGGATCGCGATAATTTCGAACATACCTTGTCGAGGAACAGGAATAAGGGTGTTGTTTCGTCATGCTGGTATTCATCTGAAATCTAGATTGTATTTTTGAATGTTATGCAAACATTCCCTGGGAATCCTGTATACACCTTCAGGCATTCCCGCATCATCCTCACCTCTCGGCCCTACTCGCCGAGTGCCTGCCGGATAATCTGGTTCTTCACGGGTCCCAGCCGATCGGTCAGATTCAGACCCATGTTTCGCAACCAGGCAAGACCTGCATGGTCACTGCTGAACAAGCGTTTGAAAACGTCCATCGCCACCAGCATGCTACGGTTATCGGCACGGCGCCAACGTTCATAACGGCGCAGCACACTCTGGCCGCCAATATTGCGCCGCCGGGTCCGTGCATCGCTCAGCACGGTAACCAGTGCCTGCACATCAGCCAGCCCCAGGTTGACGCCCTGTCCGGCCAGCGGGTGAATAGTATGCGCGGCATCCCCTACCAGCGCGAGGTGCGGTTGAACATAGTGCTGCGTTTCGAAACAACGTAATGGGAACGTGGCACGCGGTCCCATCGTTTCAATCGGGCCCAATGTGTCTTCAAATGCCGCCTGCAGTTCCAACGCGAATCGTTCCGGCGTCATTTCCTGCAGTTGTCGTGCATGGTCCGGTGCCGTTGACCAGACAATGGAACAATACCCGTCGCCAAGCGGCAGGAATGCCAGCGGACCGCTCGGCAGGAACCGTTGCCAGGCGGTTTCGCGGTGAAACTGTTGCGGCTTGACCCAGGTCACCAGCGCAGTCTGATCATAGTCCCAGCCCTTGACGCTGAT
>JAJDNN010000085.1 GCA_022340685.1 Pseudomonadota bacterium
ATTTTCCGGACCATGGTAGTCAGAACCGGCCGACGCGGCCAGATCCTGCTGCTTGCACAGATTGGCCATATGCAGCATATCGTCCCGGCTGTGGCTGCCCGATACCACTTCCAGCGCGGCACCGTCCAGTTCGCTGAACTCACCCAGCAACTGCCGCAGGCGGGTTGCGCTGAATCGGTAGCGGGCGGGATGGGCAATGACCGCCAGCCCGCCGGCGGTGCGGATCCAGCCCAGCGCCTCCTCCAGGCTCGCCCACTTGCCGGGTACGTAACCCGGCTTGCCCCGTACCAGGAACCGTTTGAATACCTCGCGCAAACTATTGGCATGCCCCGATTCCACCAGATAATGAGCAAAATGGGTGCGGCTCAGGATGGCGCCCTTGGCGTACTGCTGTGCCCCCTCCAGCGCACCAGTAATCCCTTTTTTCGCCAACCGGCTGGCGATTTCTTCTGCCCGCCAGTGACGAAATGCCTGGTTCCGCTGGATACCCGACTGTAACTCGGGGGTTGCCGGGTCAATTTGCAAGCCGACAATATGGACAGTCTGGTGGCTCCAGCTCACCGACAATTCGATCCCCGCGACCAGGGCAATACCGCATTCCTGCGCGGCCTGATCGGCCGCTGCCAGACCGGCAGTTTCATCGTGATCCGTCAGGGCCAGGACCCCGATTCCGGCCGCGGCAGCGCGACGGATCAATTCGGCCGGCGGCAGCGTGCCATCGGAAGCCGTGGAATGGGTATGCAGGTCATAGCGGGGATTCTTCATCGGCGGATTATATCAGAAGCACCGGGCCCGGCCCCCTGCCGCGGCCCATCTGATGTGTTACAGTGCCGCTGCAGAATATGCCTGAACCACATACACAGATGAGTACCGACTACCTGGAAATCGACCTGCCCGAACTGGCCGAATCAATGACGGCCGTCTGTGAACTGATCCGGGAACCGGCCCGCAACACCCAGCGAGCATCTTCGCAGTTGGCCGATCCGGATCAATTGTGTGATGGTCTGTCCCACTTTACCCAAATCATCCAACACCTTGATCAACATCCCGATCAGCTGCAGGAAATTCTGGCAGCTAACCGCGAGAACTTCAGCGACCTTACCGCCTACGGCTTGCAACTGCTCGATCAACTGGGTCACTGGTGTGATTACCTGAACAACACGGAAGCTCGTGAAGCGCTGGATGAAATTATTGTTACCCTGGCGGTATGGTTTGCCCGTTACATTGGGCCTTTGCGGCAGATTGAGCCAATCGTCGAGGCATTATCCAAGGTCGCCAACCTGCATCAGGACCCGGAATTTCTGGGCGAACTCAGCCAGGTCTACCGGGAAATCGCCGATGCCGTGGCGCCGGAAATCAAGCAGGATCTTGACAGGTCCAACCCGGGGCGACCATGGCGAATTCTGAACCTGAATTACGGTATTGTCGCGACCCGCAGCCATCAACCGGAAATCATGGAGCAGGCGTTTGAACAATTGCGGTTACGTCTCGCCGAAGATGCACCCGAATTTTTTACTGAAGGGATGGCGCAAATGGACGCAATTAGTTACCCGGAACATGTGCGACGTATCATGGAAAAATATTACGCCCTGACCAATAATCCCACCCTGCACTAACATCGTCGCCCAGTCATGAAATTCCTGTTCGAGTTTTTACCTATCGCCCTGTTTGTCATCGTTTACAAAGTTTACGATGACATGTTCATTGCCACTGCAGTATTCATGGTCGTGTTCGCGATCCAGCTGGGTTTTTACTGGCTCAAACACCGGCGCCTGGAAAAAATGCACATCATCACCCTGGTGCTGGTTACCGTTCTGGGTGGCGCGACCTTGTTGTTTCAGAACAAGGACTTTTTCATGTGGAAGCCAACAGCCGTCAACTGGGCATTCGGTCTGGCTTTTCTGGGTAGCCAGTTCATAGGCAAGAAACCTCTGGTGGAACGCATGATGGGACACGCTATCGAGGCTCCCGCGGCAATCTGGCGCCGACTCAATATCAGCTGGATCGTGTTCTTCTTCGCCATGGGCTTTGCGAATCTGTATGTCGCCAATTTTTATTTTCAGGCCGAGACTCGCCTGAATATTGCCGCCGGTAAAACCGTTGAACTCGAAACCTGTCCGGAGACCTACCAGGAACCCATTCTGGATTTATGCCGCCAGGCCAAACAGTATGAAAACACCTGGGTCAATTTCAAGTTTTACGGCGTGATCGGACTTACAATCCTGTTTGTCATTGGCCAGGCTTTCTACCTTGCACGATTTATGAAAGAAAAGGACGCACAACCGGCCCCGACCGAGCCAAACAACGAGACCTGACATGCTGTACGCCATCATCGCCGAAGACCATGCCGACAGTTTGGCCAAACGCCTGGACACCCGGCCCGCCCATCTTGAGCGGCTACAACAGTTGCAGGCTGAAGGCCGCCTTCTGCTGGCCGGCCCGCACCCGGCTATCGACTGCGATGACCCCGGCCCGGCTGGATTTACCGGCTCACTGGTCGTTGCGGAATTCTCCTCACTGGACGCCGCACAACAATGGGCTGATGCCGATCCGTATCTGGAAGCCGGTGTTTACCGACAGATTACTGTTAAACCGTTTAAAAAAGTATTACCCTGAAGCCCTGTTTAAATACCCTTAACTATCTCAAGGATTATATTATGCGTTTTTCAACCCAAGGAATCGTCTGCGGCAGCTTGCTGGCATTACTGGCCATGCCGATGAGTGTTATTGCCGCGGACAAACCTGTCGCAATCGTCAATGGTAAACCCATTAGCCAGAAAACCTACGAGTTATACCTGAAGCAGCGTGAGTCCGAAATGCCTTCCAACGCCAACCTGGCCGGCAATCGCAATGTCATCATCAATGAACTGGTCAACCGCGAACTGCTGTATCAGGATGCGCTCAATAAAAAACTCAACAAGGATCCCAATGTCGTTTTCGCCCTTGATCAGCTGACACGTAATCTGCTGATTCAGGCCGATGTCAGTCAAATGGCAAAGGCGAATCCGATTTCTGACGCAAAACTGAAGCAGATCTACCAGCAGCAGTTAGCCAAGATGGATATGACTGAATACAATGCAAGCCACATTCTGTTGAAAACGCAAGACGACGCCGTAGCGGTAATCAAGGAACTCGATGGTGGTGCCAAGTTCAGCGATCTCGCCAAGAGCAAATCAACCGGCCCGACCGGCCCCAATGGCGGCAATCTGGGTTGGTTCAAGGCTGGCCAGATGGCAGCACCATTTGCAAAGGCCGTAGCCGGGATGAAAAAAGGCACGTACTCCAAGCAGCCGGTTCAGACCCAGTTTGGCTGGCATGTCATCTTACTGGAAGACAAACGTCAGGCAACACCACCTTCTTTCGAAGACGTAAAGAAACAGTTGCTTACCTATGAACGCACCCGGGAACTGCAAGAGTATCTGCAAAAACTGCGCAAGAAGGCCAAGATCGAGATCAATTAACCACCTCGGGAAAACCGGGCATCCGAGAGGACCCGGCTCCGTTCCTGAACATTGCCCATCAAGAATTTCCAGGGCTAAAAAAAAGGATGCCAGAACCGGCATCCTTTTTTTTCGTCAGTTAGATCCAGTCACTAACCTGATCCCCTGCAGCCATCAGTATACTGACCAGGCGTAATTAGTTTTATGGATTGGGCGTATAGCTGAATGACTGACCACCAACCGAGGCTTCAAACATCAACCCGGCCTTGGTCATTACAAAAACCGCAACACCATCCTCGTAACTTGCCGAGGCGGCGCCGCCATATTTGGCAGCAACTGCGGATACCTGGGCATCAAATTCAAGTTTGTTGGATTTGAAGCGATCAAATGCTTTTTCGTCTTTAAAAAATATCAACTCGCTGTAGCTCTGACCACCCAGTTGTGCACCCACCGTGACCTGGGTCATGCTTGCCGATCCGATAATCCGGCCACCACGATAGACCTTGCCCTTGCCATACGCCCCACCGACTATGATTGCGCCCTTACCAACATTTGAGAACACAGCAAAGCCATACGCTCGATCAAAAAACGTATTCAAACTCGGATCCATCTTTTTGAATCTGGCAATGGTTTCATCCGACTCATTGACGCTCTGATTCTGGTTCGGTTTGTCGGGATTCCAGCCGGAACACCCCGCCACAAGGATCATTGGTACCAGTAAAAAAAGAATCGCCCGTTGCTTGTTGATAATATTCATGTCCGCACTCTCCAATAGTTTTCCTGTTTATACTGCAAATAATGTCCTACTTTTTGCCCAATAATTTCAAAAATGAGCCTTCATCCAGAATTTCAACCCCCAGCGATTCTGCCTTGTCCGCCTTGGATCCCGGATTTTCACCAACCACCACATAATCAGTCTTACTCGATACGCTGCCGCTGGCCTTGCCGCCCAGCATCTGTACAGCTGCTTTTGCTTCATCCCGGGTCATACTGGCCAGTGTACCGGTCACCACAATGGTCCTGCCCTTGAGAGGCAATTCCGCGTCCGCCTTGACTTTAATTTTCGGCCACGCGATACCGGCCTGCAACAACTTGCTCACCACCTCACGATTATGTTTCTGACTGAAAAAACTGGTGATGCTTTTTGCGACCACCGGACCGATATCCGGCACGGTCATCAGGTCATCCTCATCGGCCTTCATGATATTTTCCAGTGTTCCAAAATAGTTAGCCAGGGACTGTGCCGTGGTTTCGCCCACATTATGGATGCCCAGGGCATAGAGAAAACGCGCCAGCGCAGTGTGTTTACTCTTCTCAATCGCACGGATCAGTTTGGTGGCCGACTTCTCGCCCATCCGTTCCAGTCCGGCCAACTGCTTCGCTTCCAGCGCGTAGACATCCGCCACCGTCTCAATCAATCCCGCATCAACCAGTTGATCAACCAATTTGTCACCCAGTCCTTCGATATCCATGGCGCGCCGTGATGCGAAATGTTTGATAGCCTGCTTGCGTTGCGCCGGGCAATACAGGCCGCCTGCACAGTAGGTCACAGCCTCACCCGGCAGACGTACAGTGTGCGTGCCACATACCGGACATGTGTCGGGCAAACGATAGCGGCGCGGCCGTCCCTTGCGGCGCGACATGACAACCCCTACGACCTGGGGAATCACATCGCCGGCCCGTCTTACGATCACCGTATCGCCGACCCGCGCATCCAGCCGGTCAATTTCATCCTGGTTATGCAAGGTTGCATTACTGACAGTAACACCCCCGACGTGGACCGGTTCCAGTCGCGCCACTGGCGTCAGTGCGCCTGTGCGTCCAACTTGTACATCGATAGCCTGCAGCAGGGTCATCTCCTCCTGGGCCGGAAACTTGTGCGCCAGGGCCCAGCGTGGCGCGCGTGCCACGAAGCCGAGTTGCTCCTGCCAGTCAAACCGGTCCACCTTGTAGACGATACCGTCAATATCGTAGGCCAGACTGTTTCGCTTCGCCTGCATCTGGTGGTAATAGTCCAGACAACCCTCGGCACCCTTGACGACGTGTGCTTCGGTATTGACCGGGATGCCCCATTCCTGCAAAAGCGCCATGATCTTGCTGTGTCGCCCCGGCAGCTTGACATTGGTGACCTTGCCCAAACCGTAACCGAAAAACGATAACGGTCGGCTTGCGGTGACGCGCGGATCGAGCTGGCGCAGGCTGCCGGCTGCCGCATTACGCGGATTGGCGAACAGCTTGGTATTGCGCTCGCGTTGCATGTCATTCAGTTGTTCGAAGCCAGCCTTGGTGATGATTACCTCCCCACGGACTTCGAGTATTTTCGGATAGCCCTTGCCGCGCAATCGCAAGGGGATGGCGTCGATGGTACGCACATTCTGGGTCACGTCCTCGCCAGTCCAGCCATCTCCTCGTGTCGCGCCCCTGACCAATATCCCGTCTTCGTACATCAGGCTTATTGCCAGACCGTCGAGCTTGGGCTCAGCTGCATATTCAATACTTTTCACATCCAGACGTTCCCGCGCACGTCGATCAAAATCTTCAACCTCGCTATCTGAAAAAGCATTGGCCAACGACAGCATCGGAATTTCATGTTTGACTTCAGAAAATTTCTTAAGTGGCTCCGCGCCGATGCGCTGGGTTGGCGAGTCCGTGGTAATAAGGTCCGGATAGTCCTGTTCCAGGTCCTGCAATTCACGCATTATGCGATCAAATTCGGCATCCGGAATCTCAGGATCATCCAGTACATAGTAGCGATAGTTGTGATAATTGATTTGCTCGCGCAGAGCTTCGATGCGCTTTTTTATTTTTGTCGGGGCAGCCATTAGAAATTCAGTGATCAGCGCCGGTGCTTTTTAATTGCATCGACCTTCTGCTTGAACCGCCAGGTTTCGATTTTTTCCTTCAGATGGCCGATGGTCTGCAGGGTCAGTACGCTGCGCGTTTCGTCACACAGTTCGCCATCAAGCCGTTCGGCCAGAGTTCGTCCCAATTGTAAAAAGCGTTCAAACGCCGTCGGCCCGTCCAGCGGACCTGGTAACTGCATAAACAATGACAGCCCCAGTGTTTCCAGCTCTGCCATATGTTCGATATTGAAAGTTCCTGGCTCCATTGTATTAGCCAGACTGCACAGCGGTAAGGCACCCGGTTCCTCAACGGTGTAGGCATGAAACAGGTTCATGTCGCCGTATTTCATACCCAGATCAACAACCGCATTCAGAATATCAAGACCGTGGAATTTTTTTCCGGATCGGGCCATGACATTCAGAACCACGATCAACGGCTCTGTCGGCTGACTATCAATGGGGGAGACGGCTGAAATTGGATTGAGTGCTTCCGTCCCAACATCCGTTTCATCGACCGGCACTGTCATTCCCGACAAATCAGCGATGTCATCTGCATCCGGCTCATCTTCTAAATGCGGGTGATTGCGCGGGATGGGTGCCGCCTCATGACGCCGGGCCAATCGTATACGGGGCAGGAGTCGAATTTTTAATCCACCAAATCGGGGGAATCGAATTGGTGTATCGGATGTCAGCCAGTAATACAGCATCATGCCGCCGATAAACAGCACACCAATGCCGAGCAAGATTAAACGCAGAGAATCCATGCCATCATTTTCAGCGCAGAAATTCGTTCCAGCCGAACCCCCACAACACCGTCACCGTTGTTGCGCGCCGCGAGTTCAGACTGCCGCCAGCTCAACCGCCTCATCAATATCAACCGCGACCAGCCGCGATACACCGGGTTCGTGCATGGTTACGCCTGTCAGATGATGGGCGATCTCCATCGTCAGTTTGTTATGGGTGATAAAAATAAACTGTGTGTGTTCCGCCATGTCCGTAAGCATCGTGCAGAAGCGGCCTACATTTGCATCGTCCAGCGGGGCGTCCACTTCATCGAGCATGCAGAACGGCGCCGGATTGAGTTGAAAAATGGCGAACACCAATGCCACGGCAGTCAGCGCCTTTTCGCCCCCCGACAGCAGATGAATCGTGCTGTTGCGTTTGCCCGGGGGTCGTGCCATTACGGTTACGCCGGTATCCAGTAATTCATCGCCGATCAGTTCCAGGTAGGCATGTCCGCCACCGAACAGACGCGGAAATAAATCTTTCAGCCCACTGTTGACCTTGTCGTATGTTTCCTTGAACCGGGTGCGCGTCTCACGATCGATTTTAGCAATGGCGTTTTCCAGCGTCGTGAGTGCCTCGACCAGATCGTCGTTCTGCGCATTCAGGTAAGCCTGACGCTCCGACTGCTGCTCGAATTCGTCAATCGCGGCCAGGTTGATCGGACCCAGGCGGCTAATCTTGCCTTCCAGCGTTTCGACACGGGTTTGCCAGTCGGTTTCATTGGCTTCTTCTGGCATTTCTTTCAGCAGCGAGGGTAAATCATAGCCGGATTCACGTACCTGCTCTTCCAGAGTCTGGCGCCGGACCTTGACTTCTTGCTGGTTAATCCGGATTTCCTCCAGCCGGCTGCGTACATCCTGCACATCCTGCTCGGCACGGCTGCGGGCGTCATCCAACTGGCGTTGTTCGTGTTCAATATTTTCCAGCTGCTTGCGCGCTTCGGCCAATTCAGCTTCGACGCCAACACGATTTTCCAGCAGGCCTTCCAGTTCTTGACTCATCCCGGTCAATGGCGCTTCGCTGTCAGTCAGGGCCTGTTCCAGTTCCTCGCGGCGACGCTGGGCCTGCTCCAACTGGGACTGTAAACGTGCCAGGGCTTGTTGCGTGGAATTGTGTTCGGTAGTGAGTGTCTGATGCTGCAATTTGATTTCGTGGGCTGCATCGCGGGCTTCCCGGGCGCGACCGCGGGCCACCTCCAGCGTTTCGCGTTGCCCGTCACGCTGTGCAAGCAAGGCCTCGCGTTGTTGTTCCTGCCCTCCCATCTGCTCCAGGGCGCCTTCCAGGATCGCGCGGGCCGCTTTCAGCGCGGCCTGATCAACGTCCATCTGGCCACGTAGCTCGTTGAGCTCGGTCTCCAGTTGCTGCCGGCGGGCATGGACCTGTTCGACCTCGCTGCTGCGTGCGGTCAGCCTGGTTTGCTGTTCAGCATGATCGCGGTTGGCCTGATTAAAGGCCGTCTGCACACTGTCACGCTCTACCTCCAGTTCTTGCAAACGCGTACGTTCGGATTCGAGCTGCGTCTGCAGATCCGCCGCCTGCGTCGCCAATTGTTCGATTTGTGAGGTCAGCTGCTTGAGTTCCTGTTCACGATGCAGGATCCCGGCCCGCGCATCGGTGTCCCGTACCACGCGCAGCCAACCATTGCCCAGCCAGATCCCGTCCCGCGTCACAACCGATTCATGGGCCGCCAGTTGCTGACGCATGGCCAGTGCCTGGCGCAGATCATCGGCCACATAAACCCCGGCCAGCAGCGATGCCATCGACCAGGGTGCCGACACCTTGGACTGCAGCGAAACGCCCTTGTCTGCGGTTGTCGGTCCAGGCCTGACACTTGTGTCGAACAGGGTCAGGATACCTTCGTCGAAGTTGCCCAACGCCTGCGTCAGGTCGTCCACGCCTTCCACACACACAGCCTCGAGGTGGTGGCCGAGTACGCATTCGGCGGCCTGTTCCCAGCCGGCCTCGACAACCAGCTCTTCCGCCAGGCGAGATGCATCCTGCAGATGCTGACCGTTCAGCCACTGGCTGAGCGCGCCCTGCTCCTTGCCCAGGGCGGCTTGCTGCAAGGCCTCGAGCGAGGCACTTCGACCACGCAGATCCTGTAACTCGCTGCGGGTCTCGTCCAGTCGCTGGGCACGCTGATGGGTCGAATCCCGCAGTTCACTGATTTGTTGCTGGTGTGTAGACAGGGCCTGCCGCGTCTGCTGCACCTGTGCCTCGGATTCCGCCAGCTGCCGGGTTAATTCAGCCAGTTCCGCCTCGAGTGCATCCGGAGACTGCTCTGCCAGTTCCTTTTGTAGTTGCTCACCACGTACCTGTAACTGCGTCAGCCGCTGTTCCAGATGCTGGATACGGGTCCGCTCCACGTCTGCCTGACGCGCCGGCTCGGCCGCCTGCTGGGTGAAGCTATCCCACTCGGTCTGCCAGTCACGCATGGCGGATTCCGCCTCGAGCAGGGCCTGACTTGCGCTCTGTTCCAGCTGCTCGGCGCTTTGCAAATCCGGGGCCAGCCCCTTGAGGCGAGCTTCGAGCGCCGCAATCTGCTGCTGATCCGAGTCGAGATGCTGACGGGCTTCCTGTCCGTCTTTTTCCAGCTGAACGAGATCCCGTTGCTGTTGGGCGCGGCGCTCGCGGGCATGCTGGATGGACTGTTCCAGCCGTGTGATATCGGCACCCACACTGTAGAAACGGCTTTGCACAGCAGCATGTGCGTCACTCACCTCGGCGTGCTTGCTGCGGTGTTTCTCAATGTCCGCTTCCACCCCGCGCAGTTTGGCGATGGCCTGCTCGAGGGCAATTTCCTGTTCGCGTAGATCCGTGTCCGACGCATCGGCCTTTTCCTTCAGCACTGTCCAACGCAGCGCCTGCAACTGGGCTTTGGCCAGCCGCTCTTCCTCTTTCAGTACCTTGTAGCGCTCGGCGGTGCGGGCTTGGCGCTTAAGGCGGGCCAGCTGTTTCTCCAGCTCGTCGCGGATATCACTCAGACGGTCCAGGTTTTCGCGTGTGTGTTTGATGCGACCTTCGGTCTCGCGGCGGCGCTCCTTGTATTTGGAAATACCGGCGGCTTCCTCGAGAAAAACACGCAACTCTTCCGGCCGGGACTCGATAATGCGCGAGATAGTACCCTGTTCAATGATGGCATAGCTGCGTGGCCCGAGGCCCGTACCAAGAAAAATATCGGTAATGTCACGGCGTCGGCAGCGTGTACCGTTGAGATGGTAGGTCGAGGTGCCATCACGCGTGACAGTGCGCTTGATGGAAATTTCGTTGTAACTGGCATACTGGCCGCCGAGTGTGCTGTCACTGTTGTCGAACACCAGCTCGATGGCGGCCTGCCCCACCGGCTTGCGGGCCGAGGATCCGCTGAAGATGACATCGGCCATGGAGTCCCCGCGGAGTTGCTTGGCCGACGATTCGCCCATTACCCAGCGCACCGCGTCGATGATGTTGGATTTGCCGCAGCCGTTGGGACCCACCACGCCAATCAGGTTGCTCGGCAGGGTCACCGTGGTAGGGTCAACAAAAGATTTAAAACCGGAAAGTTTAAGTTTGCTCAATCGCATCGGCGCAAGATACAGGAATCCGCTTCACGGTGACAAGATTGACATCACGAAAAAAATATTTCGCACGCGCCAGGCCCCGACCATGCGAGTTACGTGGCCCGCGCCACTCTCTTGCCACGATCAACACAGTCCGGTAAGGTGCGCGCCATGTCGACACAACCTTCCAGGCAACTCGAAACCTTCGAGAATCCGATGCCGGAGCGTGATTACACCATCCGCATCGCCGTGCCCGAATTCACCTGTCTTTGCCCCAAAACCGGCCAGCCCGACTTTGCCAACCTGAAGATTGAATACGTACCGGACACACGGTGCGTTGAACTCAAATCACTCAAATTGTACATCTGGTCGTACCGCGATGAAGGCGCTTTTCACGAGAAGGTCACCAACACTATCCTCGATGACCTGGTAGCCGCCACCGAACCCCGATTCATACGTCTCACCGCCGATTTTAACGTGCGCGGCGGCATTTACACGACAGTAGTCGCCGAGCACCGCCAGCCCGGCTGGCAATCTCCCGCTCCGGTTACCCTGCCGTAATCGCCGCGGTAGCGCGGACTTCGACAGCGAGACGCCAGGTGCCAGAGTCCAACATCGCGTCACCCCCCTCGCGTTCCTCGTCTTTGTATCTCGGCATCGATCTTGGCACCTCGGGTGTGCGCGCCGTACTCATCGATGACACCGACCAGGTTGTGGCCGAAGCCGCCGTTGTCCTGCCCGCCCCGCAACAGCAGGGCAATTGTGTCGAGCAGGATCCCCGGCACTGGTGGAGTGCCGTAGTCCAGGTCATGTCAGCGCTGCGCCAGCAAACAGCTCTGGACCGGATCCGCGCCATCGCGGTTGATGGTACCTCGGGCACGGTACTGCTGGCCGATGCCCACGGTATCCCGCTTGGGCCGGCGCTGATGTACAACGACACCCGGGCCGGCGATCCCTCCCCCCAGCTCGCCCGTATCGCCCCCACCGATAGCCCGGTACACAGCGCAAGCTCGGGGCTGGCCAAACTGCTCTGGCTGGCCCGGCAACCTGGCGCGAGCGATGCCTGCTATTTCCTGCACCAGGCCGACTGGGTGGCGAGCCAGCTAACTGGCCGGCCCGGTTTCAGTGATCCCAACAACGCACTGAAAAGCGGCTACGACCCGGTCGAGAAGCGTTGGCCAGCCTGGCTCGAAGCCCTGCCCATTTCGCCCGCCTGGCTGCCGAAGGTGCAACCCGCCGGGCACCCGCTTGGTACCGTGGCGGTCCGGATCGCGGCACAGTTCGGCCTGCCGAGGAATGCCATGATCGTAACGGGCACCACGGACAGCACCGCCTCATTTATCGCGACCGGTGCCAGCAAGACCGGCGAAGCGGTGACTGCACTTGGTTCGACCCTGGTGCTGAAGGTCATCAGTAATACGCCGATCTGCGATCAGCGCTACGGCATATACAGCCAACCACTGAACGACAAGTGGCTGGTGGGTGGCGCATCCAACAGCGGTGGCGCGGTGCTGCGGCAATTCTTCACCGATACGCAAATGGCCGAAATGGAAACGCGGCTGGATCCCGACACCCCGACCGGACTCAACTATTATCCGTTGTGCTGTCAGGGTGAGCGCTTCCCGGTGAACGATGCATACTACCCGCCACGCCTGTCGCCTCGCCCGGAGAATGATGCCCGGTTCTTTCAGGGGCTACTGGAAGGCATCGCGACTATTGAGCGCCTCGGCTATGAACGGTTGCAAGAATGTGGAGCACCCTGGCCGATCAACGTGCGCACCACCGGTGGGGGGGCCCGCAACACCGCCTGGACACGTCTGCGTGGGAGGATGTTAAATGTACCGTTATTAACCGCCAGTCATACACAGGCTGCCTTTGGCGCCGCGCGGCTGGCCCGTCAGGGATCCACCACAAGGAACGCAACATGATCAGCAACCCTTTCACCGGCGCCGGCTATTTCATGCAAGGCCTGTCACTCATCAACAAACCTGGGGTCAGACGCTTTGTCATCATTCCACTCTTGATAAACACACTGTTGTTCATTGGCCTGTTTACCCTGCTGGGTGGCTACTTCAATGATCTGGTGGACAAAATGCTGGCTTACCTGCCCGGGTGGCTGAGCTGGCTTAGCTGGCTGTTCTGGCTACTGTTCGTGGTAACTGCCGCCATCCTCATGTTCATGACGTTCTCTTTGCTGGCCAACCTGATCGGTGCCCCCTTCAACAGCTATCTGGCCGCTGCGGTGGAAAAGCATCTGACCGGCCATGAGCCGCCCGAGTCTCCACGCAACCTGCTGCAGGAAATCGGTGTCGCCATGCTGAGCGAGCTGAAAAAATGGGTGTACTACCTGTTGTGGGTGATTCCCCTGGTGATCGCATCCATCATCCTGATCCCGCTCGCGCCTGTCCTGTGGTTCCTGTTTGGCGCGTGGATGTACAGTATTGAATATACCGACTATCCGCTCGGCAATTATGGCCTGACCTTTCCACAAATCCGTCGCAAGGTGGGCGAGCAGCGTTTCCTGTCAATGGGTTTTGGGAGTGCCGTTACCCTCGCCACCATGATCCCGGTATTCAATTTTCTGGTCATGCCCGTCGCTGTTGCCGGCGCGACCGCGCTGCGGGTTAAACAGATGCCGATGGACCGGCCATCTGAACTGAGTGACAGCGGTGACCCGCAAAAAACACTGCCGCGGAAAGGAAAATAAACACCCGGTTCGCACGCGATCGGGCAAGGTAAAACCTGGCTGGCTGCAAGTCGAATACGGTGCCTTTTCGCGCCTATCTGGGTCCTGCGCTTTGAGATTCTATATCGTTATTTCCGATATTAGGTAGCAAATAATATCGTTTGACCTGTATTAATGCGCGCCGATATAGTAATCATACTTCACCACAGGAGACCCTGGCATGCAGAGCAATACGCAATATTCACGCGACAATGAAGGCTATATCGTTGATCCGGAAGATTGGGACCAGGACATCGCCCGGTTACTGGCGGCGGAAGAAAATCTGGAGCTCACCGAGGAACACTGGCTGGTACTCGAATTCATGCGGGAATATTGGCGGGATCACAAGGTGGCACCCGACGTGCGCCATGTCATTGGCTATCTTGCCAGCAATCAGGGTTACGATAAAAAGGTCGCCAAGCAGCGTATTTTCAACCTGTTCCCGTATGGCTATGTGAAGCAGGCGTGCAAGATTGCGGGTATGCAGCGGCCGCGCGCCTGGAGTACGGGCTGACCCGGATTTGCTAACACCACGCAGGATGCCTGTTGACCCGCAGGTGTCAGCGACAAGCCGTGGACTGCCTCAATTTATAGATAGGCCTTTAAACGCTGCACCCCCTCCTCCAGCCTTTCCCGGGATGTCGTGTAGGCAAAACGCAGGTGTTTTTCCGGCTGGTTGTTGCCAAAATCCAGCCCGGGTGTGACGGCGACACCGATCTCTTCCAGCAAGGTTGTAGCGAACTGGAAACTGTCCGCGGTAAATCGTTCGCAGTTGGCGTACAGATAAAAGGCACCTTGCGGCGACATCGGGATATCGAAACCGATATCTCGCAACGCGGGTAACAGGTAATCACGCCGTTGGCGGAACGCCTCACGGCGCTGATCCAGAATTACCAACGTATCCGGTTGCAGGGCGGCCAGGGCGGCGTGCTGGCTCGGAGTGGGCGCGGCGAGAAAAAGGTTCTGCGCCAGCTTATCGAGATCCGGCACGACCGCTGCCGGTGCCACCAGCCAGCCGACACGCCAGCCGGTCAGACCGAAATACTTGGAAAAACTGTTGATCACAAACAGATCATCCCCCAGGGTCAGCGCCGTCTCGGCTTGCCCGTCATAAACCAGGCCGTGATAAATCTCATCCACGATCAGGGTACCGCCCTGGCGGGCAACGAAATCCCTGATTTGCCGCAATTCGCCGGTCGGAATCAGGGTGCCGGTCGGATTGGAAGGCGATGCCACCATCACCGCAGCGGTGGTCTCGTCCCAGTGCTGCGCCACTTGCTGTGCGGTGAGCTGGTAACCGGTGTCGGCGGTGACCGGGATGGCACGAGTCCGGCCGTCCAGAAAGTGCACAAAGTTACGGTTACAGGGATAACCGGGATCAGCCATCAGCACGGCCTCGCCCGGGTCCAGCACGACACCCAGCACCAGCAACAGGGCGCCGGAGGCACCCGGTGTCACCACGACGCGCGCCGGATCGAGTGCCACGCCATCATGCCTCAGATAATAGCCGGCGATGGCCTCGCGCAACACCGGCAGCCCGGTGGCTGGCGTGTAATGCACATCGCCGCTGGCAATGGCACGGAATACCGCGTCGATCACAGGCGCCGGGGTTGGGAAATCGGGCTCACCGATTTCCATATGTACGATGTCTCTGCCCTGCGCTTCCAGCTTACGGGCGCGAGCCAGCAGCTCCATCACCCTAAACGGCTGGATATCCCGCATCCGGCCTGCGCGGGACCTCATCGTCAGCCGCCGCCGTGCAGCCGCTGCAGGCTGCTAACGTCAAGCCAGGGTGAACCGTTCAGCACCACGGCGTTACCGGCCAGCACCTGGCAGGGCTGGCCCGGTTCGCCAAACTGGTCCAGTACCAGCGCCGCATCGCTGAAATCATGCGTGCGGGTATAGTCGTTGATGGCAATGATTGTCCGCAGCCCGGCACCACAAGAGGAACGAATGCCGTTACCCGAGTCCTCGAAGGCCAGACAGGCTTCCGGCGGTAGCTTCAGGGCCTTGAGGGCGTAGTCGTAAATGTCCGGGGCCGGCTTCTTGGACGGGACGATGTCACCGGCGGCGATGACCTCGAACCAGTCCAGTGACGCGCTGCCGAGTGTGTGGGTCAGCAGGGCTTCCACGTTGGCCGGGGTGGTGGTAGTGGCAATCGCCAGCCGCAGTCCGGCCTGCCGGGCCTCGCCCAGCAGGCGCTCCACCCCGCTACGCAGCGGAATCCGCCCTTGTGCGAGCAACGCCGTGTAGTGTGCTGTCTTGGCCTGATGCAACCCGGCAATGAAGGCATCCAGATCCGCCGGACCCGCGAAGTCGGTATTGAAGTGTGTCAGGTAATGGCGAATCCGCTCCTTGCCGCCCGTCACGGTCAAGAGTTCACCATACAGGGCCGGATCCCAATCCCAATCCAGCCCTGCCTCCCGAAACGCCTGATTGAATGCGACCCGATGACCGTCCCGCTCCGTATCGGCCAGGGTGCCGTCGACATCGAAAAGTAAAGCTTGCAGTGGTGTGCCCATAATGATTCGCCTTGTTACACATTTCAAAGGTGCCAAAGGGTACCGCAGCTGGCCGGGTTTTGCCTATGCGCCTAGCCGGTTACCGGATGGACAAACAGGTTCAGTTGAGCACGGTTGGGCTGGATCCCGGTCCCGAGTTGGCAAATCGACCGTCATTTATTGCTTCACTGGTAGGATTCTGGTATTAAAGCGCGTTGTTTTTCAGCAAGGAACAATTTGATGCCTGCAAAGAAGAAACCCGTCGCCAAGAAAAAAGCGGCGAAGAAGAAGTCCGCCGCCAAGAAAAAGACCGTAGCGAAGAAGAAAACGGCTAAAAAAGCCACGGCAAAGTCGAAGCCCGCCGCCAAGAAAAAGGCCGCGAAGAAGAAGCCTGTCACCAAGAAAAAGGTCTCGACCGGCAAAAAGAAGGTAGCCGCCAAGAAAAAGGCCGCGCCAGCAAAGAAAAAGACCGTGGCCAAAAAGACGCCTGCGGCCCGCCCGAAGCCAAGAACGGGCAGCACTGAATTCAAATCCTACACCCCTTACACTGCTAAAAAGGGGGAGGATTACATGAACCCCTCGCAGATTGAGCATTTCCGGCAGATTCTTAACAGCTGGAAAAGGGAACTGATGGAAGAAGTCGACCGAACCGTGCATCACATGCAGGATGAGGCCGCCAACTTTCCGGATCCGAATGACCGGGCGACTCAGGAATCCGAATTTGCCATGGAATTGCGCACCCGCGATCGTGAGCGCAAGTTAATCAAGAAAATTGACGAATCCCTGAATCACCTCGACAGTGGCGATTACGGCTACTGCGAGCAGTGTGGCGTGGAAATCGGGATCCGTCGACTGGAGGCTCGCCCTACGGCAACACTGTGTATTGACTGCAAGAGCCTGGACGAAATCCGGGAAAAAACCCGGACCTGATTCCAAATTAAGCCTGAGTAGCAAAAAGGAGGCGGTGTCCTCCTTTTTTATTCTACGCCTGGGACTGGCTCCGCTTCGACCGGCGGCAGGGCTCGCTCGTCAGAACGGCGATCCGGCTGAATGTGCAGCCGGTTACTGCGGGCAAACCCCAGAATAAACGCATAGGCCTCGGGATCGCTGGCGGCCAAACCACGTGCCACCACCAGGCATTTTTCTCCTTCGATCACGCATGGCTTGACCGAGGTCGAATAACGCAATCGCTGATCCTGGTCGAAGCTGGCGAGTAACGACGAAATGCGTTCCACCCAGTCGCCGGGTCGCAACCGCTCTCCTGCCTCAGTAACGCCGTGAATCAACAATCGTTCGTCTTCTGCCATGGCTCTTCCTCGTTCAGCCATCATTACGATGTTATATATAATAGTATTTTCGAGTGACGACAAAATCTGGGGGCTGAAATTACCATGGACATTATCACCGCTATTCGCGATCGCCACTGCAACCGGGCCTTTCTGGAGCGGCCCGTGGAGCCAGACCGTGTCCGGGATATTCTGAACACCGCCCGTTGGGCGCCCTCTGGCGTTAACAGCCAACCCTGGCAGGTGGCGGTGGTCACCGGCAGCACGCAACAACAGATCGGTGATTTGATCATCGCCGCCCGCGAGGCAGGCCAAAAGGAAAATCCCGACTACCCATATTACCCCGATGAATGGCACGAGCCCTATGTTACCCGGCGCAAGACCTGTGGTCTGGCCCTGTACCAGTCCCTGGGCATTGGCCGCGAGGACAAGGACAAACGGGTTGAAGCCTGGTATCGCAATTACCGCTTCTTCGGCGCGCCGGTGGGCCTGCTGTTTTTCATCGACCGGGGCCTGCAAACCGGCAGCTTTCTGGATATGGGCATGTTCCTGCAAAACATCATGCTGGCGGCGCGCGAATATGGACTGGAAACCTGTCCACAGGCCTCGCTGGCCGAATACCCCGATATTGTACGGGACGCCCTTGAGCTCCCGGCCGAACAACTGCTGATCTGCGGCATGGCACTGGGTTACCCGGATCCTGAGGCGCCAGTCAACCTGTTCCGGCTGGAGCGGGTGCCGGTTGAAAACTTCACCCGCTGGTACGATTAATCCCGTATGACCGATACCGTCCCCTACCGTGGCCGTTTTGCGCCTTCCCCGACCGGACCGTTGCATTTCGGCTCCCTCATCGCGGCAGTCGGCAGTTACTTGCAAGCCCGTGCCAACGATGGCGAATGGTGGGTGCGTATCGAGGACATTGACCCACCGCGAGAAGTCGCCGGCGCCAGCGACCTCATCCTCGCCAGCCTCGAAATGCACGGCCTGGCCTGGGACCGGCTCAGCTACCAGCATAACCGGCTGGATCAATACGGTGCAGCGCTGGATGCATTGCAACAAACCGGACGCCTCTACCCCTGCACCTGCAGCAGACGCGATATCGCTGCGTCAGTTGATTCGTCCGGGGGTCCCATCATTTACCCGGGCACCTGCCGAGACAAGACGGGCGTGGTGGTGGAGAATCATGCCCTGCGCATCGATACTCGCAACGCGATGATCCAGTTCGAGGATCGAATCCAGGGCAGACAATCGTTCCCGTTGTCACAGGAAAGCGGCGACTTCATTCTGCGCCGCACAGATGGCCTGTTCTCCTACCAGCTGGCTGTGGCCATTGATGATGTGGAACAGGGCATGACCGAAGTGGTGCGCGGCTGTGATCTGATTGGATCGACCGCGCGCCAGATGCATATTCACAACCTGCTCGGACTGGCCTCTCCCGCCTATGCCCATTTGCCAGTGGCGGTGGACCCGGATACCGGCCACAAGTTGAGCAAGCAGACCTTTGCCCGGCCATTGGACAGTTCGATGGCGCTGGAAAACATCTGGGACGTATTGGATTTTCTGGGTCAGAATCCACCGCCTGACTTACGCCAGGCAAATCTGGCGTCACTCTGGCATTGGGCGATCGCTCACTGGCAACTCGATGCCGTACCGACCCGGTCCGGCATCGACGTGAAATCAAAGCAATTTTATGATGGGCAAACAGCCAATCCAATTGGCTACAAAATGAAACCGGACGTGTCCTATGAACCCGACTGATCCCTTTGTGACAGCCTTCCGTGGCAAATTTTCCGGCATTCTGCGCTGGCCCCAACTGGATGCGCTGTGGCAAATGCTGCGGCAGCAAATAGACAAACAGTGGTTTATCTATGCCGTCGGTGAAACACCCCCCGACTTACCTGCCAGTCGTGAGCAACTTGACGTCTTTCTGACTGAAGTGCACAAACTGCTGCATGAAGAACACAACGAAGATTATTGCGGCATCGTCTACGCGGATGACTGCGATGATCCGACTTTTATCAAGATTTTCGATCCCAACAATCTGGGCGTGGTATGCGGATTCAGTGACAACCCACCCCTGCCTGGCTGGATCCTGTCAACCCGGCAACCGATCGATCTTGAAGCCGCCTTGCCACCGCCGGGCAACCGTCGCCGCTGGTGGAAAAAATGGGTTGGTGCCAACTAAAATCCGGTTGGGTGACGCAGTCTGATATACCGTTGTGATTCTGCAACACCGCATGATGCCTTAAACACCTGCCCAATGTTGGCGTAACTTCAGTATGACGTTCCATAACGAATACATAACATCAAGCCACCATCCCGATGTCGTTAATGTTAAGACCTATACGTGCTCCATTCAGGACATCAGCAATTTACATTTCATTTTAAAAAAAAATGTTATCGCGCGTAATGAATGATTCGTGCAGTCATCATAAACAGTCTATCAACCTCGAATACATCATTAACACAGCAGTAACATTAGTTCTTGTTAATAAACTTAAACTGTTAACTGTATCTTTTTTGGTGCAAGGGTGTTGTCATTGCACCAATATTGGTCGATGATAAGCGGGTAACTCAGATCTAACTCATCTGTCGTTCAGCGGGAATTCTCTATCCCGCCGCGACAATAACAACAAAGAGAGGTTGCGAGATATGGATGCAAAGATTGTGTGGTTGTTCATATTCGTCGCGCTGTACTGGGGCTACTGCATCTTTTGGGGTATCAAGGGTGCAATGTCAGCAAAAACCGCTTCCGATTACTTCATCGCGGGACGCAGCATTTCGCTGTGGGTTTTTGTGCTGGCCGCTACTGCGACTTCATTCTCAGGCTGGACCTTTATGGGTCACCCCGGCCTGCTCTACCGTGATGGTTTCCAATATGCATACGCATCATTTTATGCCATCACCATCCCGTTTACCGGTGTTATCTTCCTGAAACGACAATGGATGTTGGGGAAACGCTACGGTTTCGTGACACCCGGCGAGATGCTTGCAACTTACTTCAAATCCGATGCCATTCGCATTCTGGTGGTCATCGTAGCGTTGATCTTCTCGGTACCTTACCTGGGTGTCCAGTTGCGCGCTTCGGGCTTCCTGTTCAATGTCCTGACCAATGACATGCTGAATGTGGAAACCGGCATGTGGCTGTTGTCGGCCGTGGTAATTATCTACGTGGCATCCGGCGGTTTGCGCGCGGTGGCCTACGTGGATACCATGCAGGCCATTTTGCTGGCAGCTGGCATCGTCGCTATCGGCATCATTGCCGTCAATTATGTCGGCGGCTGGAGCAAGCTCAATGAAGGGATTGCTGCACTGGCCCAGTTCGATACCAAGCGAACGCCCGATGGCTACAGCCATTACATCGCCATTCCCGGCGTCATCCAGTTTGTCAGCAACGGGCCGTCGGCCGTTGGCGGCGCCTGGACCGGCCTGATGATCCTTACCTATATGTTTGCCCTGATGGGTATTCAATCAGCACCGGCTTTCTCCATGTGGTCCTTCTCCAATCACAACCCGAAACCGTTTGCACCCCAGCAGGTCTGGGCCTCCAGCTTCGGGATTGGCTTTATCCTGATGGTGTTCACCGCCATGCAGGGATTGGGTGGACACTTTCTGGGCGCGGATCTCAAGTTCATGGCCGCCCATCCTGACCTGGTCAACGATGTCATGGGCACCGGCCTGGGCGGCCAGGACCTGATGGCATCCGCAGGCAAACAGGGCATGCTGGTACCGCAGCTTATTTACCTCATGTCCGATACAGCACCCTGGCTGGTAGGACTGTTATCGGTATGTGCCTTGGCGGCGATGCAATCGACTGGTGCGGCCTATATGTCTACCGCCGGCGGCATGCTGACTCGCGACCTGTTGAAGCGCTATGTGATGCCGAATGCAAATCATGCCCAACAGAAACTGGCGGGCCGGATTGGTGTCGTTCTTATTGTGATGGCTGCGCTGCTGGTTGCCACCCATGCAACCGACGCCCTGGTGCTGCTGGGAGGACTGGCCGTGGCTTACGGCTTCCAGATGTGGCCATCCCTGATCGCCGTCTGCTGGTGGCCCTACCTGACCCGTCAAGGTGTTGTGCTGGGCCTGATCGCAGGACTGGTTGCGGTTACCCTGACCGAAAGTATCGGCGCGAAGTATATGCCCTGGGGACGTTGGCCCTGGACACTGCATTCGGCATTCTGGGGGATCTTCTTCAACCTGGGTATCGCCATCATTGTCTCGGCCATGACACAAAACAAGGCGGATATGGAACACAGAATGACGTTCCACAACTTCCTGCGTGAACATGCCAGTCTGTCTGCTGCCAAGAAGAAACTTGCACCCATCGCCTGGATTATCGTCCTGGTATGGTTCTTCTTTGGTATCGGCCCGGGCGCCGTGATCGGGAACACCATTTTCGGTAACCCGAACGACGCCACCACCTGGACCTTCGGCATACCCTCCATCTGGGCCTGGCAGCTACTGTGGTGGGCTTTGGGTGTAGGCATGATGTGGTTCCTGGCCTACAAGATGGAAATGTCCACCGTGCCGGACAAGGAAGTAGTTGCACTGCACGAAGACATTGGTGACGTTCATCTTGATCTGGACAAACCGTAGATCTACACGTAGTTGCAATGAGGGGAGGGCCGGTAGGGCTCTCCCCTTTTTATTGGCTAAATGTGTAAAATGAAATAATGACGTATTTTCTGTTTTCGACCATTGTTCTGGCTTTTTTACTCTTTTTTCCAGTCAGCAAGCTAGTCTGGACGTTGAGTGTGCGACGACTGCAACGCAAGCTGCAGTGTGAATTGTCTCCTGAAGAAATACAGGGTCAGTTATCACGCGCCCGTTTCATCGCAATTTTCTTCAGTCTTATCTTTTCGTTTTTATTCAACAACTGGTTAATAGGGATCCCCGGCAATGGATGATCCTGTTTACCGAGCGCTGCGAAATATTGCGATCGTCCTGACCCTGGCCTGGGTGGGCTGGTCCGCCTGGGACAGTTTCATGCGTGAAAAACCGCCGGGCTCGATAGAATTTCAGGCTGCGGAGCGATTTTTTGAAGATGCACGCTACGCCGAGGCGGTACAGGAATTTGATAAAGTGATCACAATTGACCCATCCAATACCCATGCCATCAGTGGCAAGGCGCGTAGCCTGATGCAAATGGGCCAGAACGATGAGGCGCTGAAATTGTACAATGAGGCGGTTACACGGGCGCCGGCGTTTGCCGCTAATTATGCAAACCGGGGCATCCTGCACGACCGTATGGGGCACTATGAGCTGGCGATTAAGGATTACGAAAAGGCAATTGCCATTGACCCTGAAATTACCGAAGGTCCCAACTGGCTGACCCGCTTCCTGCGCCTGCAACCCGACAAACCACCGACGATCGCCGATCGTGCGCGGTATTTACGAAAGCAACTGGCAAAACCGGAATCCGAACGGGTATTGAGCATTCCGGAACAAAATGAAAAGCAACGCAGTTATAAAATGTAGTCTCAAACAAGGTTAAGGATATCGACAAACAGAATCCGCAGACAAAACAGCAGGGCGATCGCCCCGAACAGAAGGTGACCGATATCGGATTCTCCCTCTTCATCACGATAGGTCAGGCCGTGATAAGCAACAAACCCCGTGATCAGTACAAACACAATATCAACCATTATTCCTGCTTACCTCGATATATAAATTCTGACCCGCTGTACCACTCTTTGCTAATAGCAGGGTGGAAAATAGCACTCCTTTAGGAAGGGCATCAAGTACGCGGCCTGGTCGGCCAGAAATACCAACACCATTAACACAGTCGACAGTACTACAATCGTAGTCACGAACCAGCGCAAAGACCTGGGAGGACGTGATTCCGATTTGATCCCCAGGGCAGTCCGACTCAGTATACCCTGCCGGTGACAACGCTGGATTCTTTCACAATAGTATCGCACCCAGAATGGCACCTGGTCTGCAAACATATATGCTTCAAACCAGGTTTCAGTCTCGGCCTCACCGGGCTCAGAGCCATACCAGTCACGATAGGCCAGTTGAAACAACCTGAACTCCGGGATTTCCAGCAAGCCAGCTGTCGCGGCAACGAGTACGCTGTCAGGTCGGGGTTGAGACTGGAAAATAGAACGCCAGTTTGGCATGGAACCGTGCCATATCGACAAACATAAACACAGTCTAGCAGGAACAACCTGCACCGTTGGGTCTCCACAGGAGATACGCTACACTCGGACTATGGGACTCCACCCTGACATCGCCCGCCTGGCCGGAACCCGTACCTTTAGCGGTATCAGCGAAGTTGTTCTATCGACGCTCGTCAAGCACAGTGAGCGAGAAACCCTGGTCAATGGTGGCATTCTGTTCGCTAAAGGCATCCCATATCAACAGCGTCTGTATATCTTGCTGGAAGGCAATGTCACATTGCGCCGCGAAGCTGATTCCAACATCACCTACCGGCCGGGGGATTTTATCGGTCTGTCCAATTACCTCGACAAGTCTGCATATACCTCAACTGTCGTGGCGGAAGGAAACTGCACTATATTGCGCCTCAACGAGGATGATTTCGCGGCCCTGGAGAAACAGTATCCTGAACTCGCCAACCTGGTGGACAACATCATCGCCCGCCGGATACGCGCCCGCACGACGACCAGCCGGGCAGTGCGCGGCGTCATGGGTCAACCGGTCTCCAGTGTGATGACCTCGCCCCTGGCAGAATGCACCATGC
>JAJDNN010000029.1 GCA_022340685.1 Pseudomonadota bacterium
TCGATTCATCGGCGGGATTGCACTAGATTGAGGATTTCAGACATTTCCATACCGGTTGGCGCTGCCAAGCCAACGATTAATCAACGGCGCGATGCAGTCAGGGTGCTCACGCAACATTCGCTCCGCAAGCTGACTGACTTCCGGGATCAGGGACTTATCCCGCTGTAGGTCCGCTACGCGCAACTGCAACATACCCGTCTGGCGTGTACCGAGCACTTCACCCGGCCCCCGCAGCTCCAGATCCTTGCGCGCAATCTTGAAACCATCGGTGGTTTCACGCATGACGGCCAGCCGCTCACGCGCCGGACCGGTCAATCTACCATGATACATTAACACGCAAGCACTGGCCTGATTACCACGCCCGACCCGACCGCGCAGCTGATGGAGCTGGGCCAGTCCCAGACGTTCGGCATTTTCGATAATCATCAGGCTGGCATTTGGCACATCCACCCCCACCTCAATTACCGTGGTCGCCACCAGCAAGTCAATCTCGCCCGACTTGAATGCCTGCATGACCACATCCTTGGCCTCGCTTTTCATCCGCCCGTGTACCAGCCCGACCCGAACATCGACCAGCGCCTCGGTCAAAACTGCAGCAGTATCCTCCGCCGCCTGGCACTGCAACAATTCTGACTCCTCAATCAGGGTACACACCCAGTAGACCTGTTTATTCTCCCGGCAGGCCCGATGGACCCGCGCCACCACCTCATCACGGCGTGTGCCCGGCACAACAACGGTGTCCACCGGCTGGCGACCTGGCGGCAGTTCGTCGATCACCGAGCAATCCAGATCAGCATAGACGGCCATACTCAGAGTGCGCGGTATCGGCGTCGCAGTCATGATCAGCTGGTGTGGATACAGGCCATCCTGCCGACCCTTCTCGTGCAGGCTCAGCCGCTGATGCACCCCAAAGCGATGTTGCTCGTCTACGATTACCAACGCGAGTTTCTGAAACACGACTTCATCCTGGAACAGGGCATGGGTACCGATCACAACTCGCGCCGACCCACTGATCAGCGCCTGCAGGGCGGTCCTACGTTCAGCCGCCTTGAGCTTGCCGGACAACCACGCAACCTCAACGCCCAGTGGTGTCAGCCATTGTCTGAAATTCCGGTAGTGCTGCTCGGCCAGGAGTTCGGTCGGCGCCATCACTGCCGCCTGATAACCGGCTTCAACCGCGTTTAAAACTGCCACTGCAGCTACCACGGTTTTACCAGCACCCACGTCCCCCTGCACCAGTCGCTGCATGGGTGACGCCTGAGAGAGGTCAGTCTCGATTTCCGCGATGACGCGTTGTTGCGCAGCGGTCAGATCAAATTCAAGTGCGGCCAGGAACCGGGATGACAGTCTGCCCTGCTGCCGCAAGGCAGGTGCCTGATGTCGGCGCACACGGTTACGCAACTGCCGGAGACTGAGGGTGTGGGCCAGCAGTTCTTCGAAAGCCAGCCGCTGGCGCATGGGGTGGTCTGGTGCGGTCAAGCTCTCCAGCGACACCTCCGGCGGGGGACGATGCAGAAATAACAGGCTGTCGCGCAATGAAGGCAGTTCGGAGTCATCCCGCATTGCAGCCGGGATCAGTTCCTGCAAATGGAGTTGATTCGACTGCAGACGCTGCAAGGCCTGGTCGGTGAGGTTGCGCAGGGAAAGCTGGTGCAGGCCTTCTGTGGTCGGGTAGATTGGTGTCAGGCTTGCCTCGTCGATAACCCGTTCGTCAATATCAACTTGCCTGTATTCAGGGTGGGTCATCTCCAGACCAACCTTGCCGCGGCGTACCTCGCCGAAACAACGCAGTTCCACACCCCGCTCCAGTGCCTGCTGCTGACGCGCATTGAAATGAAAGAAGCGCAAGGTAATGAAACCGGTGCCGTCACTCAGGCGCGACAATAACATGCGCCGTCGTCCAAACCTGATCTCGGTCAACTCCACCTTGCCAACGATGACCGCCTCACTGCCCGCCTGCAGGGCACCGATGGGTGTCACGTGCGTACGATCCTCGTAACGCAGCGGCAGATGAAACAGAAGTTCCTCAACCGTATGAATGTCGAGTCGGGCCAGACGCTCGGCAACCTTCGGACCGACGCCCTTGAGCGCGGTAACTGGCATGCCAATGTTTGCTGGGGTTTGCATAGGTAAAGTCAGGCCGGTTACCCCCCCGCCCGTCGATTCGGCCTATCGGGCAGGACTGCGTGAATCAATCCTGTATGGCGCTTCGGTTGTGGTGGTAATCCTGTCGCCTTAACCGTTCCCCACTACCATAACCGCATCCATCTCTACGTCGGCCCCCTTGGGCAGGGCCGCCACCCCGATAGCGGCGCGGGCCGGATAAGGTTCGGAAAAATAGTCAGTCATGATTTCATTCACGCTGGGGAAGTTGCCCAGGTCGGTGAGGAACACATTTAGCTTAACGATATCCGCAAGTTCCCCACCCGCGGCCCTGCACACCGCCTGTAAATTATCGAACACCTGCCGGATCTGAACCGCTGTCTCACCCGCCACCAGCTCCATGGTCTCTGGCACCAGCGGGATCTGCCCGGACAAATATACCGTCCTGTCCACTTTCACTGCCTGGGAGTAGGTACCAATCGCCTGCGGTGCCTGGTCGGTTTTGATGATTTCACGTGACATCAAGTTGCTCCTGAATCTTGCGTCGGGTCTGATTTTACAAATGAATATACATTAAGAATAAAAATCATGCGTAGTGACAGAATGACACGCCATCCGGCCAAGGCCCGACACCTGAATTGTTATCGCACCCCTTGCTCGCCTACGGTTCGTTATTTTTTGAGCCGATAGATTCGCACCACCATTTCCATGCTGCGCAGACTGCGCATAACACGCGCTAGGTGGCGACGATTGCGGACGGAAACGGTAAAAGTCAGGGTGGAGTGAATGCCATCGCGCTCCTCGATGCTGACATTTTCAATGTTAGCTTCCATATCGGACAAGGTGGCCGCGACCTTGGCCAGCACACCGCGCTGGTTGGTCACCAGCAGTTTTATGTCGATGGGAAATTCGCCTTCCACGCCGGCTTCCCATTCCACGTCAATCCATTTTTCCGGTCGATTGCGATATTCGGCGACGTTCTTGCAGTCTTCGGTGTGAATCACAATACCGCGCCCGGAGGTAACGAAACCCAGGATCGGGTCACCGGGGATGGGTCGGCAGCATTTGGCAAAAGTAACTACTGCACCCTCGGTGCCCTTGATGGCAAGTGGCCCGGCCCTGGTCTGGAACTGTTCGGTATCCCATTCTTCGCCCTGTAGCAGGGCGCGGGCAATGACCATCGGGATCCGGTTACCCAGTCCGATTTCAACATACATACTTTCCATCGAGTCGAAACCAAATTCCTCCAGCACACGCACAACCTGCTGTTCCGACAGACTTTCGACACTGGTGCCATGGGCAGCCAGGCTTTTGTTTAGCAAACGGGCGCCCAGCATTACGGCTTCATCCCGGTGCAGGTTTTTGAGGAAATTGCGGATATGGGTGCGCGCCTTGGCGGTGTGCACGAAATCGAGCCACGCCGGGTTGGGCTGCGCCCCTTTTGAGGTGATTATCTCAACGGTCTGGCCGTTGTACAGCTCGGTCCGCAGCGGCATCAGGCGGCGATCAATCTTCACCGCCACGCACTGGTTGCCCACGTCAGTGTGCACCGCATAGGCGAAATCCACTGCGGTGGCACCGCGTGGTAATACCTTGATGTCGCCCTCCGGTGTAAAGACATAAACCTCATCGGGAAACAGATCGACCTTGACGTTTTCCAGAAACTCGATGGAATTGCCCGCCTTTTTCTGGATTTCCAGGACATCATGCAACCACTGGCGGGCACGAATCTGGGCGCTATTGCCGACGCCATCATCACTGGTCTTGTATAGCCAGTGGGCGGCGATCCCGGCTTCCGCAACCTTGTGCATGTCCTCGGTGCGGATCTGCACCTCCAGCGCCACCCCGTACGGGCTAAACAAGACAGTGTGCAACGACTGGTAACCGTTGGCCTTGGGAATCGCAATGTAGTCCTTGAACTTGCCGGGCATGGGCGTGTACAGGTTGTGCACCGCACCCAGCACACGGTAACAGGCATCCACCGAATCGACGGTGATTCGAAACGCATAAACATCCATCACCTCACTGAAGGCAAGGTGCTTCTCACGCATTTTTTTATAAATGCTGTACAGGTGCTTCTCGCGTCCCACAACCTTCCCGGCCAGATCCTCCTGCCGCAGGCGTTCCTTGAAGGCGTCCTCAATTTTGCTCACGATCTCCTTGCGATTGCCGCGCGCCTTCTTCAGGCTTTCAGCCAGAATCCGGCTACGCATTGGATACATGGCGCTAAATCCCAGGTCCTCGAGCTCGAGTCGTACCCGGTTCATGCCGAGCCGATTTGCAATCGGTGCATATATTTCGAGCGTTTCGCGCGCAATACGCCGGCGCTTGTCGGGCCGCATCACGCCCAGGGTACGCATATTGTGCAGCCGGTCGGCCAGCTTAATCATAATGACGCGGATATCCTGCACCATCGCCAGCATCATCTTACGGAAATTTTCAGCCTGCGCCTCGGCCTTGCTCTCGAACTGGATAGTGGTCAGTTTGCTGACCCCATCGACCAGTTGCGCCACTTCTTCGCCGAAGCGGTTGGCCACCTGCTCCTTCGCGGTTTCGGTATCTTCGATGACGTCGTGCAGGATCGCAGCAACGATACTTTTATGATCCATGTGCATTTCTGCCAGGATCCGGGCTACTGCGATAGGATGGGTAATATAGGGTTCGCCGCTCAGGCGCTGTTGACCCTCGTGGGCCTCGGCGCCGAACAGGTAAGCTTGATAGACCTCGGTTACCTGGTCAGGCTCGAGATAATGCTCCAGAAGCTCGCACAAATGACTGATACGAAAAGTAGAGGCGTCCTCGCCAGTCAGTTGTGATTCCGGTGTGGAAATTACTCGTCTCCTTCTCCACTTCTGCCGGCCAGATCACTTTCAAGCGCTGCCTTGATAGCTGCCGCAACATCCAGCTCCGGTTTTACGGCGGCACCGGTTTCGACAGCGATTTCCTGATCTTCGGCAGTCGGCTCTGTAAGCAGCTCTTCGCTGGCGACCTCGGGTTCAACTTCATTGAGGATCTCGGCATTAACCAGATCCTCGGCGATCTCACGCAATGCAATAACAGTCGGTTTGTCGTTTTCCTCTTCCACAAGGGATTGCGCCCCCATGGCGATCTGGCGCGCCCGCTTGGCAGATACCAGCACGAGTTCAAAACGATTTTTTACATTTTCCAGGCAGTCTTCTACAGTGACACGAGCCATTTAAACTTTCTCCAAATAGACCCCGCCCGACCGGGCGGGAATAGCAAAATGATGACAGGGCCGGAAAGTATAGCGATCCGGCCTCGCTTATACCAGAAGCGAATCCAGCAAGGCCGCATGGCGGGCGGCCTGGGCCGGGGTACGCAGGCGGTGGGCGAGGACGATGCGCCGCAGCTCATCCAGCGCTGCCTCAAAATCGTCGTTAATTACCAGGTATTCGAATTCCATATAATGGGACATTTCCTGCACCGCATCGCGCATGCGCCGCGCAATGGTCGCGTCACTGTCCTGACCACGGTTTCGCAGTCGTTCCTCCAGAACGGTCCGGGAGGGGGGCAAGATGAAAACCCCGACAGTGTCGGGAAATTGCTCGCGCACCTGGCGCGCACCCTGCCAGTCGATTTCCAGAATCACGTCAACGCCCACCGCCAGGCGTTGCTCGATATTGGCCCGGGCAGTGCCGTAATAGTTGTCGAACACACGGGCATGTTCCAGAAAGGCGCCCGCGGCAGCCATATTCTGGAAGGTCTCCATGTCGGTAAAATGGTAGTTGGTACCATCCTGCTCACCTGGCCGTGGCGTCCGGGTGGTATGGGACACTGACACCTCGATACCGGTCGTTGCGTCTAACAAGGCATTCACCAGGCTGGTTTTGCCTGCCCCGGAAGGTGCTGCAAAAATAAACAGGGCTCCCGCAACCTGTGTGCTGGAGGATGGGGAATTGGAAGTCATTCGCACGCTCATCTGGAAAATTTGTCGGTCTATCTATTAAAACATACTCCTCTTCACTTGCCGGCGCTAAATTGGGTATAAATTAAGGTCTGGTTGGTACCGTCTGCTCCGGTTTGCGAGTTATTTCTTAAAATCTGCAGCCGGAAGCCGATACACAGAGAAACGCAACAACACAAGCCATGGAAAGCAACTTTCGGGTACATGAAACCTATGAATCGTCCTCTCGCCAACCTCGATCAGCCCGCCTCTTCTCTTACGCAGGCCGAGCAATTACTCCAGTTCCAGCGCGATATCATGGAAACCATTGCCCTGGGACAGGACCCGCAGCTGGCGCTGGATGAACTGTGCAAGGCTGCCGAAGCGCTGGTCCCCGACTCGGTCGCTTCCATCATGATTTTTCATCAATCTGACAACAAGCTGGAAGTACGTGCGGCACCCAGTGTGCCGGAAGAAGCGGTGGTCGCGATTAGTCACCTGCAGCCCGGTCCCAGTGCCGGTTCCTGCGGCACCGCTATTTTCAAGAATGAACCCCAGTTCGTCAGCAATACCTTTACCGACTGTCGCTGGGCTGACTTGCAACAGTTTGCTACGGACTTCGATATCCGTGCCTGCTGGTCCATGCCAATCCGGCTGTCCAACAACCAACCCATCGGCACCTTTGCCCTGTCCAGCTTTGTCGAACGTCCGCCGACGGACTTCCAGATTCGACTGCTCGAAACCAGTGCCCACATTGCCGGCATCGTGCTCCGTCGGGAACAGGCTGAGGAGCAGCTTTGGCATGTGGCACACCATGATTCGCTGACCGGTTTACCCAACCGCATGTTGTTGAACCTGCGCGCCGAGCACGCCATCGAACAGACCCGGCGTAAAAATTCCCGGTTGGCCCTGCTGTTCCTGGATCTGGATCACTTCAAAACGGTCAATGACTCGCTCGGTCATCATGCCGGCGACGAACTGCTCATCCAGGCTACAGCTCGTATCCTGGCTTGTGTTCGTGAAGGCGACACACTGAGCCGGCTGGGCGGTGACGAATTCGTGGTCATGCTGGAGAATTTCACCGACTCGCTGAGCGCGCGCCATGTGGCAGACAAAATACTCGCATCATTTTCGAAGCCCTTTCGCCTGCAGCAACACGAGTACCTGATTACCGCCAGTATCGGCATCAGTATCTATCCGGAAGACGGCAACAACATCGCCACACTGGTGCAGAATGCGGACACTGCAATGTACCAGGCCAAAGCATCAGGCCGTAACAATTACCATTATTATGAGCCCAGGTTGACCGAGCATGTGCAGGCTCGGGTGGCAATGGAAAGTGATCTGCGCACTGCGCTGGAACAGGATCAGTTCAGCGTCCACTACCAACCCCAATATGACATTAATGGTAAAGATATTCTGGTCGTGGAAGCATTACTTCGCTGGCAACATCCCACCACAGGGAATGTCCCGCCGGATGATTTTATTTCGATAGCCGAAGAGACCGGCTTAATCAGCGAGATCGGCTGTAAAGTCGTCCGCATGGCCTGCGCTCAATGCGTGCAATGGTGGTCGGAAGGATTACCGCAATTTATGCTCGCAATTAACCTCTCGCCGCGGCAACTGCAGCCTGGCTGTGCCGAGAAACTTACTCGGCTACTGAACGAAACCGGCTTTCCGGTGAATCAGCTTGAGCTGGAAGTAACTGAGAGCATGATCCTGGAAAAAGGTACCCGGGCCATATCTGAACTGGCTAAATTGAAGCGCATGGGGATCAGCATCGTGATGGATGACTTTGGAACTGGCCACTCCTCGCTGGGCCAATTGAAGACCCTGCCCATATCCAAACTCAAAATTGACAAGTCCTTCATCATGGACATTCCGGATGACGCCAATGATGCCATCATAACCCGCACCATTATCGCCATGGGACATCACCTTGGTCTGAAAGTCGTCGCCGAAGGTGTGGAGACCCCGGCCCAGATGAAGTTTCTGAAAAAAGAAAACTGTGATTTTATCCAGGGCTACCTGCTCGCTCGCCCACTTGCGCCTGAACAATTTGCGACCGACATATATAAACACAAAAAAACCGGCAAGAAGTAACGCCAGCGATAATCAAGCAGAAATAAACAACTGACTCATGACTCGCAGACGTATCACTCGATATTCTGCACCTGCTCGCGCATCTGCTCGATGAGCACTTTCAGATCTACCGAGGCACGGGTGGTATCCGTATTTATCGACTTGGAGCCAAGCGTGTTGGTTTCGCGGTTGAGTTCCTGCATCAGAAAATCGAGCCGGCGACCCACCGGCTTGTCCTGTTCAAGTACACGTTTGACCTCGTCGATGTGCACCGCCAGCCGATCCATCTCTTCGGCCACGTCAGTCTTGTTGGCCAGCATGACGATTTCCTGTTCCAGACGGTCCGGTTCCAGCTCCAGTTTGGCCTCACGTAAACGTTCCAGCAATTTTTCGCGCCACTGTTCCAGAATCGCCGGCATTTGCGCCTTTACTTCGGTGACGATACGCACCATCTCGCCAGCTCGATCGAGAATCATTCGGGCCAGTTTTTCGCCCTCCCGTTCGCGAGTGGCAATGAGATCATCCAGCGCAGTATCCAACAGTGTACTCAGGGTATCGGTCAACTGCTCCTGATCCAGTGGCTTGCCCTGAATCACTCCGGGCATACGCAGCACTTCCAGCGAACTGATTGGCGCCGGGTTATACAAAAAGGAATCGATATGCCGGCTGGCATGTGATATCTGCTTCACCCGTTCATCATCCACCACCAGTTCACCGCCGCTCTGCTCCGGCGACGTATAACGCAGGTTGCACTCTACCTTGCCTCGGCTGAGCCGGCCGTTGATTTTTTCGCGCACCATTGTCTCCAGGCTGCGTAACTCCTCGGGCATGCGTGGCGATATGTCGAGATAGCGGTGGTTGACGGTACGAATTTCCAGCACCAGTTCGCCAACCTCACTCGTGGACTGCTGGCGACTGAACGCGGTCATACTTCGAATCATTGGGGCGATGTCCTTCTGGCTGATACGGAATCGCAAGCCTATCACGCCCGTATGCGGGATATCAGCTTCAACGCATTCTAAAGTCCCCCTCCCAGATGCCGACACTATGAATCTGGTTACCAAATACGTTCATAAATTCAATACCTTGAGTCCATGCCAACCCAGTCCCACGAATTGCCAAAAGGCACCCAGGTCGATGGATACACCATAGAGAATGCGATCGGGGGCGGCGGTTTCAGCGTCGTATACCGAGCCACTGATAGAGACGGGCATGACGTGGTTATTAAGGAGTACATGCCGAGCAAGCTGGCAGTACGCAATGCCCAGCTGGAAGTGGTTGCCATGAATGAAAAGAATGTGGAACGCTTCGCGCACGGCCGCCGGCTGTTTTTCCAGGAAGCCAGCACCCTGACCAACCTGAAGCACAGTAATATAGTCAATGTCATCAACTTCTTCCGTGCTAACGGAACGGTGTACATGGTCATGGACTACGAGGATGGCCACAACCTGCAGGCCTACATCCAGCGCCATCGTGGCAAGTTAAGCGAAGTCTTCATCATGACTGTTTTCCCGGCTCTTCTGGATGGGCTAAGTGAGATCCACCGTCACGGACTGCTGCACCTTGATGTCAAGCCGGGCAATATCCATCTGCGCAAGGGGGCCAATCCGCTGCTACTGGACTTCGGTGCAGTCCATGAAATGATGCACAGCCGACAGTTCCAGCCCAATCAGGTTGTCACTCCGGGGTTCTCCCCCATAGAACAACTGGATCCGGGTGGCTACGTGGGCCCGTGGACTGACATCTATGCCCTTGGCGCCACTATCCGCACCTGCATGGCGGGCACTCCGCCACCCTCTTCCACCAAACGGCGCGAACGTGACACAATGCGACCTGCAACCAGTGCATTCAAAAAACTCTACTCGACAGAACTGCTGGAAACAGTAGACTGGGCGATGGAAGTAGACCCCCTGTTACGACCCCAGACCGTCGAACAGGTAATGGAAGCACTGAACCAGGTCGCTCCCCCTGCCGACCAGATTAAATAAGTCAGGTTAGCCAGACATGCAGTTTGAATTTGGGCGAACCAGTCGTCTCGGCAACCGCACCGTTAACCAGGACCGACTGGCCGTAATTGAAAACGAGGCCGGCACCCTGCTGGTGCTCGGTGATGGTCTTGGTGGAAAGCCAGGGGGAGAGCTTGCTGCCCAGACCCTGGTTGACAGTATTGTTGAAGAACTCGCGCTCAATCCACTCCCTGCCGAGTACCCGGAAAAATTCCTGCACGAACTGTTACGCCGTGCGCATCACGCCATCCTCCTCGCTGGCCAGGAACAATCCCCCCCCATATCACCGGGGACTACCGCTGTCATCTGCCTGATCCAGAATCGCAAGGCCTGGTGGGCACATGTGGGTGACAGCCGCATCTACCTGTTTCGCAACAGCCTGCCGCTGTACCGCACCCAGGACCACTCCTATGTAGAACAACTCTACCAGGAAGGCCGGATTTCCCTGAAAAAGACCCACAACCATCCGCTGCGCAACTATGTCACTCGTTGCATTGGGCTGTTTCCCCATGAACCGAGCATCACCGTCAGCCAGGCGGTGGAATTGAAGGAAGGCGACGTTCTGTTGCTCTGTTCGGACGGCTTCTGGGAGCCCCTGGATGAAGCACAGATGGGGACACTTATCGAACAAGGCCGACTCAACGACGCGCTGAATCAGTTGGCTGAGCGCGCCGAATCCGCCAAGTATCCGCACAGCGATAATACCAGCGCCGTGGCAGCGCGGGTCATATCCTTGCAAGAGCTCCGTCGCACAACGCGACAGCAGACATCAAAAAATTCTTCGTCCGAGGACAACCTGCTGAGCGCGATTGAAGAAATCCAGCAGGCCATCGAGACCTATTCGGATGAAATGAAAAAATAGCCCCTTTGATCGCGTCCGGGCGAAACTGGGTTAGCGCCAAACCTGTCGCAGCAGTTATACTCAACGTCCCCCATATTCAACTACCAAGCTTCCCAAAGGAATTACCATGCGACCCAGTGGCCGAGCCCCCGATGAACTTCGTCCTATCCGCATTACGCGCCATTACACCAAACACGCCGAAGGATCGGTATTCATAGAATTCGGTGATACCAAGGTGCTGTGTAATGCCAGCGTGGAAACAAAGGTCCCCCATTTTCTACGCGGCAAGGGGCAAGGATGGGTAACTGCAGAATACGGTATGTTGCCGCGTTCCACCGGCAGCCGTATGGGGCGTGAAGCCGCGCACGGCAAGCAGGGTGGTCGTACCATGGAAATCCAGCGGCTCATCGGGCGCTCACTGCGCGCGGCAGTGGATATGCAAGCGCTTGGCGAACACACCATTACTGTAGACTGTGATGTCATCCAGGCGGACGGGGGAACCCGTACCGCGTCCATCACTGGCGCATTTGTGGCACTGGCTGATGCGATTCGTTACATGCAGGACAAGGAGCTGATCAGCACCGACCCGGTTATCGGGCATGTGGCCTCGGTATCGGTTGGTATTTACGGCGCAACGCCGGTGATGGATCTCGATTACGCTGAAGATTCCGATTGTGAAACTGATATGAATATCGTTATGAATGATCAGGGTGGCTATATCGAAATTCAGGGCACAGCCGAAGGGGCCGCTTTCTCTCCCGATGAATTACAGGCCATGCTGGAACTGGGCAACAAGGCAATTGAACAATTAATCCAGCACCAACGCGAAGCACTTGCTGATCGGCAGGCGTGAACGGCAATCAGGATTGGCGTAAGTTTCAATAAAGCACTGCAAGTCTGTGTTTAAAATTATTTACCTTGTGTTGTATTCATCATTCTTTATTAAAAAACTATGAAAATTGTTCTGGCCAGTAACAACGCGGGGAAGGTAAGGGAAATCGATCAGATTCTGACTGACCAGGACATCCAGGTTCTGCCCCAGTCCAGCTTCCACGTCACTGAAATCGAGGAGACGGGACTGACTTTTGTGGAAAATGCCATCCTCAAGGCCCGCAATGCGGCAGCCCAGTCGGGGCTATCGGCCATTGCCGACGATTCGGGGCTGGAGGTGGATGCACTCAACGGTGCGCCCGGCATCTATTCGGCCCGTTTCGCCGGTCCCGGCGTAAGCGACGAGGCGAATCTGCAAAAAATGCTGACCGATCTGAAGGGCTTCCCGACCGACCAACGCAGTGCCCGCTTTCAGTGCCTGATGGTATACCTGCGGCACGCTGACGATCCCACGCCGATAATATGCCAGGGCACCTGGGAAGGCATCATCACCACTGAACCCCGGGGAGAAAATGGTTTCGGTTACGATCCGGTCTTTTATGTGCCACCGCATGATTGCACCGCCGCCGAGCTCACGGCGGAAGTAAAAAACCGGATCAGTCATCGTGGCCAGGCCCTGCGATGTCTCGTTTCAGCCATGCATAACCTGCCACGGTGACGTCCGCCCCCATGCAGCCCCGGGTCCTTGTTATCAGCTTGCCACACGCCGAAGATCGACGTGAATCGATCGGCAAACAACTGAACGAGCAGGCTATCGACTTCGAGTTCATCGACGCGGTGTATGGCAAGGACCTGCCGCGCGAGGCGCTGGATCGTATAAACCAGCCGCTGTTACGCCATTACCGCCGCCCCTTCTCGCCCAATGAAGTCGGTTGCTATTCCAGCCACGGCAAGGCCTATCAGAAAATCGTCGAGGAGAAGATCCCGCTTGCCCTGATTCTGGAAGACGACGCCTTGCTGAAAACCGATTTACACCGCTTGTTTGCCAGCATCGAAAAATTCACCACACCCTGGGAATTGATCAACATTGGCTCGGTACCCGGCAAACGCAAGTATGCCTATGTCAGGGAAAAACAGGATGACCTGGCGCTAATCGAATATCCCCACAAGGAAGTCGGCGCCCACGCCTACCTGGTTACCCGGACTGCGAGTGAAAAACTGCACCGGGACTGGCAGTCACCCTACCGCGCCGCCGACGTACAGCTAACCTTCACCTGGCGCAACGGGATCAAGGGTTACTACTACCTGTTACCCAACCAGGTCGCCGTTGCCGCCGGCCTGCCTTCGACCCTGACCGCGGAGCGGGATTCCGTCAACACACAGACCGCCACTGTCCGGGCAAAATTCAACCTCGGCTACATCCTGTCCTCCGCCGCCATCTCCCTGCACTGGAAATTCCTGCAACTACGATCCCGCCTCCGTTACTGGCGCGGCAAGTTACACCTGGCCGATAAAACCCTGTTTGACTGAAGGTCTCTCGCGCCCTGGATCGCCATGATCCTTGGGGTGTGTGGAGCGGTTCCGCAGGTATCCGGTGACTTAAGTCACCGAAATAAAACCGTAATATTCTTGTTGTATGGGTATTCATGTGCTAAATATCTTATGTAATAGGTATTAAGTAGTAGAAGCTAAGTAATAGTATTTAAGGCCTTCCCGGTTCACACCGAGACAAACTAAAGGGACGCAGATAATGGAAAATCTTATATTCAGCCAGGCCGGCGTGGCACAATTGGTGAAGATCCGGCGCCAGATAGAGCACGAGTTCGGCTTTCAATTCAAACTGGCGGACACGGAAAGTTTCATTGATTTTCTGACTGCCGCTTCAATCAGCCCGGATAGCAGTATCCGTGCGTGTTTCATGGATTTCCTGACCAACCTGAACCAGGAGCAGCGGCAACGTCTGCAAAGTCTGGGGCTCGACCTGCCGAACCACCTCATCAATCAGGCCTGAGTGCGCTACGGGGTGGGTGAATTCAATCCCGCCCCGGCAATCATCCAAACCCTGATCCAGATCAATACGGGCGATTGAAGCTTCGTCGCCGAACTCCTATATTGGTAAGCACTGAAGTGCTAATGTGCTTTATTCGTAAGAATAAATCGTATGGTAATTCAGGGCCGGTCAGCCAACCGGCATCGATTACGGAAATCCTCCTCCGGTAATCGATTTCAAGCTGGCATCATCTCCATGACCGCTTTAGGGGGGCCTCCTTCAGGTCCCCTGTTTTTTATCATCGGGCTTGTATATCCCCGCCACCTGACCCCATATTGTTAGGATTGCCAAGCAGTTATTCTGACATCATGCCCCATTTTTCCGCGCTACCACCGCTGTCGCTGTACATCCATTTTCCCTGGTGCGTACGCAAATGCCCCTATTGCGATTTCAATTCCCACGAGCTTCGGGGCGCGCTGGATGAAAACCGCTATGTCGATGCCTTGCTCGCTGATCTGGACCAGGAGCTGCCCCGTATCTGGGGCCGGTCGGTTGGCTCCATATTCATGGGCGGGGGCACACCCAGCCTGTTCGGGCCGGCGGCGATTGACCGGCTCCTGTCAGGCGTGCGCGCGCGCCTGCCTCTGAACGGGAAGGTGGAAATTACCCTGGAGGCCAATCCGGGCACCACCGAACAGGACCGGTTCACCGAATACCGCGCCATCGGCGTGAACCGGCTTTCGATTGGCATTCAGAGTTTTCAGGATCACCAGCTGCAGCAACTTGGACGGATTCATGACCGACGCGAAGCGATCCGCGCGGCCGAGATGGCCCACGCGGCCGGCTTTGACAATTTCAACCTGGATCTCATGTTCGCCCTGCCCGGCCAGACCGTCGCGGCCGCCAATCAAGACCTCGCTACCGCTATGGCGCTGGACCCGGCCCATATCTCCTGGTATCAGCTCACCATCGAACCCAACACCCAGTTTCACCACCGGCCGCCTGCTCTGCCTGACGAAGATCTCACCTGGGCCATTCAACACGAGGGGCAATCGCGCCTAGCGGCGGCAGGCTATACTCAATATGAAGTGTCCGCGTACGCCCGGACGGGCAGGCAATGCCGACATAATCTCAATTACTGGCAATTCGGCGACTATGTCGGGATCGGGGCGGGTGCGCACGATAAAATTAGCGACCACCTCCAGCAGCGTATTGAGCGGCGCTGGAAAGTAAAGCATCCGCAAACCTATCTGGACGGCGTGAATTCAGGACAACATATTGCCGGAAACCGACACCTGGACGAAGCTGAGATAGTGCTCGAATTCATGATGAATGCATTACGCCTCAATGCCGGTTTTGATGAAGGGATGTTTGTCCACCATACCGGCCTGTCCGGGGATGCCCTGGCAATCCATCTTGCACCGGCGCTACAACGGGGCTGGCTGGAACAGGACAAGACCACTGTCCGGGCCACCTCGACCGGTCGGCACTTTCTCGATGATCTGGCTTGCCTGTTCCTCCCGGATGATAAATAACCAGTCCATCAGCTGCCCCTGGTGCGGAGCAACATTTGACACCGTGGTGGACTGTTCGGCTGGTGATCAGATATATACAGAAGACTGTCATGTCTGCTGTCAACCCATCGTGTTTTCAGTCGAGACTGACGCGCACCATCTTTTGATCGGGATCACAGTACAGCGTGAAAATGAGTGACAACGACACTTACCGGCCGATACCATGTGCTATCTATGACGGTTATGAGCTTGCCATCATGCACCGCCAGCAACTACAGGTTGTCTGGCGTGACGGAACCAGTCAGCATCACATCAGCAAACTCACACCGTATGATTTGCTTACCAGGGATGGTGAAGAATTTCTCATTGCCGGGGACGAATCCGGTAAAACAGTTCACATCCGACTGGATTACATCGAGTCCTGCATGCCTGTTGTTGAATAAGATGAAAAATTTTTTGCTTCTCATTGTCTTTGCCCTGTCTACCGCCTGCGTCTCTACTCCTGTTAACGAGCAACCGGTGCCATTTACCACTCTGGCCCGTGGCAGTTACTGTGACGTCACCAAACCACAAGACCATGTTATCCAGAGTCAGGCTGAATTAAACCAGATTTGGAACAAACTCAACCTTGCCGAACAGAAAATACCGGCTCTCGACTTTAACCAGCGAACCGTGCTGGCCATTTTCATGGGCGAACAATCCAGTGGCGGTTATGCGATTCGTATCGATCGGATCGTTCGAACTCCGGCCGAGATCGTTGTTACGGTGCGTCAGACCGTGCCACCAAAAAATACCCCGGCCTCACTTGCCCAGACCCAGCCCTACATACTGGTAAGCATCCCCCGTACTGATCTGCCGATCAAATTCGATTACAAAACCGAATAACATGTCGCGCCTTACCCGGTTGCAGGATACAGATTCTTATCAGACCCGGGATGGGTCCAAAATTCGGGAACTGATGCATCCGGCCCAACATGGTAATCAGCAACAAAGCCTGGCCGAAGCTGTCATTCTGGTGGGGCAAAAAACGCGCGTTCATCACCACAAACAGAGCGAGGAGCTCTATCACATTACACACGGAACAGGTTGTATGACGCTCGGTGAAGAACAGTTCGCCGTGCAACCCGGTGATACGATCTGCATTCCACCAGGCATGGCGCACTGTATCGAGAACACCGGCAGTGAAGCCCTGCATATCCTGTGCATGTGCGCGCCGCCTTACAGCCACGACGACACAGTCATAATGAGCGACGAGGAATGAAGGACCAGCCGCGGGTGGTTCCGCGTTCCACGCCACCAATTTCTCGTACCTGAATTTATGCGCATCGGAATCGATCTGGGCGGTACAAAAATAGAAGCCATCGCTCTGGATGATAACGGCCGGGAGTTGGTCCGCAAACGTATTGCGACTCCGCGAGACGACTATCCCGCCAACCTCGCTGCCATACGGGGACTGGTCGATCAGCTTGAATCCGAGACCGGTCTGGGTGGTACAGTGGGCATCGGGATCCCGGGCGCCATCTCGCCGGCCAGCGGTCTGGTCAAAAACGCGAACTCCACCTGGCTTATCGGCCAACCGTTGCAACAGGATCTGGAAACCGCACTGGCGCGCAAGGTGCGAATCGCCAACGACGCCAACTGTTTCGTTGTTTCCGAGTCGACCGACGGGGCTGCAGCCGATGCTGCTGTAGTGTTCGGGGTCATCATCGGCACCGGCACCGGCGGCGGCATCGCCATCCACGGCCTACCACTGATTGGCGCGAATGCGATCGGCGGTGAATGGGGCCACAATCCCCTGCCCTGGCCGCAACCATCAGAGCTGCCTGGTCCGGACTGCTATTGCGGCAAACAGGGTTGCATCGAAACCTGGCTATCGGGCCCCGGCTTCAGTCGCGATTACCAGGCCAATGGAGGCATCCCGCTGACTCCACCGGAAATTGCAGCCCAGGCCGAACAAGGTGAAACAATCGCCGAAGCCGCATTGCAACGTTACGAAGATCGATTGGCGCGCAGTCTCGCAACGGTAATCAATCTTGTCGACCCCGATGTCATCGTCCTCGGTGGAGGAATGTCCAACCTTAAACCGCTCTATATACATGTGCCATTACACTGGGGTCAGTATGTGTTCTCCGATCGTGTTACCACTCGATTGGTGCCGCCAATGCATGGCGACGCCAGCGGCGTACGCGGGGCAGCCTGGTTATGGAATGTATAAGGCGTGAATTGAATCAGAATGCGTACTACGAAGAACTACCCGAAACCGGGACTAATTCCGGACGGGATTTACCCAGCCTGTGTGGGAGCGGCGACTGCCGCTCCCGTTAAATGGCTCAACCGCAGCATACGCTCAAGCCCGATGCGTCACAGCATCTCCATGCATAAAATCACCGAATGGAAATCTTTCGTCCGGGTCGTCAGTCAGAACTCGCCGTGAGCGCCGCGGTTCATGATATCGAGGATGATCTCCTTGACCTGCATGGCTTCTTTTTTCAATTCCGGGGGTAGCGGCTTGCCGCCATAGATCATCAGATCCATGTTGAGCGAGTAAATCCATAACCGGCCCTGTTTGTCTTCCAACAAGCTTACTCGACATGGCAGGTAGGCGCTGTAGGCGTCGCTATAATCCATCATCCTGGCCGCAGTCATGGCATTGCAAAACATGTAGATTTGCGCAAACCGATAAGGTTTACCGGCCATTGCCTCGACCTGCTTGTATAGAGGCAGTTCACCAACATTCTTGATATTGTGCTCATTGGCCACGAAGCGCATGATCTCTTCCACATCCTTGGGCTTCAGACCTTCATCAACCTGCACTTTCCAGACCGTTGCTTCCGCCGCGTTGCCGGTCGCCAGTAATTTGTCAAACATCTCTTTGTAAACATCCGCAGCCTTGGGATCGAGTTGCTTAAATTTCTGGTAATCCGGATAAGCTTTGACGCCGGAATACACAACCAGCACGATGACCACCAACCCAATCAGGGCCAACAAATTTCTTAGCTTATTCATCACTCCTCCTGGCAACGCCATTTTATTATTGCCATCTAATATAGCATCCTAGTTAACAGGGTTGCCATGCAAACCGCTAACCCACATTCTTACTAATCGAATAGTACGTTGGCTCAGGCAGTGCGCCTGAACACCAGGTCCCGCACCTTGTGTCCCAGCCGCTGACCCCGTTGTTCGAATTTTGTCAGCGGCCTGTAATCAGGCCGTGGCGTGAACCGCCCTGGTCCGGCAACATTCTCAAATCCTTCCTGACTGGTTAAGACTTCGAGCATGGAATCGGCATAGTTTTCCCAGTCGGTTGCCAGATGGAACAATCCACCAATTTTCAGTTTGTGCCGAATCAATTGTGCAAAAGCGGGTTGTACAATACGGCGCTTATGGTGTCTTTTCTTGTGCCAGGGATCGGGGAAGAACAAATATACGGCATCCAGTGAGGCAGCCGGGATTTGCTGTTCCAGCACCTCCACTGCATCATCGTTACTAATTCGGATGTTCATCAACCCTTGCTCTTCGATCTGCAACAAAAGATTGCCTACACCGGGCCGATGCACCTCGATGCCAAGATAATCTGTGTCCGGATGCCGGGCGGCGATGGCCGCCAGGGAAGCACCATTACCGAAACCGATTTCCAGGATACGTGGCGCCGCACGACCAAACAGCCGATCAAGGTCCAGTCTGCCCTGCGCCAGGGTAATGCCGTAGGTAGGGAACAACTCATTCAGCGCCCGTAGTTGGCCTTTGGTCAAGCGGCCTTCGCGCTTGACGAAACTACGGATACGTTGAGGGACACTTTGGTCAGCTGCGGTTATCATTCGTGAAGATACTGACCGGGTTTTTGCCTGACCAGCCTGCCAATCCCGTTTCCCGACATCGCATCCACTTTCTTTCCTTGGCGCCTTCGCATTGGGTTTACGTGTGAAATACTTAGAAGAACGTCCCGTCGATGGGTGAGGAAGCGCTGGCGTAGCGTTTGCGTGGCATACGCCCCGCGAGGAAGGCTTCGCGACCGGCTTCGATCGCTTTTTTCATGGCAGAGGCCATCAGTACCGGATCTTGTGCAGCCGCGATGGCGGTATTCATTAATACCCCGTCGCAGCCCAGTTCCATGGCGATAGCGGCGTCGGAAGCGGTGCCCACACCGGCGTCCACCAGGATTGGTACCTCGGCATTCTCGATGATGGTTAGAATGTTATAGGGGTTACGTATGCCGAGACCGGAGCCGATGGGCGCAGCCAGCGGCATGACGGCCACACAGCCCAGCTCTTCCAGTCGCTTGGCAATAATGGGGTCATCATTGGTATATACCATTACCTGAAAGCCATCCTTGATCAGGATCTCGGCCGCGGCCAGGGTAGCGGTGATGTCAGGGAACAGGGTTTTTTCATCACCCAGAACCTCCAGCTTGACCAGGTCGTGCCCATCGAGCAGTTCGCGCGCCAGGCGGCAAGTACGTACAGCGTCATCCACCGTATAGCAACCCGCTGTATTGGGCAGGATGGTGTACTGATCGGGTGGCAAAATCTCGAGCAGGTTGGGTTCATCGGGATTCTGTCCAAGGTTGGAACGGCGCACCGCCACAGTGACGATCTGGGCGCCACTGGTCTTGATGGCGGCGCGGGTTTCGTCCATGTCCCGGTACTTGCCGGTACCGACCAGTAAACGGGAATGGTATTCCTTGCCGGCAATCACCAGCGGTGTGTCTTTCATTGCTGTCATGCTGATTCCTGAACTGCGTTGGACAAGGCCCAGGCGGGCCTGATGTGAGTAACGTTGCGATTATACCGCGTACGTCAAGACGGAGGGTAAACGCCGGGCTCAGCCACCCCCCACCGCATGCACGATTTCGATGTGGTCCCCCGCCGCCAGTGCATGGCTGTCGTAGCAGGAGCGTGGCACGATTTCCAGATTGACCTCCATGGCAATCCGCTTGCCGGTCAATCCCAGCGACTCAACCAGCGCTGCCGCCGTATAATTGTCGGGAACCTGCTGCTGTTTGCCATTGACTGTAATCTCCATTTTTATAGCCTACCGACGAGACACCACCAGCGTCAATCCTCGACAGACCCGTCATCCCGTCAACCTCGAACCAGCCCGGCGGGATGCTGGACCCGGCACGCCACGTATCAGGTATAATCAGACGCAAGCAACGCTTTTCTGAATCCATGCGGGTGTAGTTCAATGGTAGAACTTTAGCTTCCCAAGCTAAAAACGTGGGTTCGATTCCCACCACCCGCTCCAGATTCATCCTTTCCAGCATGATTCGCATTCTAGCGAAACCAGGCCCAGGCTAGGCCCTGCCATTCATTCCGAAGCTTAAGGCTCAATACACCGGGGTAAAGATCGCTCGCACCAAGAATACCTGACTGTTACAATAGGTTATTTATTCCAGGCTCCCCCGATATCTCATGCACACCCGATTAAAAAATCTGA
>JAJDNN010000036.1 GCA_022340685.1 Pseudomonadota bacterium
GAGTACGCACCGAATCGAACATTGCAATATCTGCTACTACATCATTCAATGCTTGTCACTGGGAGAGGGTTTCAACGGAGCCGCCGCGGTGGATTTGTTCAGCCATTCATTGGCCAGTTTCGGATTTGCAGGCACACCCAGTAGGCCGCGTTCGTAGACATGGGCCAGAGTCGCCATGGCATGCCGATTTCCGTCTTCAGCGGCCTTCGTTAGCCAGTACAAGGCCTGCTGATCATCGCGGATGACGTCCCAGGCACCACTTTCGTAACGCAGGCCAAGTTCATATTCTGCCTGGGGATCACCATTGGCAGCCTTTTCCTTTAATACCTCTGCCGATTGTTGATACACCATGGTGGTATATTCGGCGATATTTTCGATCACCCCCAGCAGGTTGATAGCATCGGTATGTCCCTGGGCAGCCGCTTGTGCGAGCCAATCCTTCCCTAGGGCCTTGTCTTCCGGTACGTTATAACCTTCATAGTACATTTTACCCAGCAAATACCTGGCCTGGTTATTGCCCTGTTCTGCCGATTTGGTTAGCCAGTGGATGGCCTGGGTCGGGTCTTTCTTGACACCCTGACCTTCCAGATAAGCTTCACCAAGTCTGAACTGGGATTGGGGGTTGTCCGCGAGGGCAGATTTTTTCCACCAGTACACGGCGTGGGCTGGATCCCGGTCAACACCTTTACCCTCGGCATATAAGTTGCCCATGAGCATTTGCGCATAAGGTTGCCCTTCCCGCGCGGCGCGCTTCAGCCAATACACCGCTTTTTTCAAGTCGGGTTTCAGCCTATAACGTCCTTCGAGGTACGCCAGCCCGTAAAGCAACTGAGCACCAATATCACCTTGCGCGGCATGCTGGGAGATCATGGTCAGTTCGATGGATTGCGAGTCTTCGGCCCACACCGTGTTTACGGTCACCATGAGTACCGCACCAAGTATCGCAAGAGCCCGCCAGCATCTCATATGCCGTCTCCGAGCGTGGTCGGCGCGTTGTCATCCCTCTCTTTGGGTGCCCTGTCTACATGATAAAGCACGGCGATCAGTACCAGTGTAGCCGCTACCATGAAATGTGGTCCGAACAGCCAGAAGACCAGTGGGACGGCCAGGTAATAGGCCCGCATGCCCAGGCTGTAGTAATAACCTGCCCGGTTGAGATGGACAGCGACGCTTTTGGGATTGACAGATCGCGCCCGATCTTTCACCGGAACGTTGAGCTGATAACCCACATGATTGAAAAGCCGGAGAGAAATGGCGAAGCTGAAAAACGCGATAAAGAAGTCTGATAGCAGGAATAACAGTTTTGCAGTCCACAGGCCCGGATGCAACGAGCCGACAACGTTCAGCGAGTGCCAGGTCGTTTCGAGCTTGTCCGTCTGCTCGCTCAGGGTCAGCGTGCCGATGACAAGCAGTACCGCAGTGGATGCCAGGAAGGTAGCGGCCATGGTCGAATTACGCAGCGTCTGGACCCCTAGGATACCCTTGGATTCATCCTCCATAATGCCCTTGACCCATGCGCTCCGGGCGGCGTGATTGACTGCCTGGATGGTATAGTGCGGGTTGTAGCGCAATTTTATGCGGAGGTAGAGGTGATAAGCGATGAGCATGACGGTGCTCACGGAAAAGCTTACGATGTCAGTATTGATTGATACAGGCATAGGGAAAAGATTTTTTAGCTTTTAAGATAGTAAGTGATGCTTAAAAAATATTATACACTGGTTGTCGCCACGAGACACTTTTGTCTGCAACACCCGCCGCCACCATGTAGCGTGGCGTCTACGTGCGCGCGGTGGGAACGCTGAGGACTTCTTTTGATAATGGAAATTCGAATTTCTTACATGTGTAATCCCCACAATACCGATAGCCTACTGTTTAGTTAATTCTGGAGCATTCAGGACAAGCGAGATGATGGCCGAATAATAATTCGGCTGATCTCACTCGGAGCCAGAACCCTTAACGGGGGACCCCAATACCCTGCTCCACGGCTCACGAAGATTTGCTTGTCCGTCGTATGCTGGTGGAGTCCCGCCAGATAGGGTTGGGCCATCATGACAAGAAAACCAAACGGAAATATCTGTCCGCCATGGGTATGGCCACTCAACATCAGATCGCATCGCTGATCTTCGACGGTTTCGATAGCCTTGGGTTGATGGGCCAGCACAATGCAGGCGCGTTCAGGGTTTGTGTTCTGGTACGCCTGGTTCACATCGTAGGGAAAAATGCCCAGACGTTGACCAGAAATATCATTGATGCCGATCAGATCGAAGCCTTTGGTCTCATCGCCGATGAGTATAGATTCATTTAACAATGGCTGAATCCCCAACGACCGTATGTATTCCAAAATACTTTTTGGGCCATGAAAATATTCATGATTGCCGAGGATAAAATAAGTAGGCGCACGCAAGTTCCGCAGCGGCGCCAGGTCTTCTTTAATGTGTCGGATTGGCAAATCAACCAGATCCCCGGTGATAACAACCAGATCGGGTGACAGATTATTGGTACGTTCTACCAGTTCTTCAACAAACGACCGTTTGATAGTGTGCCCGACATGAACGTCGGTGAGCTGCACGATGCTGAACTTGTCGTACGGAAAGTCCCTGACGGTGACTTGAATGGTATTCAATATTGGTTGCTTGAGTCCCTGGCTTAGTCCCCGCAGCAGATAAGACATGGCGGCAATCAACATGGTGATATCAAATACAACCTTGATAAATCGCCTGCGTTCCTGGTTGTAAGGCACTCGCTTGGAAATGGAGATGGTCAGGTCATAAACAAGCGCAATAATAAATAACAGAAAACTGATACCAATAAATGAACTGAGGATGATGTAAAGCGTGGGTGATTCAATGAGGAAATGGGTTAATGCCTCCACCAGAAACGCGACTTCGCCAAGCATCAACAGAATCGGGATGATGGCTGCGTAACGACTGAATACCGGCGTCAATACTTTGAGGAAACGGCGATAGATATAGTAATTCATCAATGCCATGACGACGAGAAAAGCTACAATAAAAAGAGTGAATTTCATGACTCAGTCAGTATTCCTCTCGCAGTTACCCGACAGTCCAGTAAGTAATGTTGCCTGTTCTTGATGTCGGTCGACTTTACAATCGAAAATATACTCCAAGTATTTGTAATATATAGAAAAACTACTTTTTATTATGCCGTTCCGCATACCACCATGGCGGTATCGGTATGTCGAAATGATTTACAGCGCAAGCATAAAATATAAAATAAATAATAATAAATACAATAACTTAAAAAGTTGGCACACAACTGGCATAAGTTAATATAGATATTGTTGTTTAATCAATTTTAACTTACAGAAATATTGATCCTGTGTGGAGTAAAAAATGAACAAAAAGCAGTTAACAAACAGCCTGATCGGAGCCCTTGCCCTGGTGTTCAGCAGTACAGCACTGGCAATTCCGACCCTGCAATTGTATACGGATGGCGCCAACTATGATGCGACTACCCAAACCTGGGTGACCGGGGATTCGTCCTTCACATTGCAGGCACTGGCCACTAACGAAGGCAGCGGTCAGGGGAAGGGCAGCGTTCCGTTGACTGATTCTACGGAAGTTTTTCTATCAATTGCGCTGGCTTCCGGCGTAGATCCCAGCGCGGGCAGTGTTAGCGTGAATGGCGTCAATATCACTAATTATCTGTTCGGAATCCCGCCCATTGGGCTTGATCCGACACCACCTAATAATGATCAACTTGCCCCGCATGGTATCTTTGATACCAATTTCGCTGAATACAGTTTCCTGCTGGGTGACTCCTGCCTGTTGTGTGTCGCTGACCAGCAGCCGGGTTCAGACGGCACCCTGAAGGATGGCTGGGTGAACAACCTGGCGGTAGTGATCACGGGTTTTGACCTGGTACATTTTGATCTTTATACCAAGACCTGGGATGAAGATCAGTATGCCTCGATCGATCACTTTGCCCCCTTCTCTCACGACGCGGAATACCAGGTCAGTGAGCCCGGTTCTCTGGCGTTGTTTGGTATCAGCTTGCTGGCCATGGGATTTGCTGCACGCCGCCGCAAGTTCGACTAACCCGTCCTCCAGTTGTACTAAAAAGGCCTGTGATTTCTCACAGGCCTTTTTTTATTTTTACGTATTTGTGTTATCCACGGTATTTGCGCAAATACCACCATTCAAACAATAGCTTGGCCCAGTGAAGGGTGCGGCACTGGGGCGTGATAAAACTGTGCTTTTCGCTCCGGTACACGAGAATGCCCTTGTTCAGACTGTCGATGATGCAGACCAGCTCGGTCTTGAACCGGGCGTCCGGGATCTGATCGTTCAGTTCGGCGATCAGGTTGGTGGTGGCGGTTTCCGCCTGCAAATCGGCCATGTGGGCCTGTTTTGGCATCCAGTCGGGTCCCGGGAAACTGCCGCTGTCCCCCGCCACATAGACCCGCTCGGCGCCCTCTGCCTTGCAGTGGGCATCGGCCTTGATAAAACCACCGTCGGACAGGGCTAACCCGCTGTTCTGCAGCCATTGCGGGCCGGTCATACCAGGCATGAACAGGATCAGATCGGCCGGGACCTCCCCCCCTTCGGTGATAACACGCTCGGGCGTAAATTCTTTCAGTTTGTATCCCAGATGAGTGTCAATATTCCGTTTCTGCATTTCTTTCAGCAGACCCGTGACGGCCTTTTCACCCAGGCGCTTTCCGGGCCGGGGTGCCGGACTGAAAAATACCAGCTTGAAGCGGTCACGGCGCCCCTGCTTGCGTAACAGGGTGTCAGTCCCGAACAGCAGTTCGAACATGGGACCACCCCGCATCGCAGCCGGTTCCTTGGGGTTGCCACCGAAGCCAAACGCAATGGTCCCGCCCTGCATGGCAGCCAGCCGGTCACGGATGGTTTCAGCGCTGTCGATACCTTCACACAATGTCAGGGCATTTTCGATGCCGGGTAATTTTTTGATAAAACGGGCACCGGAGCCGATTAACAGAGCATCATTGTGAATGTCGCCCTGATCGGT
>JAJDNN010000054.1 GCA_022340685.1 Pseudomonadota bacterium
AGTACCGGGGTTATCGCATTGTTTCTGCCGCACCACCGTCCTCCGGTGGTGTGGCCCTGGTGACCATGCTCAATATACTGCAGGGCTACCCGCTCGAGACCTTGTCAGCACAGCAGCGCAAACATCGGGTCATCGAAGCCATGCGTCGCGCATACCGGGACCGCGCCGAGTACCTTGGCGATCCCGACTTTGTGAAGGTGCCGGTCGCCGAGCTCACCAGCCCTGCCCATGCCGCGGAATTGCGTAGCAGTATCCAGCCAGATAGCGCCACCCCGAGTCAGGCGCTGAAACCGGTTGCCAGCCCGGCCGGGGGATTTCACACTACCCACTTCTCGGTTCTCGATCGAGCGGGTAACCGTGTTGCGGCCACGCTCAGTATTAACTATCCGTTCGGTTCGGGCTTCATGCCACCCGGAACCGGCGTGTTGCTGAACGACGAGATGGACGATTTTTCCGCCAAGCCCGGCGTGCCCAATGTGTATGGTCTGGTGGGTGCCGAGGCCAATGCCATTGCGCCGGGCAAGCGCATGTTGTCGAGCATGAGCCCGACCTTCGTGGAAGGTCCTGATCGGATCGCCATTCTCGGTACACCGGGTGGTAGTCGCATCATCACCATGGTATTGCATGGCATCCTGGGTGTGACCGAAAACAAGAGCGCGCAACAGATCGTCAGCGAACCGCGTTATCACCACCAGTACCTGCCCGACGTGGTGCAATACGAGGCCGGCTCCCTGACAGAAAAGGATCAGGATGATCTGCAACTGATGGGGCATCAGCTAAAGCAGATCGACCAGCCTTACGGCAACATGCAGGCCGTGATCTGGAACCGGAAGACGAACACGGTTAGTGCTGCCAGCGATCCGCGCGGTGAAGGGCAGGCGCGGGTCGGACCCTGAGTACTTGCCCGCACCATATTCAGTGCTGACAGTGGGGGCAGTAGTAGGTGGAACGCTGGCCGAGGGTGAGGTGCCTGATCGGCGTACCGCAAACCAGACAGGGTTCCCCGGCCCGGCCGTAGACATTTAGTTTCAGGCTGAAATAACCGGGCTGACCGTCCTCGGCGGTAAAATCGCGCAAGGTTGTCCCCCCGGCCCGGATTGCCGCACGCAATACCTGTTTAATCGCAACAGACAGCCGTTGGCAGCGTTCACGGGAAATGCGGCCGGCGGCGCGTTTGGGGTGAATACCCGCCAGGAAAAGGGCTTCATTTGCGTAGATGTTCCCAATCCCCACCACCATCTTGCTGTCCATGATGAACAGTTTTACGGCAATTTTCCTGCCGCGTGATTTTACATACAGGAAGTCGCCATCGAACTCATCGCTCAGGGGCTCCGGGCCCAGCTGTCGCAGCAGTTTGTGTTGCAGCGGATCCCGTCGGGTGAACAGCACCGCGCCGAAGCGACGCGGGTCACGCAGGCGCAGACAACGGCCATTCGCCAGCACGAAGTCTACATGGTCGTGTTTGTCCGGCGGGATGTCACTGTCGATGATACGCAGGCTGCCCGACATCCCGAGGTGCAGAATCAGGCTGCCAACCGGCAATCGCAACAGCAGGTATTTGCCGCGCCGTTCGACCTGCCGCACGACCTGGCCGGCGATCTGTGCGTCAAGATCCCGGGGTACCGGCCAGCGCAGATGGCGATTGCGTACGATAGCCCGTTTGATGGCCTGGCCGACCAGATGCGGCGCGATGCCACGCCGCGCGGTTTCAACTTCGGGTAATTCAGGCATAAGCGCAGACGGGTGGCGTGCAAATAGTGCACACCATCATAGTATGGCTGCCCGTTTGATTGAAGACGGGCATTGTCTGGTGATGATTCAGATGACCGTCTGCTTTAGACGTAATAATTGTATGGCGGCGAAGGCGCAGTGCGGGAAGTGCGAAAGTGTTGACGTGAATAGCGTGTAACGGGATGCAGGACGGGTCATCATTTTTCAATCGGGGTAGCCGGGGTTTGTTCAGTGTCCACCTCGGGTGCGTCGGGTGGTTCAGGCAGGGACAGCAATTGCGCCATGATGTCGGCCGGCATGACATATTCAAGCCCGAGATCCATGCGGGTCAGGGTCACGGACTCGTCAGTCTGCTGCAGCTTGAAGCGCAGGGGTTGTGCCGTGCCTTGCAGGGTGATTTCAATGTCCGCCTTGCCGGCGGGTTTAATGACCGGTCGTATTGACAGGGCCTGTGCGGTGCGCCACTGGTTGACCAGTTCGATCGGTGCATCAGCGGACAATCGGGGTTGCGGTGGATTGACCACCCAACTGCCTTGTTGCAAGGCCAGGGTCAGTTTCGGCATGACGAGCTTTTCCGGTTTAGCGTCAGGCGGAAGCAAGGCATGGCTCAAGAAGGTAACAGGTTTGCTGGCGGCCTGATAATAGAAGGTGTCGAACAACGTATGCAGTTGGTTATTGACTGCCAGATAACGCCGCTGTTGCAACGGTGCGGTGTTGCCGAAATCAATTTTCAACGTATGGTTGAAGGTGACCGTGGCGACCGGCTTGTCGAGGCCGTACTTGGCGGGATCGAGCTGACTGAGATCATGATGGCCGGGACTTTCGGCCTCTAGCAGGCGCAGCAGTGACTGGACGCGAAAGTCATTGGCGGGCAGGTGCCAGGGTTTGAGCATCCACCATTGTCCGTCCGTTTTCTGCAACTCGATAGGCGCATCGTTGCGGCGGGTTATAAGAATATGGTTGGCTGCCTCCGGCAGCATGTCGGTCAGGATCTCCGGTTGTGGCGGGGCCTGTTTGCCCGGTTCAAACACCACCAGTACGACCAGAACACCGGCAGCGACGAGCAGACCAAGATTAAGCCAGAAACGGGCGTTCATGTTTATTAGCGTTTTCTGCGCCGTAGCCAGATGATGATGCCACTGGTGAGCAACAACAGCGGGATACCGAACAGGAAAAGAAGACCGAGTATTGCCCAGGATTTTTCCTCCAGCACCAGATCACGATCCGGGGCGATGCTGACCGGAATGGAGATAAACGCGTCGTCGTTGCTTAACCAGTTAAGTATGTTGTAACCAAGGTCCTGGTTACCCTGGTTACCAAGGTAGGTGTTGGACAGGAAATCGCCGTCGCCCAGCACCACCACACGCTGGTTCGGGGTGGGATCCGCATCGGAGTCCGGCCGGGTTGGAGCGGATGTAGCCGGTTTGTTTCTATGCAACGCCAAGCCGATGGCAAGGGGTCCCAGTGTGTCGCTGCCTTGCGTGTATTCCACCACGCCTTCCAGTGCGTCCGATTCCGACCAGCTGCGTTCCACCGTCAGCAGGATGGCGTTCGAGACCCAGGTGCGATTACCGTCGGAGTGATCCGCTTCCGGTTCGGATTTACCCAGGAACTGGATGCCACTGGCACGCGGAAAAATGGACATGAATTTGAAATCCTTTGTCACGGGATTATCCCCGTAGCGGGTTACCAGTGCAAAGGACGGGTCCTTAATGCCCAACAGCTGGGTAGTGGGATCGACGATAACGCCGGGCACGAAACGGATTTCAAGTGTTTGTGCCAGTGTGTCCAATCCGTGCAGGCTGCCTGGCTCGTGTAGCCACAATAGATTGCCGCCCTGTTGCAGGTAGTTCTGAATCAGTTTGATCTCACCGGCCAGATAATCGGTCTGCGGGCTGGCAATAACCAGCACGGCGGTATCGGCAGGAATGGTGTGTTCTTCGATAAGGTTGAGACTGACAGCCTTGAGCCCCTTGTTGGCAAGGTGTTTCATGAACTGGCCATAGTCGTGATTGGCCTCGCCGTCGGGCCGGCGCTCGCCGTGCCCGGTGAGGAACACAATGTGCTTTTCACCGCTGCGCAACAGGCGCGCCAGCGTATTGGTGATGGCCTCTTCCTGCAACACAGTGACATGCTCGGTACGATTACCGTAGCTGATGACCAGTTCGCCATCCACGGTGATGTTCTGGGCGCGGGTCTGTTCAGGTTCCGTGTCCGGATTGATAAAGTTCAGCGTGATGTCCGGCTTGTGTATCTGATAGCGCCGGATCAGTTCTTCGACATTGCGGCGGGTTGGCACCAGGCTGGTGTCTCGTGCAAAGGCAACAATGGTGACCGGCTCGGGCATGCGCTCCAGCAACCGGACGCTGGCTTCGGACAGGGTGTTGCGGCCGGTGGCGGTCCAGTCCGATTCGACACTGTAACGTTGCGACAACCAGGCGAGCAGACCAATGATGGTCAGGAACAGCGCCAGAAAGATCAGGTGCTGGATACGGAACTGAAGTCGGGTTTTACGGTTGAGTTCCATAACGCCTCTTCAGTGTTGGAGCCGATCTGCGTCGAGCCGGCGTATGCTCAGTACCAGGAAGGTGGTAATAAACAACAGGAAGTAGGCCAAATCCGCCGAACTGAACACACCGCGCGCCATGGCCTCGAAGTGGCGGAGAATGGACAGGTAACTCAGCAGGCCGCTGGCTTCGGCATTCGACACCTTGTCACCGGCCCAGTCGATGATCCAGAACAACAGCAGGGCGCCGAAGGTGCTTACCGCGGCTACGGTGGGCTGCACTGTCAGGGTCGACATATACAGGCCCAGTGCTGCGAAACAGGCCACCAGTAATAGCATGCCAATAATGATGGCCGCCAGATGACCCAGGTCCAGCGGCCCGGCCACCAGCAGCGACAGCGGCATGACGCTGATTAACAGGATCATCAGGACCAGGAACAACATGATGCCGAGGTATTTGCCGAGGATAATTTCCGTCATGGATACCGGCGCGCTGAACAGGAGGGCCAGACTCTGGTTGCGCCGCTCCTCGCTGATCAGGCGCATGGTCAGCAATGGCACGATCAACATCAGGATAAAAGCCGCACTGCCATACAGGGGGGTGACCAGGAGTTGGGTTACGCCGGGCGCGTTGTCAAGTAACTTGAGTTGTGGCTGCACCATTATGTAATCGTTCATCTGGCTCAGGAACAGGTAGGCCAGTATGAACTGGCCGACGGCCAGGATTGACCAGGCCAGGGGCGACAGGAACAGGCTGCGC
>JAJDNN010000079.1 GCA_022340685.1 Pseudomonadota bacterium
CAGAAATTGTGGCCGGTGCCGTTCGCGTTTTCCTGATTCGCTGTTCAGGCCCTTACACTACAGGCCGTGCATTCGCCGCGCAGCCGGCCCTGGGTCAGCTGTTCAGTGAACGCCCACCGTCTACCGCCAGCACCTGGCCGGTCATGTACTGCGCGTCGTTAATCAGGTACAGAATGGCCCTGGCGATATCCTCCGGTTCGCCCTTGCGTTTCAGGAAAGTGCGCGAAATAATTTTTTCCTTGCCGGCCTCGTCCAGATGTTCCGGCCACAGGATTGCCCCGGGCGCGACCGCATTGACCCGAATCTCCGGTCCCAGCTCAGCGGCCAGTGACTGGGTCATCATCACCAGTCCCGCCTTGGAAATGCTGTAGACCGGGAAGTTACGCAGTGGGCGCTCGGCATGGATGTCCGCGATGTTCACAATGCAGCCTTCCTGCTCGCGCAGGTAGCGCGCAGCGGCACGCGACAGGAAGAACGGTGCTTTCAGGTTTGCACCCAGCAGTTCGTCCCACTGTGTCTCGGTAACCGTATCGACAGGTGTGGAATAAAATGCGGAGGCATTATTGATCAGCACATCAAGCCGGCCCCAGATTTCCTCGGCCTGCTCTGCCAGAATCGGCAGACGATTGATATGCAGCAAATCGGCATGCAGCAGTTCCACCGAGTCGGGCCGGTTGGCAAGCAGTTCCTGCTGTAACTGTTCCGCAGGCTGTCGGGAATTGCGATAGTGGAGGACGATATTCATGCCTGTGCCGTGCAGTACGCGCGCCGTGGTGGCGCCCAGGCGGTGCGCCGCGCCGGTGATCAGCACAACCCGGTTGTCCGTCATGTCTGTGATATCCTCGAAACCTGATACGTGTTCTACCGTACACTTTAACGCATTTCCCCTGCCCAGGCATTGAATCCCACATGAGTACGGACCCGTCCTTTTCCCAACGTCTGCACCAGTCCCACGCCGCTCTGGCCGAAATGCCCGCGCCGGATGCGGTGGCCGCGGCGCACAGCGATCAACTGGCGACAGTGATCCGGGAAGAAATCGATCGCCAGGGCGGCGCCATCCCGTTCCGGCACTTCATGCAGCTGGCCCTGTATGCGCCGGGTCTCGGTTACTACAGCGCCGGGAGTCGCAAGCTCGGGCCAGAGGGTGATTTCATTACCGCGCCGGAAGTTGCCCCGCTGTTCTCGCGGACACTGGCACATGCTGTTGCGCCGGTTCTGAAAGCGTTGTCCAGGCCCGCGATTTTGGAAGTCGGCGCCGGTAGCGGGCGCATGGCTGCCGACCTGTTGGCCGAACTTGCCGCCCTTGGTAGTGAACCGGTGAGCTATTCCATTCTGGAAGTCAGCGCAGAGTTACAGACCCGACAGCAGGCCACCCTGCAGCAGCACAACCCCGCAGCACTTGCCTGTACGGACTGGCTGACGAGCTGGCCGGAAAATTTCACCGGCATTGTTTTGGCCAATGAACTGCTGGATGCCATGCCTGTGCACCGGCTTGTCCGGCAACAGGGAAGCTGGCAGGAAAGTTACGTGGGGCTGGAGCAGAACCAGTTTGTCTGGCGCAGCGGCCCGTTGAGCGTGCCGGAATTACAAACCCGGCTGGATGAGATCGACGCGCGTGTCGATTTGCCCGATGACTACGTCACTGAAATCAATCTTGCCGCAGAAGACTGGGTCCGGGCCTTGGCCGGGCACATGACGCAGGGCCTGGTGCTGTTGATCGACTACGGGTTTGCTCGCCACGAGTACTACCATCCGCAACGACAGCAGGGTACGTTGATGTGTCATTACCGGCATCGCGCTCATGACGACCCGTTTTATCGGGTCGGGCTACAGGACATAACTGCTCACGTAGAGTTTACCGCCATCGCGGACAGCGCACTGCAGGCTGGGCTGAAGATCACCGGTTATACCACCCAGGCGCACTTTCTGCTGGGCAGTGGCCTGACCGAATTAATCGCAACGGCGGAAGCCGACACAGAAGCACACCTCGCCATTGCCAATCAGGTTCGCCGCCTGACCCTGCCGCAGGAAATGGGTGAGTTGTTCAAGGTCATGGGGCTGACTAAAAATCTGGCTGTCAGCCTGCCCGGGTTTGCACTTCGCGACTTGCGTGGCAAGTTGTAGGTCCGACGCTTTCAAAGCCGTCCGTTTTCGGTACAATCTGGCCGTGCAGTCAGACCCCATCCCCCCACGACAAGAATAATGATATGACGTTGATACAGATTTTTGTGCTGGCCCTGGTCCAGGGCTTTACCGAATTCCTGCCCATTTCCAGCTCTGCCCACCTTATCCTGGTGCCGGTCCTGAGTGACTGGCCCGATCAGGGGCTGGCCTTCGATGTGGCCGTGCATGTCGGTACGCTGTCCGCTGTGGTGATGTATTTCCGCCACGAGCTGGTACAGATGAGCCGGGACTGGCTGATATCCTGCGTGCAACGGCGTCAGGTCGGCGAAAGCCGCTTGGCGTGGGCCGTCCTGTGGAGCACCCTGCCGGTCGCGGTGGCGGGCCTGCTACTGAATGATGTTGTGGAAAGTACCTTGCGTTCCGAGTTGGTGATCGCGTGGGCGACGATCGGTTTTGGTTTGCTGTTATGGCTGGCGGATGTGAGCGGCTCGCGGCGCCGCGACGTGCATCAAATCGGATGGAAAGATGTGGTCGTCATTGGCCTGGCCCAGGCTGTGGCGCTGATCCCGGGCACCTCGCGCTCCGGTATTACCATGACGGCCGGCCTGTTCATGGGCCTGAACCGGCAGGCCGCTGCCCGGTTTTCCTTCCTGCTGTCCGTGCCGACAATTTTTCTGGCCGGCAGCTACAAAACTTTGCAGCTGGTGATGGGCGCCGAGCCGGTTGCCTGGGGCGATCTGCTGTTAGGGATCATCATTTCCGGTGCTACTGCGTACCTGGTAATCGGCCTGTTTCTAAAATGGCTGGATCGAACCGGCATGTTGCCGTTTGTCCTGTATCGCCTGTTATTGGGCGGGGCATTGCTATACTTCTACTTCTGAACAGGGAACGTAGGCATGCCGGTTGAAACTGAAATTTTTCCTTCGAAAAAGCTGGTCATACATACCTGTTCTGGGGAAATGGATGCCGAAGATTTTATTCGGGCATTCGATGCCTCGATTGAGCACCCGTATTTCAGGCCTGGCATGAACGTGTTGTGGGATATTCGGAAGGCGACTATCAATACCACTCCGCAGAATATCCAGAAATTGGTGACCCACGTTGCGCAGATGCGGGAGAAGCGGGGCAGTGGCTACCGCCTGGCGGTGGTTTCCGAGAAATCCGTGCTGCTGATGCTGGCGGGAATCTTCAAGGCCTTATCCACCCCCTTAACGTTTCATGTGCGTATCCACCGGGATCTGGACTCGGCCAAGCGCTGGTTGCAGAACGGTGAGAATCCAAAAAACGTCTGAATCGGGATGCCATAGAGGTCCAACTCAGGCAGGCTCATTATGAGTACCTACTCCGGAAAAGACAGGGTCTTCGCCGATCCCAAGGGCATGATTGTCGATTTCGCCTTTGACGAGACAGTGGCACAGGTATTCCCCGATATGATCCGCCGTTCAGTGCCGGGTTATGAAACCATCATCTCCCTTACGGGCCTGCTGGCTGAACAGTATGCCCGGCCCGATAGTAATTGTTACGATCTTGGTTGCTCACTGGGTGCGGCAACCCTGGCGATGAGTCGGCGGATACAACAGCCTGGATGCTGCATCATCGCGGTGGATAATGCCGAGGCGATGGTCTGCCGTTGCCGTGAACTACTGCAGGCAGGCGATAGCCACCCCGAGGTAGAAGTACGCTGCGCGAATATTCAGGACGTCAGTATTGAAACTGCCTCGGTCGTGGTGCTGAACTTTACCCTGCAATTCATTGAACCGGTGGCCCGCGCAGAACTATTGCAGGGCATTTATGCCGGTCTGCTACCCGGCGGGATATTGATCCTGTCGGAAAAAATTACCTTTGCCGATGAAGCGGAACGTACGCGGATGGAAAACCTCCACATCGCATTCAAAAAAGCCAACGGCTACAGCGATCTGGAAATCAGCCAGAAGCGCACTGCCCTGGAAAACGTACTGGTGCCAGATACACTGGAACAACACCAGAAACGACTACAACAGGTCGGTTTTAGTAGCCTGGATGTCTGGTTCAGGTGCATGAATTTCGTTTCCCTGCTGGCCATCAAATGATCGATATCAGTGAGCTGTTGGCGGCCATGCAGACCGGCCTGCTGGCACCGTGGGCCGATAGGTTGCCGGAGCAGGTTGCGAAGGGGCTCGATACCCGGCGCTATGGGGATATTCCAAAGTGGCAACATGCGTTGGAACAGTTACCCGACGTTCATCCTTCACAGATTGATTTAAATGCCGCATATATCCAGGTAGGTGCTGAACATGATGTAAATGAAGATACCCGCAAGGAAATTGAAACGGTATTCCGCCAGCTCCACCCCTGGCGAAAAGGCCCCTATAACCTGTTTGGCATTCATATCGAGACGGAATGGCGTTCCGACTGGAAATGGGACCGTGTGAAGAATCATATTGAACCATTACATGGCCGTACTGTTATGGATGTGGGTTGCGGTAACGGTTATCACTGCTGGCGCATAGCTGGCGAAGGTGCAGAGCGGGTTATTGGAATCGACCCAACGCCATTGTTTGTCATTCAGTTTCTGGCATTGAAACATTTTATCGGTCAGATACCGGTCGATGTTCTGCCGCTTGGAATTGATGATGTCCCGCCACAGTTGGCCGCATTTGATACCGTGTTTTCGATGGGCGTGCTTTATCACCGGCGCTCACCCCTGGACCATATACTGCAATTGCGTGACTGCCTGAAACCGGGTGGTGAACTGGTTCTGGAAACCCTGATAGTGGAAGGGGACGATAGTGAGGTCCTCATGCCCGAAGACCGCTACGCGAGCATGGCAAACGTCTGGTTCATTCCATCCACAGCACTGCTGGTGCGCTGGCTGAAACGTTGCGGTCTGCAAGATGTGCGGGTAGTTGACGTGACTCCGACCACCACTGAAGAACAGCACTCAACCGACTGGATGCGGTTTCACTCACTACGCGAATTTCTGGATCCTGATGATCCGACAAAAACCATTGAAGGTTATCCGGCACCAGTACGGTGTGTTGTTGTGGCAAATCGTACTTGAAGTTGTAAATCACCGGTTAAGAAAACAGGACAAGAAACGTGCAGTACTTTTCCCTGTCCGGCCTGATTTTTCTTGTTCGTAACTTTGGTGTTGTTTTAAATCATAAAAATGGTTGTTGAATAACGCTTTATTTTGAAGTCGGTTTAAAACGTTTATCTTGATCTGTGTTTTTCCAGGTAGCGATCCAGTGCGTTGGCAAATTCGCGCCGGTCGGTTTGGCTCAAGGGGGCTGGGCCACCAGACATTATCCCGCTGCCACGCATTTCATCCATAAAATCCCGCAAGGTGAGTTTCTGGCGTATCGTGTCACGGCTATAAAACTCACCACGTGGATTTAACGCCTCCGCGCCCTTATCCAGTATCTCGGCTGCAAGAGGAATGTCCGCGGTGATTACCAGATCACCTTCCAGTACATGTTGTACGAGATAGTTATCGGCCACATCAAAACCAGGTTCAACGCAAATTGATTTAATGAATGATGAACGTGGGGTGGTTAGCGATTTGTTAGCCACCAATGTCAGACGACATTGTAGCCGTTCGGCGGCCCTGTACAGTATGTCCTTGATGACCTTGGGGCAGGCATCTGCATCAACCCAGATTTGCACCTGATTGCCCTCTCATTTCAAATAAAGCATGCAAGATATCACATAAACCATTACACTATTATATATATTCTGGGCAGCTCCTCTGACTTTGAACCGAAATTCGTTTGGACAAGGGCAACCAGAATACCCCGGATAACCCATAACGTTTTCCTTGCATTACTTCTACCTCAGGTACTACAGATGACCGCTGACACGGTAACCTCTTTCAGGCAATTGGAGCTGAATGCTCCGCTATTAAAAGCACTGGATGAAGTGGGCTATGAAACCCCGTCACCTATCCAGGCTCAAACAATTCCATTGTTACTGGAAGGCAAGGATATCATTGGGCAGGCGCAAACCGGTACGGGTAAAACCGCGGCGTTTGCGCTACCCCTGTTATCAAATCTCGACCTGAAACAAAAAAATCTGCAGGTACTGGTGCTAACGCCGACCCGCGAACTGGCCATCCAGGTCGCTGAGGCGTTTCAAAAATACGCCAAATATCTGGAAGGCTTCCACGTATTACCGATATACGGCGGTCAGGATTATCGTGGTCAAATCCACGCCTTGAAGCGTGGTGTGCATGTTGTAGTGGGTACGCCTGGACGTGTAATGGATCATATGCGGCGCGGCACTTTAAAACTCGACAAGATCAATTCACTGGTTCTGGATGAAGCTGATGAAATGTTGCGGATGGGCTTTATCGATGATGTCGAATGGGTTCTGGAACAAACTCCATCAAACAGGCAAATCGCATTGTTCTCAGCCACGATGCCGCAGCAAATTCGCCGCATAGCCGAAAAACATTTAAATAGTCCTGAACAAATAACTATCAAGAGTAAAACCACAACGGTTGACACCATTCGACAGCGTTTTTGGCCGGTGAGTGGAGTGCATAAACTGGATGCCTTAACACGTATCCTGGAGGCCGAGCACTTTGATGGCATGATTATTTTCGTGCGTACCAAAACAGCAACGACCGAACTTTCGGAAAAGCTTGAAGCGCGCGGATATGCGGCAGCGCCGCTTAATGGGGATATTCCACAAAACCAGCGCGAACGCACCATTACCCAATTAAAGAATGGCAAACTGGACATCATAGTTGCAACGGATGTTGCTGCACGTGGTCTTGATGTGGAACGTGTCAGTCATGTAGTAAACTATGATATTCCATATGATACAGAAGCCTATGTGCATCGCATCGGACGTACGGGCCGTGCCGGCCGAAAGGGCGATGCTATCCTGTTTGTTGCGCCACGTGAGAAACGCATGTTGGCCGCTATTGAAAAAGCCACGAG
>JAJDNN010000117.1 GCA_022340685.1 Pseudomonadota bacterium
ATACATTACTAATATAGTTGGTCTATTAGATTTTTCAAGGCATGCATAAATATAATCATGCTAAAGGCAGGGTTATTCAGCCTGTTGCCGCGTCTTCAATTGAATCGAATTATCAGACAAAGTCAGTCCTTACTTACGCAAAATGGGTAGAGATTTGGGCTGTGGCCGGTGCGGGCAAAAAAAGGCCGGTTTGAAAAACCGGCCCCTGAACAGGTGTTGCGTTCATATTAAAAGGATTAGGGTGTCAGCGTCGCCAGCTCCCAGATCCTGAACTCACCAAGCGCTTCCTTCTGTACCCGTTTGACCTCGCCGGCCCCACTGCAATACCAGGAGACGCGGCTGAAATTCCCGGACGTGTTTGACTGGCGGGAAGTGTGCAGCTTCAGACAACCGGTGTAGGACCCGGCGGTCACGGAAACGTCGTCGAGACCCAGCGTGGTGCCTGCGTTGATAATCACGTCTTTGAGTACCGGTGTACCGGCGACGGGTTTGTTGGTCACTTCACTGCCGGAACCAAAGGTACTACCGGCGGCCATGCTGGCGGTGCGAACGAGGACCGGGGGATCCATGGCGTCCGTTGACTGCAGTGTGCCGCTCGTATCGTAGTAGTTCTTGCGTGTCAGGCTGATTTCGGTCGGCGTTGCCAGGTAGGTGAAACTGGTCCAGTGACAGATTGCACTGGCGCTGTCTTTGCGTTGTCGTGTGACTACGATCTGTGTGCCGCCGGTTACCGGGGTACGTGTGTAGGTGCGTTCCTCGGTCGCACCTGTGCCGCACGCGGTGCCAAAGTCACCCTTGAGGTTATAGATTTTCGTGGTATGGCTAGATCCGAAATCCCGGTAGTCATATACGGTGGCACCGGGAATGGCGTCAATCCGGTCGGCCAGTTCCTGAAAATTCGCATTGACCTCGCTGGCCCGGGCCGGCTGGCCACCCGCAAACTGGTTCTGTACGGGTGGGCCTGCGGCCAGTGCCGTAGCCGAAACCAGGGTGAATCCAGCCAGGAGTAATATTTTCTGTAGAAATGTTGTGTTCATTTTTTTTCCTTTTTCTTCAGGTTGTATCAGGTTTATCAGTTCGACAGGGCTGATTAATTGGCCCACTTCATATTGTCAGCCGCGCTGCCATCGTCCCAGAGCAGGACGTTGCTCGCGCCACTGCCGTCATCCCAGACAATGGCGGGTGGCGGGTTTGTCGTTGTTGCATCGCCGCCGCCACCGCCACCGCAGGCACCCAGCAAGGCTGCTGTCGCGACCAGGATGGCGAGGGAAGACACGCGTTTCGGTTTCAAAACCATGTCAAAACTCCTTCGATATCGAGTATCAAATTGGTTAAAAGGCTGCTTGTTGTGGGGGGAATTTAGTGACTGCAACCGACCCGTTGGTCGGGATTATTTCTATTATTATTGGCGGCGATTATTGCTGGCGTTTTGAGATTTGAAAAGCGTGGTGAAAGGCCGGGTGTAATTTGCAATCACCCGTACAAGGTTTTGTGCTGGACCAGAAAAATGCACCAGCTGCTAGCCTGCAGAGAGGGCTGCTTTCAGGTAATGCTCAGGGCAGGGCGGCCCAGATATGGCGGAGCTGGTCGGACAGGGTCATGGGGTCGAAAGGCTTGGTGATGATGTCCACCGCGCCATAGTTCTGCAGTTGCTCGATTTCATCCGGCTGGACCTTGGCGGTGATGAACACGGCAGGCGTGTCGGCCAGGCTGGGCTGATCCCGCAGGGCGGCGAGGGTGGTGGGGCCGTCCATGTCGGGCATCATTACATCAATAAGCAGCATTTCAGGTCTGAAGTCGGCAGCGTTGGTGACAGCGATCTGGCCACTGTTACAGGTTTCGACGGTAAATCCGCCCACCGATTCGAGTGCAACCCGGGCGATGGCCTGGATATCGGGATCGTCCTCGACATAGAGGATACGTTGCAATGTGGTTTGGGGCATATTCACCGGCTCTGGTTAACAATCTGATCGAAGCGATCTAAAGGCATCCTGCCAGGCCTTGCGGACAATACGGTTCACCCCTGCTCTATCGGCGTAAAACGGGCAGGGTTTAGAGATGATATTACCGCCACCCGGGCCAAACGCCGGGGTGGGTGTTAACGCAGGTAGAGAAACAGGACCTGATTGCCGCGCCGTATATCCAGTAGCACGGTCGGGCTGTTACTGATTTTCTGGCGCAAGTCGTTTACGGAGGTCACCGTCTGGCGGTTGGCGGAGGCAATCAGATCGCCTTCACGCAGACCGGCCTGGGCGGCCGGACTGCCTGCCGTGATGGCGGAAATGAGGACGCCCTGGACACGGCCATAAAAGGGGCTGCTCTCCGGCAGGTCTTTAAAAGAGGCGCCGGACAGTTTGGGGTGTAATGCTTCACCGCTGACCAGATCATCCCTGTATTCCTCGATGTTGGCCTTCAGGACACGGGTCTTGCCATTGCGCATTGCCTTGAGGGTGACCGTTTCACCCACCCGTAGCAGGCCGACGTAATTGCGCAGGGTGTCGGCGTCATTCACTTTGCGGCCGTTGATTTCCACCACGATATCGCCCACCTTCAGCCCGGCCCGATCCGCGGGCGAATCGGGCGTCACCATGGCCACGACCGCACCGCGTTGATATTTGATATCAAAGGCCTGGGCCAGCTCGGGGGTCAGGTCCTGGGCCTGGGCCCCGAGCCGACCGCGACGCACCTTACCGTGGGCTACGAGCTGCTGCATGATGCTTTCCGCCATGCGGATCGGTATGGCGAAACCAATCCCGATGTTGCCACCGCTCTGTGACAGGATAGCGGTATTGATGCCAACCAGCTCACCGCGCAGGTTCACCAGCGCGCCGCCCGAGTTACCCGGATTGATGGACGCGTCGGTCTGGATGAAGTCTTCGAAGCCCTCAATGCCGAGGCCGCTGCGGCCCTTGGCACTGACGATTCCCGAGGTCACCGTCTGGCCGAGGCCAAAGGGATTGCCAATCGCCACCACGAAATCGCCCACGCGCAGTTCATCGGAGTTGGCCAGCGGCAGGGCGGAGAGGTTTTTGGCATCGATCTGGATTACGGCGATGTCGGTTTCCGGGTCAGTGCCAATCAGTTTCGCCTTGCGGGTTTCGCCGCTACGCAGGGTGACGCGGATTTCGTCGGCATGCTCGACAACGTGGTTGTTGGTCAGGATGTAGCCTTTGCTGGCATCCACGATTACGCCCGAGCCGAGACTCTGGGTTTCCTGTTCTGTCGGCTGATCGGGGATGTTGAAAAAACGCTTGAAGAAAGGATCGCTGAACAGGGGATTTTGCTTGATTTGCAAGGTGCTGGTGGTGGCGATATTCACCACGGCCGGGGTGGCCTGTTCCAGCATTGGCGCGAGGGTCGGTAACTGTTTGCCCTGGCTGTCGGCAAAGGGCAGGGCGGCCTGGCCGGCGGCGCTGACCAGCAGTAGCAGACTGGCGAGGCTATAACGAAACATTCTTGAGCAGGTCATTCAAAATCTCCATCCTTATCAATGGTTAACCAGGTTGGGGGAATACGACCAACGTCGCGACGGCGTCTGTTACACCATCGAATCAAGGCAATAAAAGTAAATGAGACCCGGTCCGGATCTAAAAAGTTCAGCTATCGATCTTGACCCGCCGTTGCCTGGCCTGGGCGTGTTTGGGGAGGGATACAGTCAACACCCCGCGCTTGTAACTGGCCCGCGCCTGGGACTCGTCCACCATCGCAGGCAAGTCAAAAGCCCGCTCGAAACTGCCGTAAGCGCATTCGGTTACCGTGTAGCGACCTTCGCTTTGCTCGCGGCGGGCGTATTTTTCGCCACGTACCACCAGGTAACCGTCGATGACGCTGATATCGAAATCATCCTTGTTCATTCCCGGTGCCTCGAGGCGGACGACGACGCTGTCGTTGCGCTCCTCGATGTCGGCGGACAGCAGGCCCCAACGCGCACCGCGCAGCATGGCCTGATCCGATACGGTCTCCAGTCCGTTATCGTGGTGAATCGGGTTAAAACGGGTCAGGGCCTGGGAGGCACGCTGACGCAGGTGCTGCCAGCCTTCGGCCATATTGTCCCAGGCCCGGTTCAGTCCTTCACGTAACTGGGCGAGTGAACTCATGTTGGTGTCCTTCTAATCGGGTTGGTTAACAAAACAAAACCCCGCGCCCCATCATTCAGCCTGATGTTGCAACGGGGTTTGGGCCTTTAAAATCAGCCTTCGACGGCAATCTTGCGGGGCTGGACCTTTTCTTGCTTCGGGATGGTGATTTCCAGCACACCATGCTTGCTCTTGGCGCTGATCTTTTCCGCATCGGCGCTGTCGGGCAGGCTGAAGCGGCGATAGAAAGACCCCCATTCACGCTCGATGCGCTTGTAGCCTTCCTTGTCTTCCTTTTTCTCGGATTCACGTTCACCCTTGATGGTCAACACGCCGTTTTCCATATGGACCTCGATGGCATCGGGATCCACGCCGGGAATGTCCGCCTTGATTTCAAATGCGCTGTCGGTTTCCTTGATGTCCACCGACGGGGCCCAGTCACTGGTCGCGATGGCGCTGCCTTCGGCATTTTCGCCACCTTCCGACATGCGTTCCATTTCACGCCGCAGCTGGTTCAACATACTCCATGGTTCATAACGTACTAAAGACATTTTCTCTACCTCCTGATCTGACTCGATAAAAAATTTTAAACTTCAGGAGACCGGTTTCGATGATCATCCTGTTTCGGTGACGTTGATATGGGATTGCCCGGGCCGGCTTCAAGGGCGGTCAACCAGCTAATGCAGAGAAAATTGATCGCGATCAGGTAAAACGGGTGTAACGGTAATAGGTCTTTACGTGAGTGATCCCTTACCCGACATAGACCAGATTTACGCCTATATTAGCAACACTAGATATAGTGTCAGGGTTTGTGGCAAAGTTCTTCGCAACTAGCGCGATCTGGCACGATAAAAATAGTATAACTATATGAAAAGTATGAGCTAATGATGACAATAAAATAATCATATCGGCATATTGACAGGCCGCCAGGATAGTCCTAATCTTGCGCATCAACACAAGATGTTGTGTTTGATCCAGAACGATTGAACCGGGCCCGTCATTTCTTCCCCAGCGGCCCAGGTTTCGGCAGGGAAAACAGGGCCTCCACAGGCCACACAACAACGAAAAATACGGACCAGGCGGGATGTGACCCCGACGCCGGGTGGTCAAGGCGGGCATTGCCCGATCCTGTCTGCGTCAATATAAAAGGAGGAATTTCACAAACATGAGCGCCCATCTGCAAGAAGTGACTGCCAACGACACCAATTCGATTACCTTCCAGGACGCGTCCCTCGACATCTGGGACAAGAAATACCGCCTCAAGACCAAAACCGGCGACATCGTCGACCAGACCATTGATGAGACCTACCAGCGTGTTGCCCGGGCCCTGGCCGAAGTCGAAGCCGAGGATCAGCGCGAACACTGGTACGCACAGTTTCTGTGGGCCCTGCGCCACGGTGCCATCCCCGCCGGCCGCATCACTTCCAATGCCGGCGCGCTGGAACATAAACCAGCCACCTCCACCATCAACTGTACCGTGTCCGGCACCGTCCAGGATTCCATGAATGGCATCCTGGAAAAGGTTCACGAGGCGGGCCTGACCCTCAAGGCCGGCTGCGGCATCGGTTACGAATTCTCGACACTGCGTCCCCGTGGAGCCTATGTGTCCGGCGCCGGTGCCTACACTTCCGGGCCGCTGTCGTTCATGGATATCTACGACAAGATGTGTTTCACCGTGTCCTCCGCTGGCGGCCGTCGTGGCGCACAGATGGCCACCTTCGACGTGGGCCACCCGGACGTAATGGACTTCATCCGCGCCAAGCGTGAAGACGGCCGGCTGCGCCAGTTCAATCTGTCGTTGCTCATTACCGACGAATTCATGCAGGCCGTCAGGCAAAACGCCGACTGGCAACTGGCCTTCCCGATCAACGAACAGGAAGCCGGCGAAGATCAAATCGATCTCGACGATGCCGAACAAATCGTCTGGCGCGAATGGCCGCACAGTGAAGGCTACGTGCGTAACAAGGAAGGTCTGGTCGCCTGCCGGGTGTACAAGACTATCAAGGCACGTCGCCTGTGGGACCTCATCATGTCCTCCACCTACGACTTTGCCGAGCCGGGTTTCATCCTCATCGACAAGGTCAATGAGATGAACAACAATTGGTTTTGCGAAAATATTCGTGCCACCAACCCCTGTGGCGAACAGCCATTACCGCCCTACGGATCCTGCCTGCTCGGCTCTGTCAACCTGACGCGGTTCGTGAAGCGGCCCTTCACCCACGAGGCCGAGTTCAACTGGGACGAATACCGCAAGGTGGTGGACATCTTTACCCGCATGCTCGACAACGTGGTGGAGATCAACGGCCTGCCGCTGGAAGGGCAGCGCAATGAAATTCTCAGCAAGCGCCGCCACGGGATGGGTTTTCTCGGCCTTGGCTCCACCCTCACCATGCTGCGCAAGAAATACGGCAGCCACGAGGCAGTCGAATTTACCGAGCAGGTCAGTAAAGAGCTGGCCCTGCAAGGCTGGCGCACCGCGCTGGAACTGGCGCAGGAAAAAGGCCCGGCGCCAATCATGGAGCAGGAGTTCAAGGTCACTGCCGAGATGCTGCGCAAGCGTCCCGAAATGCGCAAGGCCGGTTACAAGGTCGGCAGCAAGGCCAAGGGCAAAGTGCTGCATGCGCAGTACAGCCGTTACATGCAGCAGGTGGCGAAGGAAGATCCGGAGCTGGTTGCGCAGTTGGCCGAGCACGGCGCCCGTTTTACCCATCACAGCTCCATCGCACCGACCGGCACCATCTCGCTGTCACTGGCCAACAACGCCAGTAACGGCATCGAGCCCAGCTTCGCGCACCACTACGCGCGCAACGTGATCCGCGAAGGCCGCAAGACCAAGGAAAAGGTAGACGTCTATTCCTTCGAGCTGCTGGCTTACCGCGAACTGGTCAACCCCGACGCCCTGCCGTTCTCGGAGGAGAAGGAGAGCAAACTGCCCGACTACTTCATCGCCGCCGACGAAGTGACGCCGAAACAGCACGTAGACATCCAGGCCGCCGCGCAGAAATGGATTGATTCATCCATCTCAAAGACCGCCAATGTGCCAACCGAGTATCCCTTCGAGGACTTCAAGGATATCTACCAGTACGCCTACGAGCAGGGCCTGAAAGGTTGCACAACCTTCCGCTTCAACCCGGAGGCGTTCCAGGGTGTACTGGTCAAGGAATCGGACCTGGAAAACACCACCTACCGTTTCACCCTTGAGGACGGTACGGTGATCGAGGCCAAAGGTAACGAGGAAATCGAATATGACGGCGAGATGCACAGTGCGGCCAATCTGTTCGACGCCATGAAGGAAGGCTATTACGGAAAATTCTGACAAGATCCACTATCTGAATTGCAGGAGCGGCGTTCAGCCTTGATAAAATCATGAAAAACAAATACCGATCATCGAAATTGCTACGCAAGATAAAGCGCAGGAGGAAACCACACAATGGCCATTAAAATAAACAGCAAGATTGTCAGCTACGAGGTCGCCAGGGAAGATGAAGACGACAAGGCGGCCGAAGCAGCGCTGAAAGAAGCGGAACAGGAAGACAGTAACGTCATTCATATGCATGAAAAGCTGGAGCGGCCCGATATGCTGCTCGGCTCGACCTACAAGGTCAAAACACCACTGACCGAACATGCCCTGTATATCACCATCAATGATGTGATCCTCAACCGGGATAGCGACCACGAACTGCGCCGCCCGTTTGAGATCTTTATCAACTCCAAGAACATGGATCACTTCCAGTGGATCGTCGCGCTGACCCGGATCGTGTCCGCCGTGTTCCGCAAGGGTGGCGATGTCACCTTCCTGGTGGAAGAACTGCGCTCGGTGTTCGACCCGCGCGGTGGTTACTTCAAGAAAGGCGGCAAGTACATGCCGTCACTGGTCGCGGAAATCGGTGATGCCATCGAATGTCACCTGCGCATGATCGGCATGCTTGCCGATGATGGCCTGGACGAACACCAGAAAAAACTGGTGGCAGAAAAACGCGCCCAGTTCGAAGGCAGCATCAAGCAGGCCGAGGCCAGTGGCAGTGACGACACCGAATTTCCCGCCAGCGCCCAGTTGTGCGCCAAATGCAGTACCAAGGCCGTGATCAAGATGGATGGGTGTATGACGTGTCTCAATTGTGGCGACAGCAAATGCGGGTAAATAGCATCGTCAGATGATTCGTATGCGGCGTTAAAATGGATATTTTTGAAATATAAGCTCCGTTTCAAAAATAGCATTTTGTCTTGCCTGCGAACCCCCGACTTGCTCTTTACACAAAGGATTTAACAATTTATCTCAAACCAGTTGCTCATAAGACAGGGACGTCGCATTTGAGATTGATTTAAAGTAATAAAAGGCAGCTTCGGCTGCCTTCTGCGACTAAAAACTCGGGCAAAGAGATCACCGTCGCTTTCTGGAAAAGTGTACATGACATTATGCTGGAAGAAATTCAACCACATCACTCTCTGGTCATTTCAGAAAGGAAAATTGCAGTTGAGGCTCCCATTGATTTTCTGTGCAAATAAGATCTCGAATGGGTTGGCGAAAAACACAAGGCTGGCAGCTCATTTCGACTGTTGATGGCGGCATTCTATGATGTTTCTGTTAACGACAAATTTGAATATGTCCGTGTTTATTCAATTTATCATCACGATTATCAACTGCAGAACCAGTAGGGTCAGACTCGATTGAAGGTTACATCACCTGAATATACTGTCCCCTGTTAATTCCTCGGTACGAACTCCAGGACAGTGGCGTTGATGCAATAACGCGGCTTACCGTCGGGGCCGTCGTCAAACACATGTCCAAGATGTATACCGCTACTCTTCGATAACACTTCGGTACGCGTGACGCCAAAGCTGTTGTCCGGTCGTTCAATCGTGGCGCCCTTTACCGGACGGGTGAAGGACAGCCAGCCGCTGCCGGAGTTAAAGCGATCACGTGTGTCGAACAGCGGGGCACCGCTCAGCTTGTCGATGAAGACGCCATCCGGGGTATTCTTGAATTTCTCGTACTGGCGGCAGAAGCGACTGTCCGTGCCCTGCGCAAAAGCCACCTTGTACGCCTCGCTGTCGCCAAGCTTGAAGTAACCGAGTGCCTTGTAAAACTCCTGTGGTGTCATGTAACCCTGATGGCCAAAGACTTCCTTGCCATTGTCTAAAAAGTATATGGTGGGCGTGGCCCAGGTCGGTGTTTTCAGGGTGAGCCCGTCCAGCTGTGACGCCTTGCGAAACGTCATCGGGATGTTGCCACGGTACGGGTTGCTGACGTCCTGCTTGAATCTTTCACAGAAGGGGCAGTGCTCGGCTTCCAGCACGACGATCTGCATGCCTTGCAGCAGTGCGCTGTTGTCCACTGGCGTTGCCGCAACCTTTTCAAAGGTCACGCCGGTGGCGTGATTCGGGCAGTAACCATTGGGGTTCTTCGCCAGGTAGTCCTGGTGATAATCCTCGGCCGGGTAAAACTTCTGCAACGGCTTGATCTCGGTGACAATCGGGCCATACCCCGCTGCCGTTAACAGCTTCTGATACTGGTCCCGTAGCCGCAGTGCTGTCTGGTGTTG
>JAJDNN010000095.1 GCA_022340685.1 Pseudomonadota bacterium
CCTGACTCAACCTGACTCAACCAGATCAGCTGGTCGGCCGTTGCAGCGACGCTTCCACATCGTCACGCCGGGCCTTGCCAAGCAGCGTTTCGATCAAGGTCAATGCGAAATCCATCGCCGTACCAGGACCACGTGAGGTGATGACATTGCCGTCTACCACCACCGCTTGTTGTTCATATTCCATGTCCTGTATGGCAATGCCCTCCAGACTGCCGGGATAGCTGGTGGCATGTTTCCCATCCAGCAACCCTGCCGTTCCCAGCACTTTCGGGCCGGCACAAATCGCGGCAACCGGTTTATTATTGGTTACCATTTTTTTGATCAGGATGTGAATGCGGGGATCCTGATTCAGATTATCGGCACCGGGCAACCCGCCGGGTAAAACCACCATATCGAACGCCTCATCAATCACCTCCCCCAGTGCGGTGTCCGGGATCAAGACGACCCCACGACTGGCTGTCACTGGCTGATCGTCAAGACCAGCAGTAACGACCTTGACGCCTGCGCGGCGTAACAGATCGATAACTGTTACCGCTTCAAGTTCTTCACAGCCCTGTGCGAGGGGTACGAGGACATTTGCCATGCGGGTATCCTCTCGGGTTGGCGTAACCGAATCAGTGTAGAAACCGGAACCAGTCTGATCCCCTTGTGCCGCAAGGTCGGTAACCAATTGGTCAGTACCGCCAGGGTTTGTGGATAGGGATGCCCGATGGCCACCGCTGTACCCTTCTCCCGCGCTTGCCGGATCAGTTTTTCCAGTTGCTGCTTAACGATAGCACCATCGTTTTCATAATCAAGAAATATGTCCCGCCGTGTTGCTGCAATCCCGTGTCGGATGGCTTCTTCCTCGGCCAATGAGTCGGCGGTTGTCCGGCTGTCAACAAAATAGAGATCCGTTCTAAACATGGCGCTTTGCATAAGCCAGCGCATCATGTTCCGGTTACGGGTCAGGTAACTTCCCATGTGGTTATTGAAGCCCCGCACATGCGGTACGCTAGACAGGCTATCGTGCAGGGTCTGCTTGAAGGATTGCTCATCCTGGGTCATGGTCAGGCCACCCGGACCCAGCCGTTTCCCATTGTCCGATTGCATGGGTAAATGCAGCATAACTTCCTTGTGGCTTTGATTTGCACGCTCGGCCAGCAGGCGCGCGTAGGGAGAGTAGGGGAGAAAGGCGAAGGTAAGATTGCCTGGCAGGTCCACCGCCTGTTTTCCGGCATTCAGTTGATAGCCCAGATCATCGATGATAATACTGATCGCCGGCAACTCCGTTGCCAGCGCCCGGCCCCCTAGCAATCCGTTGATTAGCAGGATCGCTATGAGGCATTGCAACGCCAATTTACTTTCCCTGTTGGCTTAGCAAATTCAGGCCCTTAAGCAGGTTCAGGGCCTCATACACAGGGAAATCATCGGTTGCCATCGCAAGGGCATCTTTGGTTTCTTCCTTGCCGTCCTTGCCATCTTTCTGTTTGCCGTTCTTCTTGTCTTTGCCATTCGGGTTTTCAAGATGGCCCGTCAGATCCGCTTCAGACAAGGCCTTGATATCATTGTTTTCCTTTTTCGCCACCTTGATGTTATCCAGGTCAATATCCGGTTTGATCCCTTCCGCCTGGATGGAGTTACCTGACGGCGTATAATAACGGGCGGTGGTCAACTTCAGCGCTGTATTGGTGCCAATCGGAATTACTGTCTGCACCGAGCCCTTGCCGAAGGTCAGTTCACCCATGATGATCGCGCGTTTGTGGTCCTGCAATGCTCCGGCGACAATCTCCGAAGCCGAGGCCGAACCCTCATTTACCAATACCACGATGGGAGCGCCGTTCATGATGTCGCCGGGTGTAGCCGATTGACTTATCTTGCTGTCCTCGGTCCGCCCCTTGATAGAAACGATCACACCCTTGTTCAGAAAGGCATCCGACACCGATACCGCTGAATCCAGCAGTCCACCTGGATTATTGCGCAAGTCAAGAACCAATCCTTTAAGCTTACCCTTGCTTTCCTTCTTCATTTTTGAAATAGCCTTGCGTAAATCCTTACCGGTACGCTCCTGGAACTGGGAAATTCTTACATACGCATAGCCAGGTTCAAGCAGCTTGGACTTCACGCTTTTAACCCGGATGCGGTCACGCGTGATGGTGAATTTGAGTGGCTTGTCTTCACCTTTGCGTACAACGGTAAGCGTAATGTCGGTGCCGGGTTTGCCACGCATGATTTTAACCGCTTCATCCAGCCCCATTCCCTTGACCGGCTTGTCGTCAAGCCGGATGATCAAGTCACCTGATTGAACTCCGGCGCGCTGGGCCGGCGTATCGTCAATGGGCGAAACCACTTTTACGAAACCGTCTTCCATGCCCACCACGATTCCAAGACCGCCAAACTCACCGGTTGTGCCAACCCGTAATTCTTCGAAGGACTTTTCATCCAGGTAGGACGAGTGCGGATCCAGACTGGAAACCATTCCGGAAACGGCATCATTAAGGAGGGTCTTGTCATCCACTTCTTCGACATAATTCTGCTTGATCTTGTCGAACACCTCACTCAGGGTCCGCACCGATTCCAGTGGCAATCCCGCGTTGGGACTGTTTGCAGCTTTCTCTGCCATAACGCCCTGACCAATCGCCAGTGACAGGCCCGCCAACATGCCGAGCAGCAGAATCAGTGTATTACGGGTGAAACTGTTCATGCGTGATTTCTCCACAACCTAACAAATTTGATCCGGTGTCAAGCAAAAATATTAACCATCAAAATTCCAGAAAAACGCCCAACAAGCTAGGATATTTAGGGGTAAAAGCTGGTCCACGTTTTTTATATTCGGACCTGGCGATGCCGCTTCCCTGGCTGAAAAATTTCCCGGCTCAACGAATATACTCCAAATAATACAATAGATACTTGATATTACAGCATACTTTTTAACCTAACCAGCCATATCCCTAGCCACGACGACTACTTCGACTGCACCATTTAGCTGGATTACTTGGCTTGCCATTGTGTCGAATTTCAAAATAAAGTCCGATATCAGACTGGCCACCACTGTCGCCGACACCCGCAATGGCTTCGTCCGCCTCGACCCAATCTCCCACTTCCTTGAACAAACTCTGGTTGTGCCCATACAGGCTCATATAGCCATCGCCATGATCTATAATAATCAGTAGGCCATAACCACGCAGCCAGTCCGCATAGGCCACCCGACCCCGCGCAACGGCATGTACCGTGTTACCGGCACGGGCGGAGATCATGACCCCGTTCCATTTCAGTCGGCCCTGGTAGCGGGATCGACCATAGTAATTCCGTACCTTACCCTGGACTGGCCAGACTAGCCTGCCTCGCAAACTGGCAAACGATTTGCTGGTGGGTGCGTTCAGGATATCCGGCATGGTTTCTTCGATAGTTTGTAACAGGGCTTGCAGCTGCTTTTCATCCTCTTGTAACTGCTTGAGTTTCTGTTCCTTGGATCGAACCTCGCGTGCGAGCCGGGTCATGACAGACTGCCGCTTGTGATAGGTCTTTTCCAGCTCAGCCTTGCTGGCCAGCCTCTCATCCCTTAGCGTGTTCAAGGCCCGTGTTTTCACCTCGATGTTCCTGGTTACACGGGCCAACTCTTGCAGCGTGACATTGACTTCCTCGATGCGCTCCAGGCGAGCGGCATTGAAGTAGCGGTAATAGGTCATGGCCCGGCCCAGCGTGGCGGGGTCCTGCTGGTTAAGTAATAACTTGAGATATTCCTGCCGCCCAATCATAAAGGCCGCCCGCACCTGCCTGCCCAGCAGGTCACGTTGCGTTGCAAGCTGATTGTGTAGTTTTTGTTGTTGCTTTTGCAGGTGGTTAAGTTCTTGTTTCTGTCGGGTCAGTTTCTGGCTCAGGCTACGCAGGTCCTTGACGCTCTCACTGATCGCCTGCTCGGTAAGGCGCAACTCTTTTTGAATTTCATCGTAGCGATTACGTACCTTGTTCCGTTGCGTGGTTAACGTCTGGATTTGTTGCCGTAATTTTTCCAGTTCTGCTGCCCGTGTCTCGCGTTCCTGTTCGGTATAGGAAGCAGCGCCCGCGGATCCCGTGAAGGCGGCCGCAAGCGTGATGAGCAAATATACAAAAAATAATGGAACGAATTGCCGGACTGCCCATGCGGTTCTCGTGCTGACCTTGAACCGCGAGACCGTCACCAATTCTGATTCACCTGCATTACGGCCCGCGTCACAATGCCTCACGCGACGTCGCAGCCTGTTCGGCATGCTCAATGAGGGAATGGCCATTCATCTCGATTGGTTTTTCCAACCCCATCAACTCCAGCATGGTCGGGGCAATGTCCGATAACGCCCCGCCATTTTGAGCCAATGCAAGCTGCCGCCCAACATACAATAATGGCACCGGATTGCTGGTGTGGGCGGTATACGGCTGTCCGGATTGCTTGTCGCGCATTAACTCGGCATTGCCATGGTCGGCGGTAATCAGGATTTCGCCGCCGGCTTTTTGCACTGCGTCCACCACCCGGCCAAGGCAAGTATCGATAGTTTCAATGGCCTTTACGGTGGCTTTGATGTTTCCGGTATGGCCTACCATGTCCGGATTGGCGTAATTGCAGATAATGACGTCATACTTGTCCATTTCGATGGCTTCCACCAGCCTGTCGGTTACTTCGGGTGCGCTCATTTCCGGCTTTTTGTCATAGGTGGCCACATCCGGTGAATTAATGAGAATGCGATCTTCGAATTCAAACGGTTCTTCCCGGCCACCATTGAAGAAAAAGGTGACGTGGGCGTATTTTTCGGTTTCAGCAATCCGCAGCTGATGCAGGCCCAGCCCGGAAATATACTCACCAAACACATTGTTTAGACGTTCGGGCGGGTAGGCAACGGGCACGTCGTAATTGGAATTGTATTCGGTCAGACTGACGAACCGTCCCAGCGTGGGTTTGGCCTTACGCTCGAAGCAATCGAAATCGGGCTCGATAAAGGGGCGGGTAATCTGCCGGGCCCGGTCAGACCGGAAGTTCATGAATATCACCACGTCACCATCATTCACCTTGATGATCTCGGTGCCGGGCGGCACGATCCGGGTCGCCTTGACGAATTCATCCGTTTCGCCGCGCGCATAGGCACTTTCCAGGCCTGCCATGGCCGAACTCGCCTGATACTCTGCTTCCCCGAGTGTGATCAGGTCGTAGGCGCTCTGGATCCGGGGCCAACGGTGGTCACGGTCCATCGCAAAGTAGCGACCAATTATTGATGCAAATCGACCGTGACCGACTTCGGCAAACTTTGCCTCCATTTTCTGGATCGAGTCCTTGGCGCTCATTGGCGCCGTGTCCCGCCCGTCAAGAAAAGCATGCAGATAGACCTTATCCGCACCCCGTTCAGCCGCGAGTTCCACCATGGCATGAATGTGGTCTTCATGACTGTGCACCCCCCCGGAGGAAAGCAGGCCGAGAATATGGACGGCCTTGCCGGTGTCCCTGGCCAGTTCAACAGCATCGACCAGCGTCTGGTTGCTAAAGAAGGAGCCTGTCTTGATGGAGCGGTTGACCCGGGTAAATTCCTGATAGACCACCCGGCCGGCGCCCATATTCAGATGACCGACCTCCGAATTACCCATCTGGTCGGCGGGCAGCCCCACTTCCGCACCGGAGCCGCGGATCAGGGTGTGGGGGCAGGTGTTCCAGAGCCGATCCCAGTTGGGTTTGTGGGCGGCTGCAATGGCATTGTATTCCGTTTCTTCGGAATAGCCCCAGCCATCCAGAATAATAAGGGCCATTGGTTTGATATTTGTCTGCATCGATATGAAATTAGGGTTTTGTCCTAAAATTTCTATTTTAGAATTAGTCTAATCCTGATTAGGCGCCAGATCCATGCTTGACCGTTATATTGGATACCCCAAATTACGGTTCTGCAGTGGAAGATGGTTACAGGGCTTCTAAAATGGTAGATTATTGTATAATGTTTTATTAATAAAAGGCAGTATGATGTCCAACTGTAATCACGTACTACAAATAGCATTATAACGTGTCGCCACACTAGGATATATCAATGAATATTATCGAATCCGCCGGTCTGATTACCCGTGACGAGGACATCGACCGGGCTTCCCGTTCGCTCAAAGCCATGTCCCATCCCTTGCGTCTCAAGATTCTCTGTACACTGGGTGATCGCGAAATCAGCGTACAGGACATCGTGGAGCATGTCGGGACTTCACAGAGCAATATCTCTCAACATCTGGCCATCCTGCGCGACAAGGGAATCCTCGATTCCCGAAAGGATGCCAATCGGGTCTTTTACCGTGTCGGCGATGCCCGGACGCTGCGCCTGATAAGCATGATGCGCGAAGTATTCTGTAGCGCGGACTGAATTCTGCCGGCTTCACCGGCCGGTCTCCAGTTGATACCAGGTTATGCCCATGTATCCCGCGTGTACAAATCTGTACCCACCTTATTTATAATACCGCGGCTTTCAATCGGCCGTCTCGCCACCTTTATAAGGAGTTTTCGTGGAGCAATATCTGACCTTCGCCAGCCACAATCTGATGCTATTTGCCGCCCTTGCGGTAATACTGGCCATGCTGTTTTTCAACCTGTTCGGCCACCGTCTGCGCGGCTATCAGGTTGTCGGGCCGGCTGATGCCGTGAACCTTATCAACCATAAAGATGCCGTGGTTCTCGACGTCCGTGAAATAAATGAGTTTCAGGAAGGCCACATTGTCAATGCCATTCACATTCCCCAGAGTGCACTGAGTAAACGCATTAATGAACTGGAAAAACACAAAAGCAAACCCATTATAATCGGGTGCCGCTCAGGTCACCGTTCAGGACAAGCGTGTGCCATGCTTAGAAAACAGGGATTTGAGCAGGTTTATAATTTACAGGGCGGAGTGATGGCATGGCGTTCCGCCAACCTGCCGCTGACTCGCAAGTAACATAGGAAGACACATGCCAGATGTCGTGATTTACTGTACCCGCTTCTGCCCATACTGCGTGCGTGCCCGCATGTTGCTGGACAGCAAGCAGATTGACTACACCGAGATTCCCATCGATCAACAACCCGAGCGCCGCGCAGAAATGGAACAGCGTAGCCAGCGCACCAGCGTGCCGCAGATCTTTATCGATGATTATCACGTGGGCGGTTGCGATGACCTGTTCGCTCTGGAAGCCGCCGGAGAACTTGAGGCCAAACTGGGCCTCAGCACCGAAGCATGAGCGACGCGCTCCATATTGTCTGCCCCCACTGTCAGAGTACCAACCGGGTACCCCGTGACAAACTTGGTGCCGGTGGCAAATGTGGCAAATGCAGGCAACCTCTGTTCACCGGGCACCCGGTGACACTGGATGCGGGCAGCTTCAATCACCGCATTAGCAAGAGCGACATACCCGTACTGGTCGATTTCTGGGCGCCCTGGTGTGGACCCTGTAAAATGATGGCACCGGTGTTTCAACAGGCCGCCAGCCAGCTGGAACCGCAGATGCAATTAGCCAAGGTCAATACCGAGGAACAGCAGGCACTGGCCGGGCAATACAATATTCGCAGCATTCCGACCCTGGCCATCTTTCACCATGGCCGCGAAGTTGATCGCATGGCCGGCGCCATGGACCTGCAAAATCTGCTCGCCTGGGCACGCCGCCACCTTTAATCCCCGTCCACCAGAGGGGAAATCTGGTAACATAGCTCGGTTGATTTTCTTTTTTAAACCAGGACCCGATTAATGGCAGAAAACCAAACCTCCAGCGACACAACTCCGCCAGGCGAGCAACAATTCGTCATCCAGAAGATTTATGTGAAGGACGTCTCCTTCGAATCTCCCAATACACCGGCTTTGTTTACGAAGGAGTGGCAACCGGAAGTTAATCTGGATCTCAACACCAACGCCAATCCGCTGGGGGAGGGGGTTTACAACGTCATGCTTTCCCTCACTACCACCGTGAAGAACCAGTCAGAGACGGCCTTTCTGGTCGAAGTCCAGCAATGCGGCATTTTCACCCTGAATGGTTTTTCTGATCAGGAGATGGGCCACATGCTGGGCAGTTATTGCCCGAATATTCTGTTTCCGTATGCCCGTGAGGCTATTTCCGATCTGGTAAACAAGGGCGGATTCCCTCCCTTACTGCTGGCACCGGTTAACTTTGACGCCCTCTACGCCCAGCACCTGGCCCAGCAAAAGGCGGGCGGGGCAGCAAAGGCTCACTGACATCCCGGCATGGTGCTGAATATTGCGGTTCTGGGCGCCGGTTCCTGGGGAACAGCCCTGGCCATGTTGCTGTCCGATAATGCGCACAACGTCACCCTCTGGACGCACCACGCCGAGCAAGCGGCAACCATGCGCCAGGATCGCAGCAATGAACGTTATTTGCCCGGCATCCCCTTGCCGGACGGCCTGTTGGTCACAGCCGACCTGGCTGACGCCTTGGGTACCGCGGAGATAATTCTGATCGTGGTCCCCAGCCATGCCTTCCGGGAAACCTTGCGCGCCATCAAGCCCCATTTACAACCGTCTCACAAGGTCGCCTGGGGCACCAAGGGTCTCGAACCGGACACCCGTAAACTCCTGCACCAGCTGGCGCGCGAAGAACTCGGAGATCAGGTCCCCATTGCCGTCATTTCCGGCCCCACCTTCGCCAAGGAAGTGGCGCGCAAACTGCCCGGTGCAGTCACCGTTGCTTCCAGCAATCAGGCCTTTGCCCTGTTGATGGCACAAGCACTCACCAATGACCATTTTCGCGCCTATACCGGTAGCGACATCATCGGGGTCGAGCTTGGCGGCGCAGTGAAAAATGTTCTCGCTATCGCGGCCGGTGCAGCCGACGGGCTCGGTTTCGGCGCCAATGCCCGCGCCGCGTTAATCGCGCGTGGTGTCGCGGAAATACTCCGCCTTGGCACAGCCATGGGAGCTAAGCATGACACCTTTATGGGGCTGACCGGGCTGGGTGATCTGGTTCTGACATGCACCGACGATCAGTCTCGCAACCGGCGCCTCGGTCTGTCGCTGGGACAAGGCAGGAGCGTGGACGAAACAGTCAAGACCATCGGCCAGGTGGTGGAGGGCATCAATACCAGTCGCGAGGTCCATGCCCTTGCCGAGGAATACAACGTGGAAATGCCCATCGCCGAACAGGTCTACCGGGTCATCCATGATAACCGCACCCCGCGCGAAGCCATGCATGCCTTGATGGAGAGGGCGATCCGCCCGGAACTGGATGAAAAGCAGGATGGATAAACCTTACCGTACTGGCCGACAAAACAACACGCGATCAATCAAATCGAAATCAGGACATTCTCAACCGCTGATCAGCGCCAACTTGAGCCGTAATATATTTCTGCGCCTTCAATATTTCGCTCCGGTAAAACCCTGTTGTCGCCACGCTTCGAATATCACAGCCGTAACAGTGTTGGCCAGATTCAGACTGCGGCTGTCTGGCACCATCGGCAGGCGTAACACACGCTCATCGCCCAGCTCGTTACGTACCGAGGCTGGCAAACCGCGAGTTTCCGGGCCAAACAGGAAGGCATCTCCGTGCTGAAAGGTCTCGTCATAAAAATTACGTCGCGCATGAGTAGACAAGCCGATACAGCGCGCTGGCGCCACCTGATGAACAAATGATGGCAGTGAATCATGCTGCATGATCCGGGCATATTCATGGTAATCCAGCCCGGCCCGTTTCAGCCGTTTATCGTCCATGTCAAAACCGAGCGGGTGAATCAGATGAAGTTGGGCACCGGTGTTAGCGCACAGGCGTATGATGTTACCGGTGTTGGCCGGGATTTCTGGCTGGAACAGGACAATATGGAACATATGGCAATGGTAACGAGTTATCAGGCATGACGCACATGCGGCCCGTCAATTGCCGTGGCTTTTCCTTGTTTTGCGTATCTTGTATCTTTACCGTATGACGCCAGACGAATCACGCCTACTTGCTACCGACTTTTGCGGTATGTCTTTCGCCACACCGCTGGTATTACTGTCAGGTTGTGTTGGGTTTGGTGAGGAGTACACCCGCGTACAGGGTTTCTCCAACCGTGATGCGGGCGCGATTTGCCTGAAAGGTACTACCCTCGAACCGCGCCTTGGTAACAAGCCGCACCGCGTTTATGAAACTCCCATGGGTATGCTCAATGCCATCGGATTGCAAAACCCGGGCACGCAAGCGGTTATCAACAACATCCTGCCCCAGCTGGATTTTTCTGAAACCCGCTTTATCGCTAACCTGTCAGGCTCCACGGTGGAGGAGTACCAGGAGGTGGCGCGCCTGTTCGATGATTCACCAATTGATGCAATGGAGATCAATATCTCCTGTCCCAATGTCAAGGAGGGCGGGGTGGCCTTCGGTAATGACCCGGACATGTCGGCGCGGGTAGTGGCGGCCTGTCGGAAGGTCACCCGGAAACCACTTATCACCAAACTATCACCCAATCAAACCGATATCGCCGAAAATGCCCGTCGCTGCATCGAGGCCGGCACGGATGCCTTTGCAGTAATCAACACACTGATGGGCATGGCGGTGGACATCGAATCCCGCACCCCCTACATCGGCAACAACCAGGGCGGTTTGTCCGGCCCCGCCATCAAGCCCATCGCCCTGCTAAAGGTCCAACAGGTTTATCAGGTGGCGCGGGATCATGCGATACCGATAATCGGACAGGGTGGCATCACCAGCACCGAGGATGCGCTGGAATTTATTATCGCCGGTGCTTCAGCCGTGGGCATTGGTACGGCCCTGTTCTATGACCCACTGATATGCCCAAAGATAAATGCCGGCATCGTGGACTATCTGCAGCGCCATGAACTGGCGAATGTCGCGCAGTTGACCGGTAGCCTGGTTCTTAACGGCTAATCGTGATAACCCCGCCCATTCAGGCCCGATGACAACAACGCCATCCCGACTTTCCCTGGTTAGTCCCTGCCTGATTGCCGCCGCGCTGGTGAGTGCGCTTTTTTTTAACGGCCTGGCGCTCTCCTGGTTCGCCACGGCGCTTGGCCTATTACTGATCTGGTTCACCTTGAACGGTGTAATGATCTATCGGTCCGGTCTCACGCTGGGCAACCGGATCCTGCCTGTGTTCATCATCCTGTTCTGGTTGTGGCTGGGCATCGGAATCCTGTTCAGCCCCATTAAGTATCTTGGCATTATTAATTTCTGGTGGGTCGGCGCATTGCCCGTGGCCTTTCTGGGCTACCTTATCAGTCCTGACAAGGATTTACTTTGGCAGCGCCTGTTGCCACTGCTGATGTTGATAGGCATCGGTCTGTCCGGCTATGCCTTGTATGAATTCTTTATACTACACGGGCGCGCCAACGCGACGTTTTTTACCAAAAACTCCCTGGCGGCTTTTTTGAGTCTGCTGCTTTTTCCTATGCTGGGCCAATTACTGGACCCGTCATCCCGCAGGATGTCTGTCTTTCTCGCTATGACTGTTTTCTTGTTCGCATTCATGCTCGGGCTGATACAAAGCCGAGGTGCCTGGATTGGCCTGGCCGCCGGGCTGCTCATCGTGTATGGGTTCGGTTTCACCCGTACCCATAAAAATACCTGGCTTGCTGCCGGTCTGTTCATCCTGCTCGGTTTCGCCGCAGCGGCGTTGGTCTTCCAGCTCAATCCCGAGTCGGGTAGCGGCATGGTAGAACGGGTGATCAGCCTGCAGGATACGGAACGGGCAGGGCACTCCCGCTTTGTCATCTGGCAGCCGGCTTGGCGACTGTTCCTGCAGCATCCCTGGACCGGTATCGGATTGGGCACCTATTTCATGGCCATCCCACCTTTTTTAAATCCCCAGGATCACAGCGCCAACTTTTATGTTCACAATGATTATTTGCAAATCGCCCTCGAAACGGGGCTGCCGGGATTATTGTTGATGTTAAGTGTATTTGTCGTTGTATTGGTTCTCTTCATCCAGGCCCTGCAACGAACAACTCGTGGCGATGGCATTCGCACTGAATTCCTGGCCTTGTTCGCTGCACTGTTTGCTTTTGCCCTGCACAGTGGGTTTACGTTTAATTTTTATATCATGCCATCGATGATGCTCGCCGGCATGCTGCTTGGCCGGTTCAATATTCTGTACGACTCGATCATGCAACGGCCATATCGCCATCTGGAACTGTCCCGTCTGCTGCGACCTCATCTTTACTATCCGCTATTACTGCTTGTTTCGCTGGTGCTGGGTGTATATTTTTTCAGCCAAGGTGCCGGATATTATTATCTGAACAAAGGCAAACGCCTGGTGGCCGAAAGACAACTCGAAAAGGCTCACCAGGCGTTATTGCGGGCACAACGCTTGACACCGCTGGTGGACAGCCCGTGGTTTCTTGATGCCGATTTGTTGCGCCGTAGTGCCGAGGTCATCGCCAGCCATCCCCGACAATCCCACAACCTGCTGATCGAGGCGGAGCAAAAAGTCCGGGCTGCCCTGCGCCGTAATCCGCTACGACCCCAGTCCTGGTACATCCTGGGCAAGATAGATGAACAACGACGGCCTGACGATCTGACAGTGCGGATTGAATTGTACGGCAAGGCATTGCGGCGGGATCCGCGATTCGTGCCAGCGCGGATCGCGCTGGCCCGCCTATACCTGCAGGAAAATAACAGCGAAGCGGCCTTTACAGTACTGACCGAGGGGTTTAACTATGCCTACCGGCACGTTACGCCGACCTTGCTGGACTATGTGGCGCTCAGCATGACCACGGCGGACAACATCGGCGAGCACAATCTTGCCCTGCAGCTTTCACGGCGACTGACCGACTGGCAGCCGGACCTCGACAACCCCGATACGACCCCAACCCCTGTTGCACCCGTGCCGTAATTTCTTTTGCCCTCCTGGCGGGTCCGGGTACTTTATCCCTCATCCATCCCGAGTTCCTTGATCTTTCGGGTCAGGGTATTGCGACCCCAGCCAAGCAGGCGTGCGGCATCCTGACGACGACCACCGGCTTTCTGCAACGCAGCGGTAATCATGACTTTTTCAAACCGCGGCATTGCCGTGTTCAGGATTCCTGCCTCGCCCTGGCCAAGTTGACGTTCGGCCCAGGCCCGCAGACCATCGGCCCAGTCGATGGCGGGTCGGGCTCGCTGGTCTTGGGTTAGCAACTCCGGTGGCAGGTCATCGAGGTGAATAACCTGGCCGGGTGACATGACCGTAAGCCAACGACAGGTATTTTCCAGTTGCCTGACATTACCGGGCCAATCCAGTTTGCCCAGATAGGCCATTGTTTCTGCATCCGGCGTTTTGCAGTCGACGCCGAGCTCCTCTGCCGCAAGGTGTAAAAAATGCTTGGCGAGCAGGGGAATGTCTTCCTGACGTTCACGCAATGCCGGAATATGTATCCGGATGACATTCAGACGGTGAAACAGATCTTCGCGAAAATCACCCCGTTCAACCCGCTGCTCCAGATCCTGATGGGTGGCCGCGATGATGCGTACATCTACCTTAATCGGGCTGTGCCCGCCGACCCGATAAAACTCGCCATCGGCCAGCACCCGCAACAGACGGGTCTGCAGTTCCGCTGGCATATCGCCGATCTCATCAAGGAATAATGTGCCGCCGTCGGCCTGCTCGAAGCGGCCCTTGCGACCCGCCTGGGCTCCGGTGAAGGCACCTTTTTCATGGCCAAACAATTCCGATTCCAGTAGATCGTGCGGAATAGCTGCCATATTCAACGCAATAAATGGATTTGCAGCCCGTGGGCTGTGCTGGTGCAAGGCTTTTGCCACCAGTTCCTTGCCGGTGCCTGACTCGCCATTGATCAGCACCGTGATATTCGAGCGCGACAGGCGTCCTATGGCGCGAAACACTTCCTGCATGGACGGCGCCGCACCGATGATTTCCATCTCGGGGTTTATCTGACTCCCTTCTTCCAGCTCCTGTTCTCGGTGGTGTCGAATGGCGCGCCGCGCTAATTCCACCGCCTCGTCCACATCGAAGGGCTTTGGCAAATATTCAAATGCGCCGCCCTTGTACGCTGAAACAGCAGCATCGAGATCCGTATGGGCAGTAATGATGATCACAGGCAACCCCGGATGTTGGCCGTGAATTTTTTCCAGCAGCTCCAGTCCATCCATACCCGGCATGCGAATATCACTGATGATAGTATCGGGTTGTTGCCGGCTCAGGGCCGACAGAACACCTTCGGCGTTTTCGAAGCTCTTTACATCCATGTCCGCCTGTCTGAAGGCTTTTTCCAACACCCAGCGTATCGAATGGTCATCATCGACGACCCAGACTTTCTCCTTGCTCATGGTTTCTCGCTACCTGCTGTTTGAATGGGTAATAAAATGCTGAATACTGTTCGTCCCGGATCCGACTCCAGCTCAATGGTGCCGTCGTGTTGATGAACAATGTTTTGGGCAATGGAAAGGCCCAACCCTGTACCGTCCGCCCGTCCAGTGACCATAGGGAAAAAAATACTTTCCCGCTTCTGCTCGGGAATGCCTTGGCCGTTATCAATAATTTCGACTCGTACCACCAGTTCATTGCGCTGACTACCGATGGTGTACTTACGCTCCACCCGGGTGCGCATCACAATAAGACCGTTGTCATCCGATACGGCCTGGCGAGCATTTCTGACGATATTCAGTATTGCCTGGACCAACTGATCAGGGTCCACGATCAGTTCCGGAATGCTCGGGTCGTAGTCTCGCTCGTATTGCACGGCGGCCTTTTCTTCCGCCTGCATCAGGCTGCGGACATGTTCCAAAATGTTGTGAATATTGACTGTTGTCTTTTGCGGCGCCTGATTTGGGCCCAGGATGCGATCGACCAGGTTCTGTAGTCGGTCGGCCTCATTAATGATGACCTGGGTATATTCTTTCAACTCCTCGCTATCGAGTTGTTTTTCCAGTAACTGTGCGGCGCCACGCAGGCCACCAAGTGGATTTTTCACTTCATGCGCCAGACCACGTAGAACATCCTGGGTCGCGCGCTGTTGCACCTGCAGATTCTCCTCGCGCGAGATGCGCAACAGCCGATTGATCGGATGTAATTCCACCAGAATTTCATTCATTTGGCCCGGTTCCAGCAGCGGGACACCCGTGATGTCCATCATCATGGAATCGCAACTACCAAGACGCATTGCGACTTCGTGGCGGGTAAAAGGGTGGCGATTTTGCAGTGCTTCAAGTAGTTGTCCGGACAGGTCCTCATCCTCTTCGATAAGGGACGTATAGGGCTGGCCGATGAGGTGGCGGGCGCTGATAGAAAAGAGATCCTCACCGGCCGGATTGATGTACTGCAGACGCAGTCGCGCATCGAACAGCAGTACCGCAAAGGTCATGCCTTCCAGTACGCGATGCTCAAGACTAAGTCTTTCTGTCATCTCTGCAGCCATATCTGGGTAATTGCAAAATCCAAACCAGATTATCCATTACGAGCAATTTTTTGCCTCATCCTTGATCAGACAAAATAAGGCATTTTAAAACAATGACTTATTAATAATCGCGCCGCCCAAGTACGCACCGCGCGTGAAAAGATCTACGAACTGGTTAAGGAGTATAACGGCTGAAGACACTGGATTGCACCAAATTGGTGCAACTTGGAAGGAAAAACAACGCGTGATGGTTTTCGCTAAGGCCCGCCCCCACCACCGGCGAAGCGTAACAGATGAAAAGTTACTGTTTCAGAGGACTTCACCACGTCGCCCTTGGTATTGACAACCTGGAGTACGATGCTGTGCGTGCCCCTATCTACATTACGCAGGCTCAAAAAGGTCGTCGTCGCACCGGGGACTACTTCTCCATCAAGCAGCCACTGGATTTTATCATCATTGAGCAGACCCGGCTCCACCACCGCCGTGGCGGCAAAATTGCCGGCATTACTGCGGATGGCTTCATCATCCTTGGGTGCCGTTATCGAGACCGTCGTATAGGTTGGCTCGTTGACAGGCGTATCCGTCTGTTCAGTTGTGCTGGCACTAACCGCCGGCGACTCCGGCATGGTCACCACGTTGGGAGTCACCGTAATCGATTTGGCACTACTGGAAGGCTGATCTGTGAATTCGACCACACCATCACTGCCCACACTTTCATACACCTGTGTTTGGGCCACCGCTCCTATTGCCACTACACAACCAATAAATATCATATACATACGCATAGTTTGAGCATAGCGGATCCCCCCGGCCATCACAACATACTGTGGTGCCACAAACGAAAAACGCCCCCGCAAAGCGGAGGCGTCAACGTAACAAGTACAGGATCGCGATTAAAGCGAGTAGTACATGTCAAACTCAACCGGATGGGTGGTCATGCGGATTCGCGTGACTTCATCCATCTTCAGTTTGATATAGGC
>JAJDNN010000134.1 GCA_022340685.1 Pseudomonadota bacterium
GCCCGTTCCCCGAAGGTGGCGATACGGGCATTGCTCAACTGCATGTCACATTCCAGCAGGGCCCGGGCAATGCGGGAAAGCAGGCCGGGCCGATCATAGGTCTTGACCAGCATGATGGTGCCACCGCTTGCTGCATCCTGCTCAAATTCCACACTGGTTGGAAACTTGAATTGCTTGCGCTGGCGCGACAGCTGGGGTGTTATAGCAAGGATATCTTGTTCCGGGTGGGTAAGGGCCTGGAGTAGCTGCTGCTGTAATTGGTGGGTCTGTGCGTCGTCTCCGAGGGGATCGCCGTCGTGGTCGACGACCAGAAAGGATGCCAGGGTAAATCCGTCACGGGTATCGAAGATCCGCGCATCCATGATAGAGACATTGCTGCGCTCCAGAATCGAGGTCGCGTGCAGGAACAGGGACGGGTAACTGTGGCTATAAATAAAGACTTCGGTGCCGCCACGACGGGGTATGTCGCGGATCAGGACAACCGGTTGCGACGGCGTTTCGCGGGTTAGAATGGCCCGGGTTTGCCAGTCAATTTCTTCGGGCCCGAAGCGCAGAAAATATTCCTCGCCAATGGTGTCCCACACTGCGCCGAATTTTGTCATATCGAATCCCGCTGCGGTCAGATCCTGGGTTGCGAGGCGGCGGGTTTCAGCGCGGGTTTCCGATTGCAGCACCGGGTTGTGCAGTCCGCGACGCAGGGCGGCCCGGGTGGCATCGTAAAGCTCCCTCAGCAAGGTGGCTTTCCAGCTGTTCCACACCATGTCACTGGTGCCACGGATATCGGCCACAGTCAGCAGATAGAGGTAGTTGAGCCGGTTCTGATCGCCCACCTGGACGGCGAATTCATGTACCACGTCCGGATCGCCGATGTCCTTGCGCTGGGCCACGTCGGACATCACCAGGTGGTAACGCACCAACCACATAACCAGATTGGTATCGTAATCGCTAAGGCCATGCCGGCGGCAAAAATCCCCGGCGTCGACTGTTCCGAGTTGGGAATGATCGCCACCGCGGCCCTTGGCAATGTCGTGGTACAGGCCAGCGACGAGTAATAGCTCCGGCTTCGGAATACGCTGGATCAGTTCACTAAGGAACGGAAACTCGTGGCTGAATTCCGGCACAGTGAAACGGCGCAGATTACGCACCACCATCAGGATGTGTTCGTCCACTGTGTAGACATGAAACAGATCATGCTGCATCTGGCCGACGATGCGGCCAAACTCGGGCAGGTAAGCTGCGAGGATCCCGTAGCGGTTCATCCGGCGTAGTTCGTGCGTGATGCCGGTGGTCTGGCGTAAGATTTCCATAAACAGGCTACGGTTGCGTATATCGGCCCGGAAGGCCGCGTCGATGAGCTCCCTATCGCGGCGGATCAGCCGGATGGTGTTAGCACGTACCCCTTTGAGTTCCGGATGTTGCTCGAGCAACAGGAATACCTCGAGTAGTGCAAAGGGATATCGCTGGAATACCCTTTCATTCCTGACCTCGAGATAACCCTTGCGGGCCAGAAAGCGTTTGTTGATCTTGATCGGCTCACCGGGATCATCGGCATACAGGATTTCCTCCTGGAACAGCTGCAACAGCATTTCGTTGAGCCTGCTCAGTTCCATCACTGTCCGGTAGTACTGCTTCATGAACTGCTCCACCGCCAGCCGGCGCGGATTGTCCCGATAGCCGAATTGGCGAGCCAGTTCACGCTGGTAATCGAATAACAGGCGGTCCTCGCGTCGCCCGGCCAGAATATGCAAACCGAAACGGACTCGCCACAAAAAGGCCTGACCTTCGTGCAAAACCCGGTATTCGTCTTCGGTCAAGAAGCCGTGTACCACCAGTTCGTGCAATGTATTCACACCGTAGTGACGTTTGGCCACCCAACCAATGACCTGGATGTCCCGCAGGCCGCCCGGGCTTTCCTTGATATTGGGTTCCAGGTTATAGGCGGTCTCGTGATACCTGTGGTGGCGTTGCTCCTGTTCCTCAAGCTTGGCCCTGAAGAATGCCGGGCCTGGCCAGATTTTGTCTGCAGCGCAGAGGTGTCGCTGTTCCTCGAACAATTCGCTGTTGCCGATTAGCAGGCGCGATTCCTGGATATTGGTCGCAATCGTGATGTCGTCGCGTGCCTGTTCGACGCATTCCGCCACATTGCGAACACTCTGGCCGATTTCCAGACCCATGTCCCACAGGAAAGTCAGAAAGGCAGTGATTCCCTCGCGAAAGGGCGCATCATCGTCGCGCAGCAGAATCATGACATCAATGTCGGAGGCCGGATGCAGCTCACCCCGGCCATAGCCGCCTACCGCCACTAACGCAATGTCAGTGGCATCAGCCGGCAGGTACAGGGTCCAGGCACGGCAGAGCAGGGCGTCGATGAGCGCCGCGCGGGCATATACCAGCTCGGTGGCTGCGCGGCCTTCATGGAAACGATCGATGAGGATCTGGTTGGCGGTATTCAGGGTGTCCCGAAACAGCGCAAGCGGGGTTGAGTTGCCCTGGAGGCGGGTATCAAAGTGTGTCGCATTGAACAGCTCTGCGTCGAGCTGGTGGCGCATTAAAAGTCTTCCTCCTTGCGGCGGGTCAGGACCTCATGGCCCTCGGTGGTGACCAGAATCGTGTGTTCCCACTGGCTGGACAGGGAATGGTCTTTGGTGACCACTGTCCAGCCGTCCTTGAGCAACTTCGACTGGCGTTTGCCTGCATTGATCATCGGTTCAATGGTAAAGGTCATACCAGCTTCCAGCGCAAGGCCATTCCCCGGCGTGCCATAGTGGAGGACCTGCGGATCTTCGTGGAATTCCTTGCCGATGCCATGACCGCAGTATTCGCGCACCACGGAGAAATGATTGGACTCGGCATGATGCTGTATGGCGTGTCCAATATCGCCTAGCCGGATTCCGGGCCGGACCTGCTCGATGCCGATGCACAGGCATTCATAGGCGACACGGGTGATACGACGGGCCTGGATAGAGGGCTCGTCGACAAAGAACATCTTGCTGGTATCGCCGTGGTAACCGTCCTTGATGACGGTGATGTCGATATTGACGATATCCCCCTTCTTCAGGCGTTTCTCATTGGGGATACCGTGGCAGATGACGTGATTGACCGATGTGCAGATCGACTTGGGGAAACCGTGGTAGTTGAGCGGGGCGGGAATGGCGTGCTGTTCGTTGACGATATAGTCGTGGCAGATCCGGTCCAGCTCGTTAGTGGTAATGCCCGCCTGGACATGGGGTTCAATCATTTCCAGCACTTCGGCGGCCAGTCGGCCGGCAATGCGCATTTTTTCGATTTCGTCGGGTGTTTTGATGCTGACTGTCATGATAATGGTATCGTGATTTGATCCCGCAGCGAGCCAGGCAGGACAAATGCCCTATACAATATAAGGGATTAGGTCGCAGGGCGGGCTGTCCGTTGTTGTCCAAAGCCGATTATGGTATAAAGCGCGCGCGTTTTACGCAAACTTAAATGCCCGTAATTACGGGGAAACTTCGCACATATACCGGCACACCTGTCCGGGTGCCTGATTCGTCAGGTTGGTAGGTGGGGTATATGGAGGCTCAACCCATAGTGGAGACTATCTATGACTGACGTAAGCATGCGCCAGATGCTCGAGGCTGGCGTGCATTTTGGGCACCAGACCCGTTACTGGAACCCGAAAATGGCCCCCTTCATTTTCGGTGAACGCAACAAAATCCATATCATCAACCTGGAAAAATCACTGCCGCTTTACACCGAGGCATTGAATTTCATTGGCAATCTGGCCGCCAACCGGGGCACTGTCCTGTACGTGGGAACCAAGCGTGCTGCCCAGGACATTGTTCGGGAAGAAGCAGAGCGTTGTGGCATGCCCTATGTCAACCATCGTTGGCTGGGCGGAATGCTGACCAATTACAAAACCGTCAAGCAATCCATCAAACGACTGAAGGAACTGGAAGCCATGCAGGCCGAGAGTGGTTTTGAAGGCCTGAACAAGAAGGAAATCCTGAATCTGACCCGGGAGCGCGACAAGCTTGACCGCAGTCTGGGTGGTATCAAGGATATGAATGGTTTACCTGACGCCCTCTTTGTTATAGATGTCGGTCATGAAAAGATCGCCGTTAATGAAGCGGTCAAACTGGGTATTCCGGTGATTGGCGTGGTGGATACCAACAATGATCCGGACAAGGTCGATTATGTCGTGCCTGGAAATGACGACGCGATTCGTGCCATCAGTCTCTATGCAAAGGGTGTTGCCATGGCGATCATCGAAGGCCGTGCAGCCAGTGCTACGGCGGGCCCGGCGGATGAATTCATTGAAGTGGGTGGAGCTGATGACAAGCCGGTCGTACAAAGAGCGAAGAAAAAAGTCGCCAAGCAAAAAGTAGCGGTCAAAAAAGCCGAGCCTGAAACTGCAGAGACAGTGGCAGAGCCGGAGCCGGAAAAAGCAGAACCGGAAACGGCTGAAGCCCCTGATGTAGAGAAAGAAGCGAAACCGGCCGCGAAGAAGAAAACCGCCGCCAAAAAGAAACCGGCTGCAAAAAAGAAAACTGTGGCCAAAAAGAAGACCGTGGCTAAAAAGAAAACCGTTGCCAAAAAGAAGGCTGCAGCCGACGATGAGAGTGCAAGTGCCGAACCGGCCGCTGCAGAAAAAGAACCGGCCGCAGAGTAACTACTATCGCATGAGTTCAGGTAAAGGGGGGCTTGCCCCCCTTTTTCGAATACATGCTGACAGGATTACAACTTTAACGATTTAGCAAGAGGATACGATCATGGCAATCACAGCAGCAATGGTTAAGGAACTGCGTGAACGCACCGGTGCCGGCATGATGGAATGCAAGAAAGCTCTGGTGGAAACGGAAGGTGACATAAATGCCGCAATCGAGCTTATGCGCAAGAGCGGCATGGCCAAGGCCGACAAGAAGGCGGGACGAACTGCCGCCGAGGGTCTGGTCGCAATCAAGCTCAGTGATGACGGTAAAACGGCCGCCATCGTTGAGGTGAATTGTGAAACTGATTTTGTAACCAAGGGCGAGGATTTCAAGAATTTTGTCGACGCCGTCGCCCGGCAGGTGCTCGACAAACAGCCCTCAGATCTGGATACGCTGCTCGCCATGTCAATTAGCAATGATGATGACACCAGTGTTGAAGATACCCGCAAGACACTTATCGCCAAGATCGGTGAGAACATGAATGTGCGTCGGTTCGACCTGGTCAAGGCTAAGGGACAAATTGCCACTTACATGCATGGCAACCGGATTGGTGTGGTGGTTGATTTGGAAGGCGGTGAGGAATCTCTGGGCAAGGATCTGGCCATGCATATTGCCGCCAGCCACCCGGTATGTGTGTCTGAAGCGGAAGTTCCGGCTGATGTTATTAAAAAGGAAAAGGAAATCTTCTCGGCGCAGGCCGCCGAAAGTGGTAAACCGGCCGACATTATCGAGAAAATGGTGGATGGTCGCATCAAGAAATTCCTGAAAGAAGTGACGCTATTAGGTCAACCCTTTGTTAAGGATCCGGATCAGACGGTTGAGAAGCTGCTTAGCAAATCAGGCGCAAAAGTCAGCTGTTTCGTGCGCTATGAAGTGGGTGAGGGCATCGAAAAGAAACAGGAAAACTTTGCCGATGAAGTCATGGCGCAGATGAAAGGCTAACGGACTGAACTGAAAAATATGGCCAGCGAAAACGGTTACAGGAGAGTTCTGCTTAAACTCAGTGGTGAAGCCCTGATGGGCGAACAGCCGTTTGGGATCGATCCGGTAATCGTTAACCGGGTTGCCGAAGAAGTGAAGGAACTATGTGAACGTGAGGTGCAGGTCGCGCTGGTCATTGGTGGCGGGAACATATTTCGCGGTGTCAGTTTGTCTGCTGAAGGCATGGATCGGGTTACGGCTGATCACATGGGAATGTTGGCTACCGTAATCAATGCTCTAGCCCTGCAGGAAGCGATTGAGCGCCATGGTCTTTATGTTCGAGTGATGTCTGCTTTGCCCATGCAAAGCGTGTGCGAGGATTACATCCGTCGTCGTGCCGTGCGTCACCTGGAGAAGGGGCGCGTTGTTATTTTTGCGGCCGGAACCGGCAATCCATTTTTTACGACCGACACAGCGGCAAGTTTGCGTGGGATTGAAATCAATGCCGATGTCGTCATCAAGGGTACCAAGGTAGACGGAGTCTATTCATCAGATCCAGTAAAAGATCCAACTGCAAAGTTATATAGCAAGCTGGATTATGAACGTGTCATTGCAGAAAACCTTGCAGTTATGGATACCACGGCGATCGTTCTGTGCCGCGATAACCGGATCCCTATCCGCGTCTTCAACATGAATAAGCCGGGTGCATTACTCCGGGTGATTATGGGAGAAGACGAAGGGACACTTGTTGAGTAAGGGGAATATCGATGATTAACGAACTAAAAAAGGATGCGGAAGTCCGGATGGGTAAGAGCGTTGAATCACTCAAGAGTGAACTGATTAAATTGCGTACCGGCCGCGCTCATTCGAGTCTGTTGGAACATATTATGGTGGACTACTATGGTTCTGAGACGTCTCTGAACCAGGTTGCGAACATTTCCGTATCAGATGCGCGTACTCTGACTGTAATGCCATGGGAAAAGCAGATGGTAAAAGTAATTGAGAAGGCCATCATAAATTCCGGGATGGGTCTGAACCCGGCAACGGCCGGTGATGTCATCCGCGTACCGCTGCCTCCGCTAACTGAAGAGCGTCGCAAAGATATGATCAAGGTAGTGCGGCATGAAGGTGAAAATGCGAGGGTTGCGATCCGTAACATTCGTCGTGACGTGCTGGGTGATATCAAAACCCTGCTAAAAGAGAAAGAAATTACCGAAGACGACGAACGCAAGGCGCAAGAGGATATCCAGAAAATTACTGACAAATATATCGCCCAGGTCGATGCGCTAATTGTGGAAAAAGAAGAGGACCTGATGGAAATCTGACGAGGCGTCTAACTGATCTGCTGTTTCTGGTGTGCAACCGGAGGTGGAATGGCCGGTTATTTGTAACCACGATAACGAAGTGAGCGCGTGAGCAAGAAAGAACAAAGCGACAGGGTTCGGAATTGCCTGAAACTGCTGGGTAAGGAAGGTTTGCCCCGGCATATTGCGATCATCATGGATGGTAACGGCCGCTGGGCGCAACAACGGAAAAAGCCCCGGGTGTTCGGTCACCGTGCTGGAGTGGAAAGTGTTCGGGAACTGGTACGCGCCTCGGGTGAAATGGGGATTGAGGTGCTGACCCTGTTTGCATTTTCCAGCGAAAACTGGCGGCGCCCGGAAAAGGAAGTCAGCCTGTTGATGGAATTATTCCTGATGGCGCTGGAAAAAGAGGTACGCAAACTGAATACCAATAATGTTCAGTTGCGAATAATCGGTGATGTTGCTGACTTTCCTGAAAAAATCCGTATCCGAATTGCCGAAGCGGAATCCCTGACCCTGAACAACACCGGTTTGGTGCTGAACATCGCTGCCAATTATGGTGGCAAGTGGGATATCTGCCAGGCCGTCAGGCAACTTGCCACTCGGGTTAAGCAGGGTGAACTTGAGCCAGACGAAATCACTGAAGAAAAAATTGCCGAACGGCTAAAACTGCATGACCTGCCTGAGCCGGATTTGTTTATTCGTACCGGTGGCGAACAACGAATTAGTAATTTCCTTGTCTGGCAACTGGCCTACACCGAATTATTTTTTACGCCCGTCTTGTGGCCGGATTTTAACCGGGATGAATTTGAAAAAGCCTTGATCTCCTTTTCTCACCGACAACGCCGTTTCGGCCAGACCGGTAAACAGGTAGAGCAACGGCGTAATGCTTAAACAACGGGTGTTGACCGGACTGGTGCTGGGACCCCTGATTATCTGGGGTATTTTTGCTCTGCCTGAAACGGCGTTCAATCTGATCCTGGCCGCAGTGATCGGCCTGGCGGCCTGGGAATGGGCGCGTCTGGGCAACCTGCAAGATACGCTGCACCGTATAATGTACGCAGGGTTGATCCTGGCGGTGTTGTACGGCGTATCTATTCTGCCCCAACCGGAGCTGGTCATGCAGGGGGTGTTTGTAACAGTCCTGTTGTGGTGGCTGGTTGTGGTGTTCCGGTTGTTCAACCATTGGCAACGTGCCTTACCGACCGGGATCAGTGCCTTGCCAACCCTGCTGGCCGGCCTGCCGGTTTTGGCGGGTTTTTTTTTCGGGCTGGTGCAGTTACGCCTGCACTACGGTCCGGTCTGGATTCTCGCCCTGTTACTACTGATCTGGATCGCCGATTCCGCCGCCTATTTTGTTGGCCGGCGCTTTGGACGTCGTAAATTGCTGGTTTCGATCAGTCCGGGCAAGAGTTGGGAAGGCGTATATGCGGCGCTGCTATCGAGCCTTCTCGTGGCAGGGGCCATCGCCTACTATTTTCATCGTATCGATCACCTCGCCATGCTGGTCGGGATTTGTCTGTTAACGGTACTCATCTCCATCGTGGGTGATTTGAACGAAAGCTATTACAAGCGTCGTGCCGGTTTGAAAGACAGCAGCCAGCTTCTGCCGGGACATGGTGGCATCCTGGATCGAATCGATAGTTTGACCGCGGCTGTGCCTGTGTTTTATGTCAGTTTGATGGTGTTCGGATTGTGAGCCGGCAAGGAATCACGATTCTCGGTTCGACGGGATCCATTGGGCAAAGTACCCTGGATGTTATCGGGCGCCATCCCGACCGGTTTCGCGTCGTGGCGCTGAGCGGTTATCGCCAGGTTGAACAGATGTTCGCTCAGTGCCGCCAGTACCAGCCTGACTATGCAGTGATGGTCCACCAGCAGGCCGCGAATCAACTGGCCGAAATGATTCGCGCGGCCGGTATGGAAACCGCGGTTCTGGCAGGTGAGGAGGCCTTGATCACGATTTGTCAGTTGACAGAGGTTACGCAGGTGATGGCCGCCATCGTGGGAGCGGCCGGACTGTTGCCGACCCTGGCAGCAGCTCACGCCGGAAAACGCGTACTGCTGGCCAACAAGGAAGCGCTGGTGATGTCCGGCCCGTTGTTCATGCAGGCGGTGCATGAACATAAGGCCGAGTTGTTACCGATCGACAGCGAACACAACGCCATTTTCCAGTGTCTTCCACCAATTGCAGCAGGTGGATTGCCCCAGGCCGGTGTCAAACAAATCCTGCTCACCGGATCAGGCGGACCATTCCGCACGATCCCTTTGCAGGATCTGAAAACGGTAACACCGGACGAGGCCTGCGCCCATCCTAACTGGAGCATGGGACGAAAAATCTCCGTTGATTCGGCGACCATGATGAACAAGGGACTGGAACTGATCGAGGCTTGTTGGCTGTTCGACACTACGCCTGACATGATCCGCATCGTGATTCACCCGCAAAGCGTGATCCATTCCATGGTGGAATATGTCGATGGATCGGTGCTTGCCCAACTGGGTCAGGCGGACATGCGTACCCCGATCGCCCATGCCCTGGCCTGGCCGGAGCGCATGGATTCCGGGGTGGAACCCCTTGATTTTCTTGATGTCGCAAATCTTGAATTCGAGGCACCTGATCCGCAGCGCTTTCCCTGTCTACGCCTGGCCGAGCAGGCAGCCCGAACTGGCGGGACAGCGCCGGCGGTACTGAATGCGGCGAATGAAGTGGCGGTAGCGGCATTTTTGAGCGGGCGCATACCATTTACCCGGATTTCAGACCTGGTGGAAGAGGTTCTGATGGGCGTTTCCGCTCAGCCGGCGACCGACCTCGAGGTCATTCTGGAAGCTGACCGAACCGCCCGGGCTGCGGCAGATCAAATCGTGAAGCGTAACCCTACAGGTTGACTAATGTGGAAATTCTGACCAGCGCCATCGCCTTCCTCGTTGCTATCAGCGTGCTGATTGCCGTCCACGAATTCGGCCATTTCTGGGTGGCGCGGAAATTGGGTGTCAAGGTGCTGCGCTATTCCATTGGATTTGGCAAACCCCTGTGGAAAAAGACCCTGGGCAAGGACCGCACCGAAGTGGTTGTGGCGGCCTTGCCGCTGGGCGGCTATGTCAAGATGCTGGACGAACGGGAAGGGCCGGTACCTGATAATGAAACGGCGCGGGCCTTCAATCGCCAATCTGTGGCAACCCGCTTCGCGATTGTATTCGCCGGACCGGCATTTAACTTCTTGTTCGCCATTGTGGCCTACTGGATGATGTTTGTGGTGGGGATCAATGGCGTCAAACCAGTTGTCGGCGAGGTGATCGCGGAAACGCCGGCCGCCCGGGCGGGCCTGCAACGCGGCCAGGAGATTGTAGCTGTCGACGGCCAGGCCACACCGATCTGGGACGTGGCGATACAGAAGCTGGTGCCAGCCATGGTGGATCGGGGCCATGTCACACTGGAGGTACGCACAGGCCAGGAAGCGACCCGGACCGTGCAGCTGGATTTATCCGGCATCAAAGGTGATTTGGAACCAGGCGAACTGTTTAACACACTGGGGATGAAACCTGATCGGCCCCGGTTGTTACCTGTGGTCGGTGAAGTGGTGGCGGGCTCGGCCGCCGAACGGGCCGGGCTGGAGCGAGGCGACCGGATCCTGTCCATTGATGGGACAGGTATTGACGATTGGCCGGGGCTGGTCGAATACGTCTCGGCGCGACCCGATCAGGCGATGCAGCTCCTGATTCAGCGCGACGGGGCCGAGCAGTATGTGCCGCTTCATACTGACACCAAACAGGTGGATGACAAGATTATCGGCAGAATGGGCATTGGACCACTGATACCGGAACAGGAAACGGTACTATACCGTTACTCCCTGTTTGAATCGGTGGGCATGGCACTGGGGCAAACCTGGGACAGTACACTGCTGACACTAAAAATGTTTGGCAAAATCCTGACCGGTGATATCTCAATCAAGAACCTCAGTGGTCCGATACGAATTGCCGAATATGCAGGCTATTCCGCAACTGCGGGATTTGCCCGATTCATGGATTTTCTCGCTATTGTCAGCCTCAGTCTCGGCGTGCTCAATCTTCTGCCAATCCCGATTCTGGATGGTGGACACTTGATGTATTATATCGTGGAGATCGTTAAGGGTAGTCCCGTCTCGGATACAGCAATGGAGATTGGACAACGCATCGGTATTGTGCTGCTTCTCATGTTGATGAGTATCGCCTTTTACAATGACATCATAAATCTCCTTAATTAAATAAGAATAATAAAGAGTCAATCGTCCAAAAAATGAAGCGGTATCTTCTTATTCTTTTGCTTTATGGCCTGTTGCCGTTGTCGGCTTATGCCTTCGAGCCTTTTGTCGTCAAGGATATTCGTCTTGAAGGTTTGCAACGTATTTCGGCCGGGGCAGTATTCAATTATCTGCCTGTCAAGGTTGGTGATACCATCACTGAGTCACTCAGTATTCAGTCGGTCCGCGCTCTATATAAGACCGGCTTTTTCAAGGATGTGCGGCTGGAGCAAGAAGGTGACATTCTGGTTGTTTTTGTGGCCGAAAGGGCCGCCATTGCCGATGTAAAGATAGAAGGAAATGATGCAATTCCCGAAGATCAGCTGGAAGATGCGCTGAAGCAAATCGGGTTAAGCAAGGGGAAGGTGCTGGACCGAGCAACTCTGGACAAGGTGCAACAGGAGCTGCAACGTATTTATTACAGCCTTGGTAAGTATGGCGTAAAAATTGACACCCAGGTAACTCCCCTGGAAAGAAACCGGGTCAAGGTCACGATTGATATTTCAGAAGGTGAGGATGCGCGGGTCCATGCAATCAATATTGTGGGCAACAAGAAATTCTCCAACAAAACACTATTGAACAGGCTGCAACTCAATGAAGTCTCTTATCTGGGTAAAAATGCACAGTATTCAAAACAGTTACTCGCAGCCGATCTGGAAACACTAAAATCCTATTATCTGGATCGTGGTTATATTCATTTCAATATTGAATCTACCCAGGTGTCACTGACCCCGGATAAGGAAGATGTCTATATCACCATTAATGTAACTGAGGGCAAGCAATATACAGTTCGCGAAGTGAAACTGGCTGGCGATTTGATTATCCCGGAGAAGGAAGCAATGGAGTTTGTTAGCCTCAAGCCCGGAGATGTCTTTTCCCGAAAGGAAGCTGTTGGTAGCACCAAGCGTATCAGCGACAGGCTGGCTGAACTGGGTTATGCCTTTGCCAATGTCAATATCATTCCAGATGTTGATGAGGAGAAATTGAATATTGGTGTCACACTGTTTGTTGATCCGGGAAACAAGGTTTACGTTCGTCGACTTAATATAACAGGAAATACCAAGACCAAGGACGAAGTTATCCGGCGCGAACTACGTCAGTTCGAAGGAGATACACTTTCTACGGCGCAGATTGCCCAGTCCCGTCTCCGGCTGGATCGAACCGGTTATTTTGAATCCGTCACGGTTGAGACACCAACCGTACCTGGTGTCAATGATGAGGTTGATGCGAATTTTGCCGTCAAGGAGCGGGCCACCGGAAATTTATCTGCCGGCGTTGGCTACTCTGATACCCAGGGCTTCCTGTTCAATGTGGGGGTGAGCCAGGAGAATTTTCTCGGCACCGGAAAGCGGATCGGATTCAAGATAGACAACAGTCAGGTGACCAAGAACTACAGCTTCAATTACACCAATCCCTATTATACGGTTGATGGGGTTAGCCGTGGTTTCAGTATCTTTTACCGTGCCGTCGATGCCGAGCAAGCCGATATTTCCAATTACACGACAGACAGTCTGGGTGCCAATATTTCCTACCGCCTGCCGTTGGACGAGGAGGACTCCCTGCGTTTTACACTGGGTTATGAAAACACCAATGTCAAACTTGGTGAGACGAATGTTTCGGAGGATGTCATCGAGTTTGTCGACCAAAATGGTAGTGAATACAATGACTTTCCGGTCAATGTTGGCTGGGTTCGGGATTCGAGAAATCGGCGTATAATGGCAACAGAAGGTTCATTGACGACAGCGGGTACGGACTTTACGATACCGGGGAGCGATCTGCTTTATTACAAGCTGAACCTGCGGCACCTGCAGTATTTCCCGGTTGGTTCGTTGACAGAAGGCTCAGCCAATATCTCGCTGGGGTATGGTGGCAGCTTTGGCGATACGACAGAGTTACCGCCATGGAAAAAGTATTACGCGGGTGGTATCCGGACTGTGCGGGGTTATGAGCCAAACAGCCTCGGTCCACGTGACCCGGTTACCGACGAGGTATTGGGTGGCAGTAAGATGGTAATTGCAAATCTGGAATTGTTTGTCCCGAATCCGATTGAAAACACCAGGGATAGTGTTCGCATTTCGGTTTTTCTGGACATGGGTAATGTATTCGCAGCGGGTGACCCTATCGAGTTTGATGGCGTAAATGGATTCCGATATACGACTGGAATTGCGGCAAACTGGCTTAGCCCGGTAGGTGCGCTGACATTCAGTTATGCGATACCATTGAACGAGCAACCAGACGACAGGCTACAGGCATTCCAATTTACTTTGGGTTCGGCATTTTAAATATGAATATACATACGAAACGAATATATCTTGGTACTCTCTTTCTACTCTTTACTGGATTGGCTGGATTTGCATATGCAGAGCCATCCAAAATCGGGTTTGTGAATTCGGCCAAACTGATGACGGCTGCACCACAATCAGAAGCTGCACGCAAATTACTCAAAGATGAATTTGCGCCACGCGATGAAAAGATCGTAAAGAAACAAAAAGAACTGAAAAAACTTGAGGAAGATCTGAGTAAAAACTCCGCCGTCATGAGTAGCAGTGTGCGCACAAAGAATGAACGCATGATTGTTACCTTGAAGCGGGACATCAAACGTTCCCAGGAAGAGTTTTCGGAGGACCTCAATCTGCGCAGGAATGAAGAACTGAGCAAATTACAAAAAACCGTTTATAACGCTATCGTATCTGTTGCAAAAGCAGAAAACTTCGATGTAATACTGGGAGATTCCGTATTATACGCCAGTCAGCGCATTGATATTACCGATAAGGTTCTGGAGCAATTGCAACAGGACTACAGTAAGCCAACACAATAACAGCCTGTAAAATTGGTCTTAGATTGAGTTATTCCCTGTCAAAACTGGCTGCAATAGTCAACGGGCAAGTTGTCGGAGACAAGGAAATCAAAATCGACAGCGTGAATACTTTAGTTGATGCTGGTGACAGACAAATTTCATTTTTCACCAATCGTAAATACAAGCAAGAGTTGAAGGCGACCACTGCTGGGGCAGTGATCCTGAATCAATCATCTGTGGACGATTGTCCAGTTCCGGCAATTGTTGTATCTAATCCTCATGCGGCCTATGCCAAAATTGCGGCCGTGCTACATGCGCAATGGCGGCCAGAACCGGGCATTCATCCCAGCGCGGTGATCGGTACAGACAGTAATATTGACGA
>JAJDNN010000137.1 GCA_022340685.1 Pseudomonadota bacterium
AGTTGATTTGCTCAACCGTCTCTTGACGCTGATGCAAGACAGTCGCGCTGACTACACCCGTACTTTCCGGCTGTTGTCCCGGGTCAGCATGCATGACACGGCACCAGAAACGGAGGTACGAGATCTGTTTATTGATCGGCGTAACTTCGATACGTGGCTAAACGACTACCGGGCAGAATTACGCCGCCAGGACGTCACCGATGCCCAACGGCAAGCGAAGATGAACCGGTGCAACCCGAAGTACGTACTGCGCAACTACATGGCACAAATCGCTATCGACAAGGCCACCCGGGAAAATGATTACTCGGAGATCGATCGGTTGATACACCTGCTGCAATCACCCTGTGATGAACACCCCGACCTGGCCCACTATGCCGAGCCACCCCCGGACTGGGCCGAAAATATTCAGGTCAGCTGTTCCTCCTGATCCGGGCGTCATTTGCCCGCGTGGGACCTAAATATTCGACCCCGGGGGTCGATAAAACTGGTACAGCCAGGCAATTCGGCCACAAATCCGACCGCTACGGTTAATCTCAGCAGTATAACGAGTACCGGAATATTGAATCCCTCTCTTACGGACGAGCTCGCACTTCCAACAGGCCGCATGCCATTCCTCTTGCTGCTGCTCGTCAGCCTGTTAATTACCCTGGTACCGCACACCAGCCGTGCCGGACAGGTCAGCTGCAATATGACCGCCACACAGATCTGGGAGGTATATCAAAAAGGGGACAAAGCCAACATCGGTAGCCTGCACCAGAACCAGTATCGAAGCTGGGTCAACCAACAGCAATTGTTCGGAGTGGATGAAAAAGTACTGGAAGCGGCCTGGTACGGGAGCGGCGACTATTCCAGCGAAAATAAACCTGTCTCTCCACAAGCTATCAACAAAGCCTATTCCGAAATCATCAAGCTGATTAGCGACCAGTGCACCATCGGCAATCGCTACCAACTGTGCGACAACCATTACAGCAGCATTGGTAAATGTATCGCTTATTACAATAATCGCTATCGAAAAATAATTGATCGTCTGAGCAGTAAGGGCAAGACAGCCCTGTCCCAATACCGGCAGCCTGCCAGGGTGCGCAAGTCGGCCATGGCCGACTTCAAGATCCCCAATCAACGCCTGGTCATTATTGGCCCTTATATCAGTGACCCCATGTTTGTCTCAGCCCAACTCGGTCTGGATTATTGGGGCTTTGAGCAGGCTAATTACCTGACTGAAAAATATATGGAAGGCTATATCAGCACGCAAATGCCCGTCCTGGTCAAGGGTGAATTTGAAAAGTCCATCGACTTTCAAAAGCGGGTCAAAAAAGTCCAGCAAGAATTCATGGACCTGAACAAAAGCCGCACAGCCAACGCGAAAAGAATATACATGCCGGTGCTTATTAATCATTTAAATAACATCATTCTGCCATACTATGATCGCAAATCCATTGTCTATGATGCGGACCGGGAACTGTTTCCGTTAACCATAAAGTTCAACAATGACGATCGAAGCTACAACATGACTCTTGAGGTGCCCATCAACTCTGCCAAAAAGATCAAGCAGCAACTGTTCACAGAGCCTGGCAAGAATAACTTTCTTGGTACGTGGGTTATCGCGGATCGAAAAGCAAACCGCATGTATATCCAGGGAGCCTACCTGGCATGGATGGACAAGACCGACAATACGACCCTGTATCGTCTTTCCCTTGTCGAGCCGGACAAACAGGGTATTGAAATGGGCAAAGATGCCGCCGACATCTTCGGCCTGGCCTACAAGAAAGAACTCAGTAAAAAACTCGAGGAAGAACAGAAAATCAAACAACGTGCCCTTGAATCACGTTGCAAGGAGTTATCTGATACCGCCTCGGCCGAAGATCCGGAAAAATACTGGTTTATCATGCAAATGAATGGCTGTATGTAAGGATCGTTACCTGAACTTTGATTTGCATTCCGGGGTCGAACTTTCTACAGTCCGGCTATCATGAAAAAACCACTCCGCATTTCACTTAAGATCATCGCGGCTCTGCTTGTGTTACTGATCGGGGTCGTCATTGCCTTGCCGTTCCTCATCGACCCCAATGACTACAAGGACGAAATAATCGCCCTGGTAGAAAAAAATACCGGTCGGCAATTACAGATCCCGGGTGACATCAAGCTCTCGGTGTTTCCCTGGCTGGGGGCAGAACTGGGAGAGATCTCGCTCGGCAATGCCCCGGGATTCGGAACCGAACCAATGCTGCAGCTCAAGGGCATGGACGTTCGGGTCCAGCTCCTGCCATTGTTACAAGGACAGGTCAGGCTTGGCCATGTCACGCTGAGGGGACTGAACCTGCAACTGGCGCGTAATAAAAATGGCCTCACCAACTGGGACGATCTGGTCACGCCTAAAACCATCGCTGCACCGCCTGCAAGCTCTACTGATAAAAGCCCGACTGGCGGTGCCCCTCTGGCTGCCGCACTGATCGTGGATGGACTGACCATCAGCAACGCTCACATTGACTGGCAAGACGAAACCAGCGGCCAGCATTACACCCTGCGCGACCTTAACCTGACAGTCGGCGCGATCGCACCCGACCAACCCTTTCCGGTCGATACCGAGTTGCAATTCGACAGTGCAGCACCGAAGGCCAGCGGCAAGCTTGTTCTGAGTACCATCCTGACCATCGACGCGGGGCTAAGCCGAATCGTTGCCCGGGATCTTGATATCAGCAAACACATTACCGCTGATTTTCTGCCTGGTGGCGAACTGGACAGCCGCATGCAGGCAGCAGAATTAAACCTGGCTTTGGATGAGCAGACCCTGACGGCCCGGGCACTCCAACTTCAGGTCCAGGATCTTGCCCTCAGCGGCGAGATTGACGCCAAACGAATCCTGTCCCACCCCGTTTACCAGGCCGACCTGGCGATCAAACCCTTCTCGCCGCGTAAGGCCATGGCCCTGTTCGGGATCCCTGCGCCGAAGACCGCCGACCCGAAGGCGCTTGGCCACGCTGGGCTAGCCGTCACCCTGAACGGAACCGATGATAAGCTGGACATCAGCCAGCTGCGACTTGAGCTCGATGACAGCACCCTGAGCGGCAAACTGGCCATAAAAAACTTCAATAAACCGAACCTCCGTTACACCCTCACGCTCGATACCATCGATGCTGACCGCTACCTGCCTCCTCCGTCAGAGAAACACGCAGCCCGGGAAGAAACCCACTCCGGTCTGATCCCGGTTGGCCGTACCGTCGCTACCCCTCGCCAGACTCCATCGTCAATCCTGGATGCGCTGGACATTGATGGCAAACTCACAATAGGACAACTCAAGATCATGAATCTGCAGTCCCGGAACATCGTCCTGCCACTGCGCGCGCGCCGGGGCCATCTGGAACTCGCCCCCCTCAGCGCAGACCTGTATGACAACCAGTCGGGCTTGCAGCTCAGCCTGCACAAGGCGTCTCTTTCCGGTCAGCTGGATGCGGAAAAACTCCTGACCCACCCCGTTTATCAGGCCAGTCTGTTGGCCAAGCCCTTTTCCCTGCGCAAGGCCATGCACGCTTTCGGCATCAGCCCGCCCGATACCGCCGATCCCAAAGCCCTGTCCAGTGCCGAGCTATCCCTGCAGGTGAACGGCACCGACAAACAGGCCGCTGTCAGTCAACTGCGACTGCACCTGGATGACAGCACTCTGAGTGGTACCCTGGCGGTGAGCAACTTCAGGCAACCTGCGCTGCGTTACGACCTGTCCCTCGACCGCATCGATGCGGATCGGTACCTGCCGCCGGCGCAGAACAAAACCTCGGCCGGTGCCAA
>JAJDNN010000175.1 GCA_022340685.1 Pseudomonadota bacterium
GCGGCTATCTTCGGCGCCATCATCGGCGGCAGTGCCATCATTGAGGCTAGCCCAACGCAATATTTCATGAAACTGCGCCGACTGATGCCTTGCTGATGTAACATCTCGGCCAGGGTAAGATCGTCACTCATTATGCTCTCCCCGATTGTTGGCCGATGGATTACGCCACTCGGCCAGTTGTTCACGCAATGCCGTACAGGCATCCTCTATATCACGCACATTACTTTTCATGATCTCTGGTATCCGCGTTACCTCGATCAATTCGGCAATACGTTCTCCGTCACGGTTGTTATGCTGCACCCACCAGACGCCAGTCACCTGCGTTTCATAGACCAATGTGTCACCCAGCGCATCAATGGTCGCACTCAAATCTCCTTTGCCAAGTACGGTCTTCAGTGCGTCGTATTCGCCCGGTAGCAAGGGCAAGCCGCGCAGGTCAATGCCGTCTGCCGTATCATCGTTGACCAGGGCTGCCTGCATGGTGGCAATTTCATGCAGGATGGCAAGTACATTCGCTGACAGACCGGATTCCGTACCGGCCGATGTGTGCACTTCAATGCCAATGTCTTCCAGCCGGTTCATCCGCGCCATGCCTCCAGCAAGCTGCGCACGTGTTGGCAAGCCAACGGGATCGCCGCATTTACCGCTGGAGTGGGTTGCTCGGCCCAGTCCACGTCCTGTGGCTGGATTCCCACCAGGGCACGTTTAACCGGTAATGTGTCGATGAGCCGCGCCATGTCGAACAACTCTGCCAGACTGACTTCGTGCACGCTACTGTACTTTCCGCGTCCCACGAAAGTATCCATAACTTCGTCCTCGAATACCCTCACCGTGCCAGGCTCCGAGTCAAGTTGCGCCGCATCGATCACAATCAGGTTATCCGCCTCATGAAGAATTTCAGTCAAAGTAAAGCTGAGCGTGCCGCCATCCACAAAAGATACGTCCTTATCCGCATGGTCATCCACGGCTTGCCAGTCTTCTGCGGCTCGCCGTAACGTGTGGATCCCCACACCATCATCGCCCAACAGCGTATTACCCAGACCAAGCACGATCGTTTTCATATCGGTAAGTCAGTCCGCGCTACAATGTTGTCACATAAACCGCCCCTCGATACAGAGGCTCCGATCCCGACGATCAAATTTATGTTGCTGAATATCTGGATAGCGCCCCCTCGTTGCTGACGGCATTCATAAAACCATCATTGACATACGGGATATTTATTTTTGGTATGCGGTAAAGATAAAACTACAAATACTGATTAGCAAGGTTGACGCCCGCTGATTTGGAGTGTTAACTGATCTATATCAAATTCTTGCGGATGATCTCATGTGCTTGGCAATACCGATGCAAATTGTTGAAATTGACGGCTTTTTAGCCCGTTGCGAAGCCAAGGGAGTAGAACGTGATGTGAGTCTGTTCATGTTGCAGGATGAGCCCTTGGCTCCCCGTGACTTCGTGATGGTGCACGTAGGGTATGCCATTCAGAAGATCACCGAGCAGGACGCTCGTTCCGCTTGGGAACTCTACGACGAAATGCTCGACCAACTGGACAAACCCGGTGCATGAGCTCGCTATCTGCCAGAGTATGTTGCAACAGGTCGAGCAGATCGCGCAGGAACGACAGGCCACAGCCGTGATCCGCATTACCGTGAGTATTGGCCCCCTGTCCGGGGTGGAAGCGCATCTGTTGAGCCAGGCCTTTCCGCTCGCCGCCGCGGGCAGCATTGCCCGTGACGCGGAGCTTGTCATCGAAACCCTGCCCGTCAGGGTAAAATGCGAACAATGTGGCGCAGAAACCGAGGCCCGGCCGAACCGGTTGCTGTGCGGTACCTGCGGTGACTACCACACGCGGCTGTTGAGTGGCGATGAAATGCTGCTCGCCAGTCTCGAACTAACCAGTGAGACCCGGGAGGCAAACCATGTGTGATACCTGCGGCTGCAACATTACCCACGGTAACGAACACTTGATAAAACCCGGCGGTAAATTGTCACGCACCGGCACAGGCAATGAGGCGGTTACGGTCCTTCAGAACCTGCTTTCCGAAAACGACCATGCCGCCAAGCACAATCGTGAACACTTCGATCGACACGGCATACTGGCGATCAACCTGATGTCCTCACCCGGCTCGGGCAAGACTGCGTTGCTGGAGGCCACCCTGGACGCGCTCGACGGAGCCCTGAACATCGCCGTGGTGGAAGGCGATCTCGAAACCGAAAATGACGCCGAACGAATTCGCGCCCGAGGTGTACCGGCCGTGCAGATCAGCACCGGCAGCGCCTGCCACCTCGATGCCCACATGGTGCATGACGCCCTGCACCACCTGTCCCTTGATGGACTGGACATCGTGTTCATCGAAAATGTCGGTAACCTGGTCTGCCCGGCCAGTTTCGATCTGGGTCAACATCACAATGTCACCCTGCTGTCGGTCACCGAAGGCGACGACAAACCGGCCAAGTACCCGGTCATGTTCCGCGCCGCCGACCTGATGCTGCTGACCAAGACCGACCTGCTGAAGGTGCTGGACGACTTTGACCTTGCCAAGGCCGAAGCTTGCCTGCGCAAGCTGGCCAACCCGGCCCCGGTCATTCCCCTTTCCGCACGCCAGGGTGATGGGCTGAACCACTGGCTGGACTGGTTACAACAGCAGCTCGCTGCCCATCGCCAGCGGCTCGATACCGGCGAAACACGCCGGCCCGCCATCCAGCCCGACGGCATCCGGCTCCACGCGCAGCACGGATAAATGAGGCTGAACGCGCAGGACTGGCTGCAGCGTATCCACGCGCTGCCTCGGCCCGAACCCTTCCGGATCATGAATGTCTGTGGCGGCCACGAACGCGCCATCAGCAGCGCTGGCCTGCGCAGCCTGCTGCCCGATAACATCGAGTTGATCCCAGGCCCCGGTTGTCCGGTGTGCGTCTGCCCCGAGGAGGACATTTACCAGGCCATGCAGCTCGCGTTGCAGGACGAGGTGGTGCTGGTGGCCTTCGGTGATATGTTACGCGTGCCGGTCAACGTACCGAAGTCCCAGCCCCGTTCA
>JAJDNN010000088.1 GCA_022340685.1 Pseudomonadota bacterium
ATCGTGATCTTGCCTTTCCATGCCGCCCAGCGGTAACGATCCTTGATACGTGCACCACCCCAGCGGAAACGAATCATGCGATCGGAATAACCTAACTCTTTCTGCAGGTTACGACGCCAGATTTCGCCATCCTGATCATAGGCAATCAATTTATCCCAGCCACGATCGCCCAGGAAACGGTAATTAATCTGCGCGGCACCTTTGTGTTCAAACTCATCACCCATCATATATTTGCCACAGGTGGTTAAACCATAAGTCCGTTCACCTGTTGAAGCAAAGGTATGTCGTTCACGTAAGGCAATACCAATGGCCTTACGTGATAACTCGGGTGCAATCACGCCGGAGATGCCACCCTTGGTTCCGAATACAGCCGTACCGGGTACACCACCACCGCAACGTCCGCGGTGTTCGTCACCGGCCATACTCGCACCGATCTTGTAACCACGCTCCATCGCTTCCTGGTAGAGCCAGCCAAAGTGACCCCAGGCTGAACCAATCTCTACCAGCTTTTCCAGTTCAGGATGGTGCCAGTCAAGAATACAACGGCGGCCACCGACGTGGGGGGTTAACAAATGGCCTTCCGGGTTATCAATGTAAGCCGCCCAGAGTTCTTCCAGTGGCCAGGCACCGGGATTCGCTTCGGTCGTTCCGGAATCTTCGTTCCAGTCTACCGAACGTATATGCTCGCCATTTTTCAAGTATGGAAATTCCGGTTCATCATCATGCAGGAAGATGACGTTATGGTCACCACCTGCGCAGGAACTACCACACCATTCTGTACCAGGGTAAGCAACAAACTCACCGTCCTTGCTGACTTGGCGAATCAGTTCAACGGTCTTGTTCCAGCGTTCGGTTGTGATGTTAAAGTCATTATGTGCAAACGCCAATACATCAAGCCCTGACACATCGCGACCATAGGTCAGGTTGTATTCACTCGAGTTGGTGCCGATCGTATCATTGGAGTGTACGTGCAAATCGGTATAGAAGATCCGTGGAAAATCGATTGCTTTATCAATAGTTACATAGAAAGTATGATCTTTTACCGCAATGTGCTCCGGCATGGACGCAGTAATCGTCAGTTCACCGGCCTTGTCAGAAGGAACATCATCAAGCAAGGATACACACCAGCCTTCCGCAGGCATGGTGATCTCTTTTTCATAACAGTCCTTACCATCCAGTGTGGCTTTTACAACAACTTTTTCTGCACGATTCCAGCAGGTATTGCCCCACTGGTCTTCGGCACGCACACGCAACGGCAACTTCTCTCCCTGTTTAACGATACGCGAACCGGCCCACTGCAACAGGGCAGGCACACCCGGTTTGATATTGATATCCAGATCCGGTTTCACCGCGGCAAAACGTGAAGTACCTAGCGGATCGACATAACAACGGAATTTGAAATCCTCTTCAGTGAAGGTCTGAACACGCGTACCCGGGCCACCGAAACGACGATCGCCCAGACGAATAATGATGTGGTCACCGGCTTTCAGGTAACCATCAAAGGTATCAACGATAACCGCCTTTTGAAACGGACGTTCATGGCCTTTCTGATCAAAACGCACCGATAATTTTTGTACGGTGGCCGCGCTTTGTCCTTTTACTGTCGGTGATGCATGATATTCAGCGCTGATATAGTTAGCAGCGGTTGGATCGGTGGTCTGGAACAATTCCCAGTCTGAATAAAAACGAAATGTCGCCTTGAACCAGGAGCCATCGGCCATCCCTGACTGGCCCAACTCATAGTCAATAATAATTTCCTGCCAGGAACCAGCATCCATTTCTTCTATATTACAACTGACACGGCCAAGAAACGACATGTCCTTGGTCTTTGAATACAGGCCGACAGGCGCGGTATATGAATCACCTAATTTTTTTTTCAATTCAGCGTCGGTCATTTTTTTCATGGATACAACCTCTTTATTAGTACTCTATAAATCTTTTTCAGTCTTGGCATTTCTTTAAAGTAATGGCTCAGTAGTCTAGCGTTGGCCTGGCCCGTTCGTCGGATCCTTGGCACCAGTTTAGTATGGAGCCTGGCACGCTCCTGTCGCGCAGACGACAAACGCGCCACGTTTCGTTAGTTATTTTCGGCCTGGGGTGTCGATTTCGTCTTCGGTTCGCGACAGTCCCTGCCTGCCTTGATGTTACCCCAGAACGTTTTACCGATAACGAAAAAGGTCAGCACCATCAGTCCCACGGCAACAGGCCGCTCGAAGAACATCGTGGGGTTGTTTTCGGAAATGATCACAACCTGCTGAAGCGTACGTTCCCATTCCGGCACCAGGATGAAGCCGATCAGGAAAGCGACGTAGGAAAAGTCGAACTTTCGCATGAAGTAGCCGATGACGCCGAAGGTCAGCATGACACCCACATCGAACATGTCGGACCTGCCCAGATACGACCCCATGATGCAGGTGAAGATCACGATTGGGTACAGGATCATCGCCGGGATTTCGACGGCCTTGCAGAATGCCCGGAGCCCGAACCGGCCGATAACAGCCAGGAACAGGCTGGCGATGAGCAGACTGCCGTAGATGCCATACATGAGCTGGGCGTTTTCCTTGAACATCAGGGGTCCTGGCTGCATGCCAAAGATCATAAACGCACCCATTAGCATGGCGGCAGCGAGGTTACCGGGAATACCCAGAACAAACAGCGGGATCAGGCTGGAGGCCACTACTGAACTATTGGCCGACTCGGACGCCGCGATGCCCTCCAGCCGGCCCTGCCCGAATTCTTCCTTGTGCTTGGAGCGTTTCATCGCCTGGTCGTAGGACATAAAGGATGCCACCGGCGCGCCGAGTCCCGGCATAGCGCCGACGCCGATTCCTATGGCACTGCCCCGGAGCAGGGTGCGAGTGTTGGCGAAGAACTCCTTGCGCGAAAGCAGCCGGTCTTCACGCTTCGACGAGAACACGTTTGCCGCGTGCGCGCCACTGCCCTTGCCGGTGAATCGCTCCATCTGGATCAGGATTTCCGAGAACGCCAGCAGGCCGATGGCCACCGGAACCAGGGAAAGACCACCGCCCAGCTGGTAGACGTCGAAGGTGAGCCGGGGCAACGCCGTCACCGGTTCGGTGCCGATCATGCCCGCAAGCAGGCCGAGCCCGGCCGCGATGAGACCCCGGCAGATAGAAGTTGTACCGATGCCTGCAATGACCGTCAGTGCCAGCGAAATCAGCGCGAAGATTTCTGCCGGCCCCATGAACAGGGCGACGGCTGCAAGGGGAGCAGCGATCAGGATCAGCACCACCGTTGAGATAAAGTCGCCGGCCACCGAACTGTACAGGGCCATGCGCAGCGCCTTTTCACCCTTTCCCTGCTGGGTGAGCGGATAGCCGTCCCATGAGGTGGCCGCCGCCTCTGGCGTACCAGGCGTCCGCAATAGCACTGCCGATACTGCACCACCAAAGAAAGCTCCCTTGTTCAGTCCCACCAGGAAGCCGATGGCAGTAAGTGGCGTCATATAATAAGTAATCGGGATGAATAGCGCGATGGCCATAGGGCCGTTGATGCCGGGGATCGCCCCAATCAACACGCCGATGGCAACCCCTATGAAGACGTACATGAGGCTGACAGGTGAAATGGCGTCCAGCAATCCCGCAAGTATCATTTCCATGGTTTTTGTGTTCCGCGTGTTTGGTAGTGTTATTCGAAAAGCTGCGGTCCCGGCACCGGCACGCCGAAACCATAGCGCATAATGATGTACATCACCGCGACGACGACGATGGAGAGCACCGTCATCTGGATCCATTTCCGGTTGCCGATAACGTATTGAAGGACCATCAGGAACAGGAAGGCGGTCGGCACGTAGCCCAGATCTTCGATCCCAACCACCAGCAAGATGCTGGGAATCATGAACAGCGCCAGGTTGCGCAAATTGATCCGCCCGATCTGGGTGAACCCCGTCGATTGCGCCTCTTCCGGGTAATGATGTTCCGCAGGCGGCAGCGTCTTGCCCGCGAACCGGGCCAGAAGCAGACGAACCAGGGAGAGGCCAGCCATTACCATCATGATTCCGACTGCCACGTTGGGCACCAGTCTGGGCGATGCGCCGTACCCGGGATATTTTGGTGTATACGTTGGAATGGCCCACATGAGCATCACAAGGCAAAACCCGACGATCACCAGATTAGCGATAGTTTCTCTTTGTATCCTTGTCACGTGCTTTACCTCTCACCCCGGCTGCTCTGTGATACCCCTTCTCTGTCAAGGGCACACGACACCGGTCTTATTATCCTGCGCAGCAAGGCAATCCGGGAAAACCGGATCTCGTCTCCTCCATTCCTGTTCCTTTCCACTCTTGTATCCTTACAGCGCATCGAGGGTGCCGGACTGGAGAAAACTCCCCCAGCCCGGCGAACCGGTCTACTTCGCCTTCGCATGCTCCCCGAAGGTCGCATAAAGTTCCTTCTGGGTCTGGTCGGCATGCGCCTCACCCCACTGCACGGGCCGCATCAACAGACCTTCCGTGATAAATTTCTGGGTTTCCTTGTCGTTCGCCAGCTGGTCGGCGGCGGCCAGGAGTTTGGCCTTGACATCGGCGGGCAGCCCTTTCGGTGCCACCAGGGCAACGATCATTTCGACCTTCTCATTGTAGCCCTGCTCCTGGAGCGTCGGTACGTCGGGAATCGGCGGAAGCCGTATGCTTAACGCCGAGCCGATAAGCTTGATCTGGCCGGCTTCCACAAACTTGTAGAGAATTGCCCCAACGTAACCGACCTGGGCGTGACCGCCGGTCACCGCCTTGATCACGGACGGTCCACCCTTGGACGGAATCAGCGACAGCTTAACCCCTTCCTGCTTGGCCATGCGCAAAATAGCGTCACGGTCATCCGCGCCATGAAACATGGCGATCAGGGTGCCGTTGTTGTTCTTCTTGGCCCATTCGAAAGCTTCCTTCAGCGTGTTCCAGGGCGCATCCGCCTTGGAGATAAAGCCACTGGAATTCAGCGCCACCAGGGACAGGTAATCGAAATCCTCGGGGGTGTAGGGTAGCTTGTCGTGATGGGGGGCGTAGGTATACGCGGTCAGCGACGTGATACCGAGGGTGTAGCCGTCGGGTTTGGCCCTTGCTAGCGTGGCCGCCATCACGGTGCCGTGAGCGCCGGTTACGTTCTTGACGTTGATGGGCTCTCCAAGGATCTTGCTGAAGCGCTGGGCCAGGCCGCGGGTCAGGCGGTCAATCTGTGCGCCCGGCTGGGTCATGGTCATGAATATTATAGGGCGGGACGGGTAATCCGCTGCGGCGGTGTTTGTAATGGCTGCTGCCATCACAAGGCCGAGCACTATGGTAAGCAATCTTCTCATCGTCACTCCTCCGTATTATTGGGTCATCGTTGTTATCCGGCCCTTCATCATTTCAAGGAACGGCTCTTTATATATTTAATATCTCTGATATTAACGAATGTCAGTTTGCGCCTTTGTCGTCCAGATGACAAAGTAAGCGAAGGCAACTTGATATTAGAAAATTGGAATTAACGTTTAAAATAATATTAGATAATACAAATAAACTTGCCTGCTCTATTAGGCAAATCAAATTAATACCGGAAGCCTGGGCACCAGGACTCCCTGTCGCCAATTTTCTTCAGTTTGGTTATATCTACTCTGGCAACAGTACGTCCGGCATGCCATGATAAGTTTATGAGATGTAGTTAGGATGTAGACTAATGAGCGCTATCAGTGAACACGTCGTGAATCCGTTTGCGGATATCAGCACGAACATCGAGACTAACGACTTTTTCAGTATCGACGACGAAGGGGATGCCTGGTCGGATGCCCATGCAAATTTCCTGTCCAGCCTGTCGGAGTCGGAGACACAGGATCTTCTGAAATGCTCACGCCGCATGGATCTGAAATCCCGCGACCACCTGTTCCGCGCTGGTGACCGATCCAACGATGTCTACATCGTTGCTGGCGGCTGCATCCGGTTATTCCAGGTCTCGTCTACCGGCAAGGAAACTATCCTGTGGTTCAGCTTCCCCGGCGAGATCTTCGGCATGGCTGAACTCTGGCGTGGCAGCAACCGGCAGATTTATGCCGTCGCGAACGAAGCCACCCAGGTCTATTCCATCCGCCGCAAAGACTTCACCAACTTCCTGGGTGCGCACCCCGAAGCGGCCATGAAGGCCATCAGCATCCTGTCGGCCCGGGTCCGCGCGTTGGGTCACGCACTGGTTGGGTTGGCCTCCGACAACGTGGAAACTCGCGTCGCCCGATTGCTAGTGCGTTTGGCTGCAGTGTCATCGGGCACACGCTGCTGTGCCGGTTACACAGAAGGTGAACTGTGCGTGAACGTGCGTCTTACGCACCAGGACATCGCCAACCTGATCGGCGCCAGCAGGCAGACCGTCAGTTCAACGCTGGCACACCTTCGTAAGATAGGCGCGGTCCGCACAGTGAGCCATCACTTCCATATTGTACAGCCCGACCATCTGCGCCGCCTTTTGCAACTAAGCGCGGCTTAAGTCTCGTAATGGCAACACCGAACAGCCCCTTGCACTGGCCGCCGGAGGCTGCGCAATATCCAGACGAATCTGTACGCGCCTTTGCCGCGCCCGGCAGCAACCTGGTACTGGACTTCCACGGTGATCCAGCAACGGCAGGCCTGGCTGTGTTCTCAGACGGCAACCACCACATGGCGCTGGAAGCATCTGTGCGCGCCTTCCTGAATGCCAACCCTGATGTCGGCGACGTGTTCTACACCACCACCCCGCCTGCACCCCTGGTGGATGCATTGAAGGGCGACGGCCTGGTGTTGGGTAATTTGCGCATCAGCCGAAAGCCGGACGTATTCATCGGCCCCGGTAACATCCTGGACGGGCTGGTGGAGGCGGGCTTCATCGTTCAGCACGTACCGTTCGCCGAAAGTCGGGGCAACGTCATCTTGGTGCGCAAGGGCAACCCGAAGGACATCATCTCCGTCGCAGACCTGCTGTCCGACGATGTCACTGTGGCTTGCTCCAACCCGGTGACGGAAAAGGCGAGCTTCGCGGTTTACGCGGAAGCGGCGGGTGGCCTGGCGCGGGAAGCCGGTGCGGACGGGAACGCGGTGGTGTCAAAACTGTCCACGGCAGGCCCGAAGACGGTGCATTCGCAAATCATTCACCACCGGGAAGTGCCGGAACTGATCGGTGCGGGCCACGCGGATGCGGCGGTGATTTACTACCACCTGGCGCTTCGCTATACCCGGATCTTCCCCGATATATTTGAACTTGTGGATATTGGAGGTGTGTTGTCGGGAGAACGCTCCCCCGCGAACCCAACAACCCGGTACCACATCGGGGTCGTCGCGGACGGTGGTAAGTGGGGTGAGCATTTCGTTTCTTTCATGCAAAGCAATACTGTGCAACAGCTATACGAAGAGCATGGGCTTCTGCCTCTGTGCTGAAACCATAATGGCCTCCTTGGGGAGGGTGGACACATCTCGCCAGCGTTGAATCAGAGCGAAGGACTTTTCACTCAGTTTCGTGTTTCGGTCAATAATATCCAGACGTTCATGACAAGGTTAAGTCGCCGATGTGCTGCGCCGTATCAAGAACCGCTTTGATCAGGATGGCATTGAAATCCCGATACCGCAGCGGGTGATCTACCAACAAAACAATACGACCACTTCGGGGTAAAGTATTAATAAACGTGCAAGTGGGACTGAAATTATGCAGGACTTGCCGGCCATGGGTGCTGCCAGAGTAACACTTATCTGTGTGTTGCTGATCTGTTCAAATTCATTCCCGCATCAGTCTGACTGATCGCCTGAGCGCTCAATAATGTTTGTAGTTTTTTTAATCGGCTTTAGTTTTTCCCAGCGCAATAACTCAATACTATCGAGGGGATATCGCCCTTTACCAAAAATGAGGACCACCCGCAGACCATCAGTGTAAAATGGATCCTCGGTGTAATTGAAGTGGGGTGATTCACGGTCGGAGTAACCGACGCCCTTGACGTAACCCACCGCTTGTAGACTCTGCGAGTCAGCAATATCCAGAGTGATATACAGCCGGGCTTCATCGACGACGGGATCGATCTTGTGGGTGACAAAGGTCTTTCGGGATAACTTCACCCCGATATCACGGCTGATCTGGCCCACCCACACCTTCTGTCCCTCCAGGGTCACCGGCGCCAGCCAGAGTCGCAAGTGGTTGCGTTCGTCTACGCTACTACGCGTCTTCTGCAGTGCAGCGTCCTGCGGTCGCCCAAATAAATACAAGGGTGATACCGGCGATGTGCGGTACTTCGATTGAAAAACAGACGACGCTATCGTTCGCCATACTGTATCGGAACGCATGGTCTCGGTGATATCCCACCCCTGACGCACCAGAGTGGACAGCACATGGTTTCCTTCACCCACGATCACCAGGTTGAGTGGATCTCCGGGTGTTTTCGCATCACCGCCTAACACACAACACGGCAAACCCTCCAGGTACTGACGCAGGCCATCAAGATCCACATCCCGCACTTCGCCTGGCGCATACAAACGCGCGAAGTCCACGCGCATGAAGTCCGCCTCAAACCCCGGCACGGTTTGAACAAACTCGAATGTTCGATGATCCCGTCTGCCAAAAAGCTCTACGGCAAAGGCTTTCACACCCGGGTCAAGATTCGTATAGACATACCCTGATACCGTACTATGTGGTGGAATAATGATCCTTATATGTTTATCCAGGAATATGTCATTAAGTTCATCTAAACTGATATCAACTTCTCCTTGAAACATCCAGGCCACTTCCGATGGTGAGAAGTAATTCGGATCGAGACTGAGTAGCATTAAATACAACCCACTGTCTTCCCGGTTCTCGATCTCCAACCAGACCGGCTGAATACCCATTTCCGCCAGCGGAAGTGCAAAGGTATTTTCCGACTCCTGTTGACTTAATACAACAGCGGAGACGCGCACAGCGTCATCAACCTGGGTTTCCGCCCGTGCACGGTAATCGAGCGACTCCGTCTGTTGAGGCGGCGTAGTGCACCCAACGAGCAGCAGGAACAACATGATTACTATCAACTGAAGTGGCATGGACAATATCTCATCTCGGTAAGACACTATTGGAATAACAGGTATCATTATTGCAAATCCGCCAGATATAGCTTTGCACACTGCAAACGCAATCAGAAAATCCAACCCGGGGTTTACGAACTATTTTATGACCCGCTACCTGGCTAATTTTAAATAACAAAGTCGCGATATGTTTCTGACAGTATTTGTCAGGTCAAGTATCGACTTCTAAAGTTACTCACACCACTCGCTAACCTCACTGCGCAGACGGAGCAGGTACTGCTTACGTTGGGCCTTGTTATAAAAGATCCTGTTGCCCTGCTTGTCACGATCGTAAATCAGATTCGCATTCTGGGCCGAGCGCAAGCGGGTGCGGGCCGTCTTGCAATTCTGTTGCCGTATGGCGGCCATTCGCTGACGTTCCTGTTCCGCCTGTTGTTGTTCTCGCCGCTCTGCCGCGAAGGATTCCAGTAATTTGCGTTGTTTAACTTTGTGCTGCTGTTCGCTCTGCACGTTCGGGGAGGCGCTGTCCGGTGTCACTACGGGTGGCGGCTTGATCTTGAACTCCGGGATCGAATCCGACGGCGCCTCATCGCCGTAATGCACACGTCCATCGGTATCGGTCCATTTGTAAATTTCTGCTGACACAGCTGGCAGGCTGCACACCAGCATTCCCGCTCCTAACACAGTAAACCACTTCATTCCTGCACCCTCCCGTGCATGATCTCAATCCCTGACCGTCAGTCGGTCCAGCCGTAATCGGCAGCGTTCGTCGAACAGACGCCGTGCGCCTATCCAGCTGGCGGCCATGGTGGCAAACCCGGTCCCGGCGCTAATCATGAACATTATCAGGATCTGGTACTTCACTGCTTCAAGTGGGGGCGTACCTGACAGGATCTGGCCCGTCATCATGCCCGGCAGGCTCACAATTCCGGCTGCGGCCATGGCATTGATGATCGGGATCATCCCAACTCGCACACTGTCCCGCGTGATGGCGCTTATTGCCGTGCGCCATTCATGCCCGAGGGTCAGGTGCGCCTCGATGACGCCACGTTGCTGCCAGGCCGAGGTGGTTAGCCGATCCAGTGCCAATGACACCCCATTCATAGTGTTGCCCAGCATCATGCCCAGCAGTGGAATGGCATATTGCGGCTCGTACCAGGGTTCGGTACCCACGATAAAGACCAGCGCAAAGACCGTGGTGGCAAAGGCCGATACAAACATGGACAAGGTTCCCAGACCGTAGCCCCATACACCGCCGAAGCGGCGTTCCTGGCGCACCATTACTTCACGTCCGGCCACCGCCAGCATAAATAGCGCCAGTGCCATCACCCAGATCAGCTGGGCATTGGCAAACAGGACCTTCAGTACCAGTCCGATCAACATCAGTTGAACCGTGGTTCGCATCGCGGCCACCACCAGCTTGCTAGCCAGATTGAGCTGCATCCAGATAGACAGCAACGCCAGCAGCACGACCAGTCCCGCGGCAAGCATCAGGTCGGTGACACTCAACGTGATCACACTCATTACGCGACCTCCCGGACCTGACCCTGCTGCAATTCGAATACGCGATGTGCTACACGTTCGACTTGGTCTGCATCGTGACTGACCCACAACAGCGGCACCTGATGTTGCTGCTGATAATTGCCAAGCATGGTTTCAACCCGTGTCACCCCCTGTGCATCAAGGCTCGCGGTTGGCTCATCCAGCAACAGCGCACGCGGCTGGTTTGTGAGCAGACGCAACAGGGCGAGGCGTTGTTTCTCACCGGTCGACAGACGGGATACCTCCCAGTTCAACACATCTGTATCAAAACCCAGTTGCTGGAAAGCCATGGCATGGGGTTGGGAAAAATGATCACCCACCCGATCCGACCACCAGTGGCTTTCAGATGGTAGATAACCTACCTGGCGCCGCCACAAACTGGGTTTCATCGTGCTGCACAGACTGTCATCCAGACTGGCATCACCCAGATGCGGGATCAAATCGGCAACAGCTCGCAGTAACAGCGACTTGCCTGCCCCCGATGGACCTGTCAGGCAGACGCAATCGGCTTCAGCGACGGCAATGTTTACCGGTTGCAAATCCAGTACTGCAATGTCAATCAGGCTCAGGCGACTCATGAAGCGTAAAATAACATAAGCACGCCGTGGCGAAATTGTGTATTTGCATAACGTATAACCGGGGGTTTCCATTCAGCCCACCCATCTACACGTTCCTCGCCATGAATAAAAAACGGGCGCCCGAAGGCGCCCGTATAAGCTCCTAACCTTAATTTAAGGAGTTCAGATACCAGATCCCTTGGAACCGGTGAATTCCGGGTAGGCCTCCAGGCCACATTCCCCGATATCCACGCCTTCGTACTCTTCCTCTTCGCTGACGCGAATCCCCATTACTGCCTTGAGGATACCCCAAACGATGAGACTGGTAACAAAGGTCCAGACAAAAATAGAACCTATCCCCAGTAACTGCGAGCCGAGGCTGGAGTCGGGATTGGACAGAGTGACTGCCAGCAGACCCCAGATACCAACCACACCGTGCACCGAGATAGCACCAACCGGATCATCGATTTTGATCTTGTCAATGGTAATAATGGCGAACACGACCAGAACACCACCAATGGCACCAATCAGAGTGGCCAGTTCAGGTGAGGGTGTGAGGGGCTCTGCCGTAATGGCTACCAGGCCAGCCAGAGCTCCATTCAATGCCATGGTGAGATCAGCCTTGCCAAACAACAGGCGAGCCGTGATCAAGCCAGCGACCACACCACCGGAGGCAGCCATGTTGGTATTCACGAACACCTTTGCGACCGCGTTGGCTTCACCCACATTGGACAGGATCAGTTCGGAACCGCCGTTGAATCCAAACCATCCCAACCACAGGATGAATGTACCAATCGTAGCCAGCGGCATGTTGGCACCCGGGATCGCGTTGATCTTGCCATCGGGACCGTATTTACCCTTGCGTGCCCCCAGTAGCAGGACACCCGCCAGCGCAGCTGTCGCACCGCATAGATGCACCACACCGGAACCGGCAAAATCCAGGAACCCGGCCTGATCCAGGAAACCACCGCCCCATTTCCAGTAGCCCTGAACCGGATAAATGAAGCCGGTCATGACCACAGCGAAAAACAGGAACGCCCACAATTTCATGCGCTCGGCAACCGCACCGGAGACGATGGACATGGCAGTCGCGACAAACACCATCTGGAAGAAGAAGTCCGACATGCTGGAATAATAGCTACCGTCATACCAGCCATCCATCCCTATCTTCAGCACTTCTTCCGGGTTATTGTCTGCCCCCAGCATGAAACTGAGACTGGGAATGATCCCGCCCTCGGTTCCGTCGCCGTACATGATGTTGTAACCAACGATCATGTACATGATACAAGCGATGGCAAACAGGACGACATTCTTAGTCAGAATTTCAGCCGTGTTTTTGGAACGCACCAGACCCGCTTCCAGCATGGCAAAACCCGCTGCCATCCACATTACCAGCGCGCCGGTAATCAGGAAGTAAAACGTATCGAGTGCGTAGCTTAAATCTTTAATACCATTTAAAGCTTCCACTATGAATTCCTCTTAGGTTAAGCCCGCTATTTACAGGGCTTCTTCGCCCGCTTCGCCAGTGCGAATACGGACAGCCTGTTCAATGGGGGATACGAAAATCTTGCCGTCACCAATCTTGCCGGAGTTGGCGGCCTTGGCAATCGCTTCGATTACCTGATCCACCAGACCGTCCGAAACAGCCGCTTCGATTTTCACCTTGGGCAAAAAGTCCACCACATATTCCGCGCCACGATACAGCTCGGTGTGGCCTTTCTGCCGTCCAAAGCCTTTCACTTCGGTGACGGTGATCCCCTGAACGCCGATTTCCGACAGGGCTTCACGCACATCATCGAGCTTGAAGGGCTTGATAATTGCCATAACCATTTTCATGGTCATCTCTCCTATTTTGTTAGAAAAAATCCCGCCGTTTACACGGCGGGCATGTCCTGAATGAATAATTCCGCCTGCAATCCCTTACAGGTCAAACGACTTGGACCAGGAAACCCAGACATGAACATCGTCGTCAGTATTACTCCAGTAATTATCATCCGTATCAGCTTTGGATACCGAGAGGGTGAAATCGGACTTGCTCAGGTACAGTTCCAGGTAGTTGTAGTCATAATCACTGGCATTCTCGAAGGTGTAACGACCCAACTTGCCGCCGTATCCAAGACCGCCGGTTTCACCATCCGCACTGATGAAGTAGTAGAGGTTGCCGGACTTTTCAGCACCCGGTG
>JAJDNN010000133.1 GCA_022340685.1 Pseudomonadota bacterium
GGCAAACAGGCTATGGCCCTGGTGGGCGGCATAGTTGGCCAGTTTTTCCACAGTGCCGGGACCAATTTCGCGACGGGGCGTATTGACAATGCGCAGCAGCGCATTGTCATCATCCGGGTTCGCGATCAGGCGCAGATAGGCCATGATGTCCTTGATTTCCGCATAGGCAAAGAACGACAGGCCGCCACTGAGATAGTAGGGGATGTCATGTTCCCGCAACATGCGTTCGAACAGGCGCGACTGGTGATTGCCACGATACAGAATGGCGTAGTCCGCATAACCGGTGCGATGTATAAAACGGTGATGTAGCAGTTCCGATACAACCTGTTCCGCTTCATGTTCTTCATTGCGGGTACGCAGGATTCGAACAGGCTCACCGAAACCCAGTTCACTCCACAGGCGTTTGCTAATCACATGCGGGTTGTTGTCGATAAGGGCATTGGCTGCCTGCAGGATGCAACCGGTGGAACGATAGTTCTGTTCCAGTTTGATAATGGCTAGCCGGGGAAAGTCGTCCTGCAGCTGGGCCAGGTTTTCCGGCCGTGCGCCGCGCCAGGCATAGATGGACTGGTCGTCATCGCCCACGGCCGTCAGATTGCCACGCACGCCGACCAGTTGCCTGACTAGTTCGTACTGGGTGACGTTGGTGTCCTGGTATTCATCCACCAGCAGGTAGCGAATCCGGTTTTGCCACTGTTCAAGTGTCGTCGGTTGGGTACGGAACAACTGCACTGGCAGCATGATCAGATCATCAAAGTCCACGGCGTTATAGGTTTTCAGATGGTGGTTATAGGCCTCATACAGGCGAGCGGCCGCTACACTAACGGCATCACCAGCTGCCTCGGCCAGTGCCTGGTCCGGTGAAGTAAGGGCACTTTTCCAGGCCGAGATACGCCACAGCATTTGTTCGGCCTGGTTGCCATGATCGCCAAAGGCTTTGGTCATCAGCTCCCGCAACAGCGCAGCACTGTCGGTGTTATCGTAGATGGAGAAACCCGGCTTGTAACCGAGGGCCTTCAGTTCGTGGCGAATGATTTCCAGACCCAGTGTATGAAAAGTGGAAATCCGCAGTCCCCGGGTGGCCTCATTGCCCAGCAGTTTGGTGACGCGGGATTTCATTTCCCGCGCTGCCTTGTTGGTGAAGGTTACGGCGGCAATGTGGCGCGGGTCGATGCCACAGTCCCTGATCAGGTAGGCAACCTTGTGCGTGATCACACGGGTCTTGCCGGAGCCGGCGCCGGCCAGCACCAGGCAGGGGCCATCGAGATGGCGTACAGCAGCGAGTTGGGCAGGATTGAGGGTGGCGGTCATGAATCACGGCGTCGAGTAAACCGCAATTGTAGGGACCGAGTGCCCGGACGTCGATATTGACATCCTGCAAAACAGCGGGATGTCTTGGGGTAGTGCGGGAGACCGTGACCGAAGTCAGTAGTGCCGGCTGAAGTAACCGTGTGGTGCGTTGACTGTCAGGCTCTGGAAATCATGCCCCGAAATGCGTACCAGTTCCTGATGGTCGCCGGCTTCAAGATAGATATCGTTATAGTCCGCCAGGCTGTCGTCCACCACGGCCTCATAACCAAAGGCCTGTGGCAGGGGTGGGGCCGCGCCCCGATCACAATCTTCAAACAGATCAGTGATCTCTTCTTCATTGGCAAACTGTAACTGGCGGTTGAGCTGTTGCCGCAGGGCCTCCAGTTCCAGCTCGTGGGTGGCGGGGATCACCGCCATCAGGTAGCCGGACTCGTCTTCCAGCACCACGCATTTGGCCAGTTGGTCGCCGGGCACATGGGCCGCTTCGGCGGTATGCATGCTGTCAAATGCCGGTTCATGGTGCAGCAGTTCATAATCCACGCCTTTCCATTCCAGGTATTCCAGCAAGGTCAATGAGATAGTCATGGCGTACTCTCCCCTTGTATTTCCCATTAAGACTATAGACCATGGCGGGACGAGGTGAAGCCGGGAATGCATTGGAATGGAAACAAAAAAAACACTGGCGCTTGACGGGTTTACCCTGACCTACTGGCTGGACCGGGCCGCCGGCGCCCGTCACAGTCTGGTGATGATTCATGGCCTGGCCAGCAACCACACCCGCTGGTCCGAATTCGTCGAAGGCACCACCCTTTCAGGGCAGTGGAACCTGTTACGACTGGACCAGCGTGGCCACGGCGAGTCCATGTACTGGGGTCGCATTAATCGGGAGCGGTGGGTAGCCGATCTGGACGCCCTGATCAGCGCCGAGGAACTGGCGCCAGCCGTTCTGCTTGGTCACAGTCTGGGCGTCGAAACGGCCATGGACTTTGCCGTGACCCATCCCGGGCGGGTCGAGGCGGTGATCCTTATCGACCCGGTGATCCCCGAATACCTGACCGGTCTGCTGGGCTGGTCCCGGCGCCTGCATTGGCTGCTGAAGCCGACTATCTGGCTAATCCAGTTGTTCAACCGCCTGGTGTATCGCCGCCAGCATTTTCCGCCGCGCGATCTTCATGCCCTGGACCGGCAAACCCGCGCCACCCTGGCTGCCAACCCCGGCATGCACATCACCGACCTGTATATGAACCCGAGTGCGGATTTCCCCTATATTCCTTTCGCCAATTACTTGCAGGATCTATTTGAAGTGGGTCGCGCCCTGCCGGACCTTTCCGCCATCCGGGCGCCGACCCTGGTACTGATGTCCAGCGGCTCTACCCTGAGCGATATTGGAAAAAGTCGGGTCAGGTTGCAGGCCATCCCCAACCTTGAAATCCAGCAAATCGAATGCGACCACTGGCCGTTGACCGAAAAACCCGCAGAAGTCCGCCAGGCTATCGATGATTGGTGCCGGAAAAATCTGCCATAGGCGATGACGCGGGTTGTTGCGATCGCTATCGCGCCTCTTGGGTGGTGAATTGACCCGTGGGTATCGCTCAGGTATTGCGATCCAGGCGTCGGTAGCTGATTGCCTCGCTGAGATGGGATGTTGCGATCGCTTCGCTGCCGGCCAGATCGGCAATGGTGCGGGCAACCTTGAGAATCCGGTGGTAGGCCCGGGCTGACAGGCCGAGCTTGTCGGCGGCCTGTTCGAGCAGGGTACGACCGGCCTGGTCCACCCGGCAGTGCCGGTCCACGTCACGGTTGCCGAGCCGGCAATTGGCGACGCCGGCCCGTTCCAGCTGGCGGGTCCGGGCCTGCGCCACCCGTTCCCGCACCGTGGCGCTGTACTCCACGCCGCTGTCCTGCTCGGCATGCAGCACATCCAGCGGCACGCTGGGGACCTCCACATGCATATCGATGCGATCCAGCAAGGGCCCGGAGATCCGGCTTCGGTAGCGGGCGACCTGATCCGGCGTGCATCGGCACCGACCGCTGGGATGCCCGTGATAGCCACACGGGCAGGGATTCATGGCCGCCACCAGTTGGAAGCGGGCCGGAAATTCGGCCTGACGGGCAGCCCGCGAAATGGTGATCTGTCCTGACTCCAGCGGTTCGCGCAGCACCTCCAGCACATGCCGGTCAAATTCCGGCAGCTCGTCAAGAAACACAACCCCGTTGTGAGCCAGGGAAATTTCGCCCGGGCGGGGCTGACTACCGCCGCCGACCAGGGCCACTGCCGAGGCGGTATGGTGCGGAGTGCGAAACGGGCGTTTGTTCCAGTCCTCAGGCCGGAAACCGTGGCTGCTGACCGAATGCAGCGCGGCGGTTTCCAGGGCCTCCACTTCGGTCATGGGGGGCAGGATCCCCGGCAGGCGCGCCGCCAGCATGGTCTTGCCGGTACCGGGTGGGCCAATCATCAACAGACTGTGGCCGCCGGCTGCGGCGATTTCCAGTGCTCTCCGGGCATGATGCTGGGCCCTGACCTCGCCCAGATCGGGTTGGTCGGTGCCGTTAACCTGCGGCTGTCCCTGATAGAAGTCCAGTGTCTGCTGGCCGTTGAGGTGGGCGCAGACTTCCAGTAAATGATCGGCGGGCAGAATGCGGGCCTGGCTGAACAGGGCGGCCTCGGCAGCATTTTCCCGTGGCAGGACCAGGCCCCGTCCCGCCTTGCTGGTCTGCAGCACGGCAGGCAGAATCCCGCGGGCCGGGCGCAACTGGCCGCTCAGGGCAAGTTCGCCAATGAATTCATACTGCTCCAGCCGGTTGGATGCGATTTGATCCGAGGCAGCCAGGATGCCGAGGGCGATGGCCAGATCGAAGCGTCCGCCTTCCTTGGGCAGGTCGGCCGGGGCCAGGTTGATCGTGATGCGGCGAGCCGGAAATTCAAACCGGGCATTGAGTATGGCGGCGCGGACCCGGTCCTTGCTTTCTTTCACCTCGGTTTCGGGCAGGCCAACGATGGACAGGGCCGGCAGGCCGTTGGCGAGATGTGCCTCCACACTGACCAGCGGGGCATCGATCCCGACCCGGGCGCGACTATAGACGACTGCGAGTGACATGGATTCCGTTCCTTACAAGTTCCGTATGGCAGGGTTGATTCTCTCCAGCCCTTATTAAACCCAGTTTATAAGCAAATCAGGGATGGGCCAAGAATTTACCGGGTGCAGGCCCATCAGCGACACCCTGGCGATCCCGCCAACCTGGCTGACCTTGGCCGGTTCCGGGGGGCGACCCGGTGGTTAACTGCCCTCGACCTTGC
>JAJDNN010000002.1 GCA_022340685.1 Pseudomonadota bacterium
TCCATTTCTGCCGGAGGCCGGCCCATAATAACCAGGTCTTTCTCGTTGTGCGAAAGCTGGTGCAACAAGGTGGCCCGGTTCGTGACATCCAGACTGAAGCTGGTGCCGGGGTACTGTTTGGCGAAGGCGGCCAGCAGGCGGGTCGCAAAATAATTTGCCGTACTCGCAACGGAGATATTTAGCCGGCCGGTCTGTACCCCCTTGAGTTGCTCCAGGACTTCTTCGGCCTCGTTCAGAAGCGCGGAGATCGAGTGACTGTACTGGTACATCTCTCGTCCGGCTTCTGTGAGATACGTCTTCTTCCCTAATTGTTCAAACAGGGGCAACCCGGTAGTTTCCTCTAACTGCTTGATTTGCATGGAAACTGCAGGTTGGGTGAGGTGCAGCTCCTGAGCCGCCTGGGTGAAACTCAGGTGGCGGGCAACGGCCTCGAAGACCTTGAGTTGGCGAAACGTGACATTCATACTGATAATATATAAGTTTTTACTTATGGTATCAATCATAAATATTTAATTTACTTTATGATTGGTCAGCCTATACTTCTGTCCTCCACAGATGGTGGGTCAGAAATTTGATGTCACTTTGGTGACATGCAGGAAAAATAGACTGCCACCCGGAAACAGAATTCTTTATTTAATTAAAGTAACAGGAGGCCACTATGGCAAAGACCTATAACGCGGGTGTAAAAGAATACCGCGAAACGTACTGGATGCCGGATTACACACCGAAAGACACAGATATCCTGGCATGCTTTAAAGTCACCCCTCAACCGGGGGTACCCCGTGAAGAAGTCGCTGCTGCTGTTGCCGCTGAATCTTCAACCGGTACCTGGACCACGGTATGGACCGACCTGCTGACCGACCTCGACTATTACAAGGGTCGCGCCTATGCCATCGAAGACGTACCGGGTGATGACACCTGTTTCTACGCCTTTGTAGCTTATCCGATTGATCTGTTTGAAGAAGGCTCGGTGGTTAACGTCATGACCTCCCTGGTCGGTAACGTGTTCGGCTTCAAGGCCCTGCGTGCCCTGCGACTGGAAGATATTCGTTTCCCGATCGCGTACGTCATGACCTGTAACGGCCCGCCCCAGGGTATCCAGGTTGAACGTGATTTGCTGAACAAATACGGTCGTCCGCTGCTGGGTTGTACCATTAAACCGAAGCTCGGCCTTTCCGCCAAGAACTACGGCCGCGCCTGCTACGAAGGTCTGCGCGGTGGTCTTGACTTCACCAAGGATGATGAAAACGTCAACTCACAGCCGTTCATGCGCTGGCGTCACCGTTTCGACTTCGTGATGGAAGCCATCCAGAAAGCCGAGCAGGAAACCGGCGAACGTAAAGGTCATTACCTGAACGTGACGGCACCGACTGCGGATGAAATGATGCGCCGTGCTGAATATGCCAAGGAAATTGGCGCGCCGATCATCATGCATGACTACATCACTGGTGGTTGGGCAGCAAACACCCAGCTGGCACAATGGTGCCAGAACAACGGTATGTTGCTGCACATTCACCGTGCCATGCATGCGGTACTCGACCGTAATCCGCACCACGGTATCCACTTCCGCGTACTGACCAAGATCCTGCGTCTGTCCGGTGGTGACCACCTGCATTCCGGTACCGTTGTCGGTAAACTGGAAGGCGATCGCGAAGCCACACTGGGCTGGATCGACATAATGCGCGATTCCTATATTAAAGAAGACCGTTCACGCGGTATTTTCTTCGACCAGGATTGGGGCGCAATGCCGGGCGTTCTGCCGGTTGCTTCTGGTGGTATCCACGTATGGCACATGCCGGCGCTGGTCTCCATCTTCGGTGATGACTCGGTGCTGCAGTTCGGCGGCGGTACACTGGGCCACCCCTGGGGTAATGCTGCCGGTGCAGCCGCCAACCGTGTTGCGGTTGAGGCCTGTGTGGAAGCGCGCAACGAGGGTCGTGATATTGAGAAGGAAGGTAAGGACATTCTTACCAATGCTGCCAAGAATAGCCCGGAACTCAAAATGGCGATGGAAACCTGGAAAGAAATCAAGTTCGAATTCGACACCGTCGACAAGCTGGACGTGGCTCACAAGTAAGTACAGCTGTTATCAGGATGGCGGGCCGGATTCTCGGCCCGCCGTTTTCTGAAAACTTACGAGATGAATTTGAAACTTTATTGAGGAAATCGAAATGAGTGATATGCAAGATTACAAATCGAGCTTAAGTGATACGTCGAGCCGCAAGTTCGAGACTTTCTCCTACTTGCCAGCGATGGACGCCAAGCAGATTCGCAAGCAGATAGAGTACATCGTCAGCAAAGGCTGGAACCCGGGTATCGAACATACCGAGCCGGAAAACGCCCGTAGCCACTACTGGTACATGTGGAAGCTGCCGATGTTCGGTGAAACTGACGTTGATGCCATTCTGGCTGAAGTTGAGAACTGTCACAAAGCCCACCCGAAGAATCACATCCGTCTGCTTGGCTTTGACAACTTCGCCCAGTCAGCAGGCGCTGCGATGGTAATTTACCGCGGTAAGACTGTTTAATACCGCTGGGCATTCTCAATGCTGCATCGAGCCCCTGCCCGGCACTATACGGTCAGGGGCTTTTTTAATACAAACGATAGCGCATGAACAAACCTGACAGATACATAGGCATCAACAATGATATCCATGGCGGCATGACCACCATTGGCAAGATCATTCGTGACGCCTGGGTGTTCGGGGTGTTGCCGGAAACGGAAACCTGCGAAGGCTGGAATCTTGCGGGTATCGATGCCTTGTTGCAGAAAGTGAACACTGAGTGGGACAAATATGGCTGCCTAGTCAGCCAGCTGCCCGAAGAACTGCGCCAGCGCCACCAGAAGATTCATGGCGACGCCATCGCCAGGGCGAGAGCCGCGGGCTGGAGTGGTGAAACAGAAACCGATGATGAAGATTAGGGGATAAGTTATGTCTGTTGTCGATATTAGTCAGTACAAGATCCAGAATGAGCCTTATTACGAGGCGGTAGGTGACGAGATTGCGCTGTATCAGGCAGCCTATGATGTCCGTATGCCAATGATGTTGAAAGGTCCGACCGGTTGCGGCAAGTCGCGTTTTGTCGAGTATATGGCCTGGAAGCTGGGCAAGCCTCTTATAACGGTTGCCTGTAATGAAGACATGACCGCCTCTGATCTCGTTGGCCGTTTCCTGCTCGACAAGGAAGGCACCAAGTGGCAGGACGGGCCGTTGACGACAGCCGCACGCCTTGGTGCAATTTGTTATCTCGATGAAGTGGTCGAGGCGCGTCAGGACACGACCGTGGTAATCCATCCTTTGACCGATCACCGACGTAATTTGCCGCTCGATAAAAAAGGTGAGTTGATAGAGGCTCATGAAGACTTTCAACTGGTGATTTCCTATAACCCCGGTTACCAGAGCCTGATGAAGGATCTGAAGCAGTCCACCAAGCAACGTTTTGGCGCACTCGACTTCGATTATCCAGAAGAAAAAATTGAAACAGATATTGTCGCAAAGGAATCAGGCATCGATAACGACCTTGCGCATAAGCTGGTACAAATTGCGCACCGGGCCCGGAATCTCAAGGGCCATGGGCTGGACGAGGGTATTTCAACACGCTTGCTTGTTTATGCGGGAAATCTGATCAAAGAGGGAATCGAGCCCGTTGCCGCCTGCACCATGACCATGGTAACGCCGTTGACTGATGATCCGGACATGCGCGATACGCTTAACGCCGCAGTACAGACGTTCTTTGGTTAACAGTTTTGCCGGCATCCGTTCCTGTGTTTGGGAAGCAGAGCAGCAATAAAGTTAAATCAGCATGTCTATTAAACTTGAAGATTACGCCGAGCAATTAAAAGACGCAGCACCTGAGGTACGTGATGTACTGGAGTCGACGTTCGTAGAAGCGTCGCACGTCATGTCACAGGTTGGACTGCAGGATTACCTTGACGGCGCAAAAGGATTATGTAACCTCGGTCGTGGCACCGATCTGGTGATCTCTTACCTGCAGAACATGCCATTGGTGGTTAAAGAGTGCGGCGAAGACGTTATTGGTGATTGCATTACTGCTGCAATGAAACTCGCGTCGATGACTTCTGGTGAAGTGATCGCCTTGCTGTTTAACAGCCTTCCCACGGCTGCGCGCCGGCTCGGTGACGCCGAGTTGTTACGTGGTTACCTGACTCTTATTCATCAGCTGTCCTCCACTGCAGCGCGTGGCCTGCGTCCAATGCTTAATCACATTGATGAGTTGTTATCCAAACTGACTCTGAGTGGTTTGCGACGCTGGGCAAATTTTGGCGCCCAGGCCTATCGTCGAGACTTTAATAACCTGACATCCTATTTCAATCTGGAGTCCCAGGACTCCCTGGCGGTATTGCAAAAGGAACGACGCGGGACACTGTTTATCGATGTGCAGCGCAAGCTGAACTTTTACCTGCGCGCCTTGTGGGGACGTGACTTCTTCTTGCGCCCAACGGGTGCAGATTACACGGACTTCCGTCCCTATATTGAGGCCCATATCGTACACATGCCCGATGCTGTGGATGCCATCGGAGATGTATCCGGACTGGAACTCTATCGGGCCACGGCAGCGCATATGGCAGCGCACATCAGCTACACGGTATCCCGGATCTCGGCCGAGCAATTAAGTCCGGCCCAAATGTTTTTTATAGGTTTCCTGGAAGATGCCCGGATCGAATACAAAGCAGTGCGGGATTTCCCCGGCCTGAAGAAGCTCTGGCGCACCTTACTCAACTACGACTATGGTGAGGAAGTTGAGCATCCTACCATGCAGATTCTGGAACGGGTCGCATTGATGTTGCTGGACTCGACAGTAAAGTGTGATGATCCGGAGCTCAATGCCTTTAGTGAAGAGTTCCACGCACGCATTGAAGACGAGCAGGACAATAACCAGTTTTCCTGGCATACGGGTATGGAGCTGTTTAACCTGTTTTCCTCACGCAAGGAGGTGCCCAGCCTGCGCATCCTGGAACGCATCAGAATCCCTTATCGCGACGATAATCGGTTTGTCTGGGAATTCGAGGAGTTCACTTTCGACACGATCGATGAGTATGTCGCCGCAAGTCAGCGCCAGGTGCGTAAGACAGTAAGTGTGATGGAGATGGCGAATGAAGTGGATTGCGAATTGGCCGGTGATGACGCCCAGGAAATATGGACATGTCCCACTGAAATGTTCCCCTACGAGGACGACCTCAAGGATACCAAGAGCTTCAACCAGATGTGGGGCAAAGAACCGGTATCCGAACCGTTCCATTATCAGGAATGGGATTACCAGATTCAGCTACACCGTCCCGACTGGGCTACCGTGTACGAGCGTCGCCAACCCAAAGGCGATCCCGAAATTATCGAGGATATTCTGTTGGAATATCGTCCAATAGCGCATCGCATTAAACAAATCATCGACCTGCTGACACCGGAAGGTGTGCAGCGTGTCCGTAATATGGAAGATGGCGATGAAATCGATATTAATGCCGCGATTGATGCCATGGTGGCGATCCGCATGGGTGAACAACCCAACCCACGGATCACCATGCGTAATGTCCTTAAAAGTCGTGATCTTGCTGTTGTGGTCCTCATGGACCTGTCCGAGTCAACCAATGAGATGGTACCGGGTACGGATAAAACAATCCTGCAACTGACTCGCGAGGCTGCTACGCTTGTATCTACCGCGATAAATGGAATTGGTGATCCATTTGCGCTGCATGGCTTTGCCTCTGACGGGCGTCATGATGTGCAATATTATCGCTTTAAGGATTTTAACCAACATTTTGATGATAGTGCCAAGTCTCAATTGGCAGGTATGCAAGGTGGTTTATCAACACGTATGGGCGCAGCAATGCGTCACGCAGGCTATCACCTCCTTAAGCAACCAGAACGCCGGAAACTATTGTTAATCGTTACCGATGGTGAACCGGCAGATATCGACGAGCGCGATCCACAACATCTACGCCATGATACAAAAAAGGCGGTAGAAGAATTGTATAGTAAAGGCATCATGACCTATTGCCTTACGCTTGATCCCTATGCGGATAACTATGTAAAGCGCATTTTTGGTCAAAATAATTACACGATTATCGATAATGTTGAAAAGTTACCCGAGCAGCTCCCTACCCTGTTTGCCAGCCTGACTTCATGATTTAATAGCTATATTTATATTCGGAATAATAATGGTTAGTGTTATGAAAACTTCACTTACTGACATCCCGATTTATGAATCATGTCAAACGACCATCCCGGCCGAAATATTTAATCTCACGCGAATCGCCCTCAAGCGCCTCAATCCGTCTTTACATATAAATCTACCCAAACTACGCAGTCTTGAACTCATTATCGATGAAGAGACGTGGATTGTTGTGGATAGTCGACTGAATGATATACCTGTCATGGCATGGCTGGATTTTCAGACCAGGGACCGGGCATTGCATGAAGCTGTAACCTGCCAACTTAACCTTTACCATGTCCATGCCAAACTAATACACGACCGCGTACTGGAGTCCATGGTGCTTATTTTGGGAGAAATGCTGGATGAAGCCGGTCTGTCAGGTGAGGCAACGGTCAGCTCACTCAAGTGAGATTTTCTACCAGGTTGCATAAATTCATGCAGGCTTGGCGTAACACAAGGTTCCCTCAACACATTGTTTCAGTACATTATTGTAATTCCAACTCTTATATTTAAATTTTCCGACCCTTCATAGCGCAAAAAAAAGGGCAGGGTATACCCTGCCCTTCCATGTACTACATATTACCTTATGCGGCTTTGGTCTTAACCTGTGGGTCCAGTTCGCCGGAAGCATAACGCTCGACCATTTTTTCCAGACTAACGGGTTTGATCTTGTCCGCCTGTCCGGCACAACCGAAGGCTTCATAACGTGCCTTACAGATTTCCTTCATGGCTTCGGTGGAGGCCTTGAGGAATTTTCGTGGGTCGAAGTTGGCCGGGTTATCAGCCAGGAACTTGCGAACTGCGCCTGTTGATGCCATGCGCAGGTCAGTGTCGATGTTGACCTTGCGTACGCCGTGCTTGATCCCTTCCTGGATTTCTTCAACCGGTACACCGTAAGTCTGCCCCATGTCACCACCGTAATTGTTGATGATTTCCAGCCAGTCTTGCGGTACGGAAGACGAACCATGCATCACCAGGTGGGTGTTGGGAATACGCTCGTGAATTTCCTTGATCCGGTCGATACGCAGGATCTCCCCCGTTGGTTCTTTGGTAAATTTGTAGGCGCCGTGGGAGGTACCAATAGCGATGGCAAGTGCATCCACGCCCGTCTTGGCAACAAAGTCAGCGGCTTCTTCCACTCCGGTCAGCAGCATGTCCATGTCCAGTTTGCCTTCTGCGCCATGGCCATCTTCTTCACCCATTTCGCCGGTTTCCAGCGAGCCGAGGCAACCCAGTTCACCTTCTACCGAAACACCGCCTGCATGAGCCATTTCGACCACCTTACGGGTAACCTCGACGTTATACTCGAATGAAGATGGGGTCTTCATGTCTTCCATCAGGGATCCATCCATCATTACTGAACTAAAGCCGGACTGGATGGAGCGCAGGCAGACGCCCGGCGCCGAACCATGGTCCTGATGCATCACTACCGGAATGTCCGGATACTGTTCAATAGCGGCACTGATGAGGTGCCGCAGGAACGGTTCGCCGGCGTAGGACCGGGCGCCGGCCGACCCCTGCATGATGACCGGGCTGTTGGTCTCGGCGGCAGCCTGCATAATGGCTTGCACCTGCTCCATGTTGTTGACATTGAATGCCGGCATGCCATATCCGTGTTCGGCGGCATGGTCCAGTAACTGACGCATCGAAATAAGGGCCATAACAAACCTCCTTAATTATTAAACATTAAAAGTTGTACTGCTTTTTCAAAGCGCACGCCGCAAGGGGTGCAAATCAATCCGTCTGATTCTCGGTCCTGGAGGGGTCGAGTAATTCACCAACCCGCACAATCTTCATGGCATTTGTACCACCCATGACGCCTGTCAGGTCGCCCTTGGTAATGATCACCAGATCGCCATCACGCACCGCGCCGCGGCGCAACAATTCATCAATTGCCTCCCGGTTGAGTTCCGCGTGATCCATAGAAGTTACTTCAAAACTGACCGGGTAGACACCACGATAAAGAGTGACCTTTCTACGCGTCTCCACATGCCCCGTCAAGGCGTAGATGGGGATACCGGAACTGATACGCGACATCCACAGGGTGGTCGATCCTGATTCGGTCAGGGCGGCAATCGCCTTCACACCCAGATGGTTTGCGGTGTACATGGTGGCCATGGCGATGGCTTCGTCAATATGCTTGAATTTGGTGTTTATCCGGTGATCCGACAAGAGCGCCACACGTTGTTTTTCGGCCTCGCAACAAATCCGGTCCATGGCCGCAATCACCTTGTCGGGATACTTGCCGGTGGCAGTCTCGGCCGACAACATCACCGCATCGGTCCCATCCAGGACCGCATTAGCCACGTCAAAAACCTCAGCACGGGTGGGGATATGACTGTAAATCATGGATTCCATCATTTGCGTTGCAGTAATCACCACCCGGTTCATCTTGCGCGCAATCTGGATCAGGTTTTTCTGTACCGGCGGCAACGCGGCGTCGCCGATTTCAACGCCCAGATCGCCGCGCGCGATCATGATGGCATCCGATGCCTCGATCAGCGACTCGATATTATCCAACGCATCGGCCCGCTCAATCTTGGCCATAATAGCTGCGTGACCACCGGCTTCACGCATCAGGCGTCTGGCCTCCTCCACATCTTCGGCCGTACGTGGAAACGACACGGCCAGGTAGTCGGCCTTGATCTGCGCCGCGACCCGGATATCTTCGCGATCCTTGCGGGTCAGTGCCGGGGCCGATAGCCCACCCCCTTGGCGATTAAGTCCTTTGCGATCCGACAGGTCACCACCGACCACGACCCGGCAGATCACCTCGGTGCCTACCACCTCGTCCACCCATAGCACGATGCGGCCATCATCAAGCAGCAAGGTATCACCACGTTTTACGTCCTCGGGCAGATCCTTGTAAGCCATACCGACGCGTTCACTGGTGCCAGCGGCGGGTTCCATCGCAGTGTCGAGAATAAAATTGTCCCCTTCCTGCAAGGTGACCTTGCCATCCTTGAAACACTCGATCCGGATCTTGGGACCCTGCAGGTCGCACAGTACTCCGACCTGGCGGCCGTGCGCCCTGGCCCTGTTGCGCACTTTCTCGGCCCGTTCGATGTGCTCCTCATGGGTTCCATGTGAGAAGTTGATCCGCGCGACATCCACACCGGCCTCGATGACACGATCGAGTACCTTGGGATCGTCCGTTGCCGGACCGAGCGTGGCAATAATTTTGGTTCTACGCATAACGTTATCTGTATCCTGAAGGATTGGGGCAACGATCTTGTTGCAACCGAAAGTTGCGCCTGCTCCTGAGTATTATGATTTGGCCCGTTCTTCCAGAATCGCTACCGCTGGCAGTTTCTTGCCTTCCAGGAATTCCAGGAACGCACCGCCACCGGTAGAAATATAGGAGACCTTGTCGGCAATGCCGTACTTGTCTACCGCCGCCAGGGTGTCGCCGCCACCGGCGATGGAAAAAGCGTTAGACTCGGCAATCGCCAGACCCAGGGCCTTGGTACCAGCTGCGAACTGATCGAACTCGAACACACCGACAGGCCCGTTCCATACAATCGTGCCGGCCTTTTTCAGCATTTCGGCATACTGGGATGCCGTTTTCGGCCCCACATCGAAAATCATATCGTCGTCTGCCACCTGGTCGACGGACTTGGTTTCGGCCGCCGCGGTTTCTGAAAATTCCTTTCCGGTGACCACATCGACCGGTACCGGAATATCACTGCCCTTCTCCCTTGCGGCGGCCATCAGGCGCTTGGCTTCGTCTACCAGATCGGCTTCATACAAGGATTTACCCACATTGCAACCTTCGGCGGCAATGAAAGTATTTGCGATACCCCCACCAACAATCAACTGGTCCACTACCTGCGACAGTGATTCCAGCACGGTCAGTTTGGTCGAGACCTTGGAACCACCAACGATGGCAACCATGGGTCGTGCCGGATTATCCAGCGCCTTACCCAATGCCTCCAACTCGCCAGCCAATAACGGTCCGGCGCAGGCAACTGGTGCGTACTTGGCTACACCATGCGTCGATGCCTGGGCGCGGTGCGCGGTACCGAAGGCATCCATCACATAAATATCGCACAGGGCGGCATATTTGTTTGAGAGTTCATCCTCGTTCTGCTTTTCGCCCGTGTTAAAGCGTACGTTTTCCAGAATAACGACCTCACCGTTTTCCACCTGCGGTGGGTTCTCCAGATAATCCTTGATCAGCCGCACCGGTTTACCCAGCAAATCGCCGAGGTGGTTGGCCACTGGCAGAAGGGAAAATTCTTCCGCCGGTTCACCTTCGGTTGGACGACCCAGATGGGACATGAGCATCACTTTGGCGCCGGCCTGCATGGCATGTTCGATGGTCGGCAAGGAGGCACGAATGCGCTTGTCACTGGTAACCCTGCCATCCTTGACCGGGACATTGAGATCCTGGCGAATCAGTACGCGTTTCCCGGTCAGATCCAGATCAGTCATCTTGATTACAGACATGATGTTACTCCTGAATAGCTAAAAGAATTTTGTAAAACAACCTGCTTTACAAAAATCTCTTTACCAAAAACGAATAAATGGCGAGTAACAAGCCACAAGGTATTCCTTGTCACTCGCCACTCGCCACCCGTTAGTTCCTTATTTGGCTACGTGCTGCACGAAACGCAGCATATTGCAGGTATAGCCGTACTCGTTGTCATACCAGGAAACCACCTTGACGAAGGTGTCGTCCAGCTGAATGCCCGCTTCGGCATCGAAGATGGAGGAATAACCCACACCACGGAAATCAGTGGAGACCACTTTCTCGTCGGTATACGACAGAGTTTCACTGATTGCGCCGGACTCGGAGGCCGCTTTCATGGCTGCACAGATATCGTCATAACTGGCTGGCTTTTCCAGTTCGACGGTCAGATCAACAACAGACACATCCGAGGTCGGTACCCGGAAAGCCATTCCGGTCAGCTTGCCATTCAGTTCAGGCAAGACAACGCCCACGGCCTTGGCGGCACCCGTAGAGGACGGAATGATGTTTTCGAGAATACCGCGACCACCCCGCCAATCTTTCATGGAGGGACCATCGACTGTTTTCTGGGTAGCCGTAGCAGCATGCACGGTCGTCATCAGGCCGCGTTTGATGCCCCATTTGTCATTCAGGACCTTGGCTACCGGCGCCAGGCAGTTGGTGGTGCAAGAAGCGGCTGAAACGATGGCCTGACCGGCATAGCTTTCGTGGTTCACTCCGTATACGAACATGGGTGTGCCGTCCTTGGACGGCGCTGACATAACGACCTTCTTGGCACCTGCTTCAATGTGCTTCTGGCAGGTATCTTCGGTGAGGAAGAACCCGGTACATTCGATTACCAGCTCGGCACCGATGTCGGACCATTTCAGATTGGCCGGATCACGCTCAGCGGTCAGACGAATTTTCTTGCCGTTGACCACCAGGTTGTTACCGTCAACCGCGATATCTCCATCAAAACGACCGTGTACGGAATCGTACTTGAGCATGTAAGCCAGGTATTCAGCATCCAGCAGATCGTTGATCCCAACTACTTCGATATTCTTGAAATCTTTGGCAATCGCGCGGAATGCCATCCGGCCAATACGGCCAAAACCATTAATACCGACTTTAATCGTCATAACTTATCTCCCCTAAAAGGTTTAACACTTAAATTACAAAATTGATTCGACGGCCTTCGTGACGTTTTCTACGGTAAAGCCAAACTCCTCGAATAGCACCTTGTCAGGGGCAGACTCACCAAAACGGTTGATGCCGACCACCTTGCCATTCATGCCGACGTATTTATACCAACCGTCGGTGACCGCGGCTTCGACTGCGACACGGGCGGTTACGCTGCTCGGCAGAACGCTTTCCTTGTACACTTCGTCCTGCGCGTCGAAGGTCGTTGTGGAAGGCATGGACACCACGCGGATTTTCTTGTCACTCAATTGCTCTGCGGCTCCCATCGCCAGTGCGACTTCGGAACCGGTGGCTATGATGATAGCATCCGGCGTACCGGCACAGTCCTTAAGGATGTAGCCACCCTTGCTGATATTGGCGATTTGCGTATCGTTGCGTTGCTGGTGCGGTAAACCCTGACGCGAGAAGATCAAAGAGGAAGGACCTTCTTGACGCTCGATTGCACGTGCCCAGGCCACAGCGGACTCAACCGCATCACATGGACGCCATACCGCCATGTTAGGAATCATGCGCAAGGTGGGAATTTGCTCTACCGGTTGATGGGTCGGACCGTCTTCACCCAGACCGATGGAATCATGGGTATAGACAAAAATGCTTTGTATCTTCATTAATGCCGCCATGCGCAGGGCATTACGCGCATATTCCGAGAACATCAGGAAGGTTGCGCCAAAAGGCATCAAACCACCATGCAGGGCAATACCATTCATAATGGCGGACATGCCGAATTCGCGCACGCCGTAGTTCACGTAGTTGGCCTCAATATTATTAATCATCGGCTTGTAACCGGACCACTCGGTCTTGTTGGAGCCACCAAGGTCAGCGGAACCGCCAAACAATTCGGGCAACACCGGTGAGTAGGCCTCGATCGCGGCCAGTGAGGCGGCGCGGGTTGCCGGGCTTTTCGCTTCGGCATTCACTTTCGCAATGAACTCGGCAGACTTGGCCGACCAGTTGGTCGGTAATTCGCTGGCCATACGGCGCTCGAATTCGGCAGCCAGATCCGGATAGGCCTTTTTATATTCGGCAAACTTTGCGTTCCATGCCTGCTCGGCTTTGGCGCCCTTGTCCTTGGCATCCCAACCGGCATAGACATTCTTTGGCACTTCAAAGGCTTCGTGATCCCAACCCAGTGCGGCTTTGGTCAGATTGATTTCTTCCTGGCCCAATGCCTCACCGTGACAGGCATGCGTACCGGCCTTGTTCGGTGAACCGAAACCGATGGTGGTCTTGCAGCAAATCAATGTCGGCTTATCGGTCATGGCCTTGGCCAGATCAATGGCTTTTATCAATGCCTCAGCATCGTGTCCATCAACGTCAGGGATCACGTGCCAGCCGTAAGATTCAAAGCGTTTCGGGGTATCGTCAGTAAACCAGCCTTCGACATTCCCGTCGATGGAGATTCCATTGTCATCCCAGAACGCGGTCAATTTACCTAAGCCCAGTGTACCGGCTAATGAGCAGGCCTCGTGGGAAATCCCTTCCATCAAGCAACCGTCACCCATGAATACATAGGTATGGTGATCCACGATGTCGTGACCTTTCTGATTGAAGGTACCGGCCAATACCTTTTCCGCGATCGCCATGCCCACGGCGTTGGTGATGCCCTGTCCAAGCGGTCCGGTGGTGGTTTCGACGCCCGGGGTGTAACCGTACTCGGGGTGACCCGGAGTCTTGGAATGCAGCTGGCGGAAATTCTTCAGATCATCAATCGAAACGTCGTAACCGGTCAGGTGCAGCAAGGAATAAATCAGCATCGAACCATGGCCGTTTGACAGCACGAAACGATCACGATCCACCCATTTTGGATTGGTCGGGTTGTGCTTCAGGTAATCGTTCCACAAGACTTCAGCGATATCCGCCATGCCCATGGGCGCCCCGGGATGGCCAGAGTTGGCCTTTTGTACAGCATCCATACTCAGGGCACGGATAGCATTGGCAAGTTCTCTACGAGATGACATAGGTTTCCCCTTAAGATTCAAAACAAAGTTATTACTGGTGCGGGTGACCCACCTGACAGCGAGTACCACCCCCGGGCATGTTGCAATAACAACGTGCCTGAAATCTGACTGTTCTTCGGGAATTACAGTACGTGGATGGTTACCCCACCGCACCCCTGAAATGACACAGACGAGCGCCTCGCCTGCCTGTTAGATTCCTTCGCCCCCGATCAAGAACCGGGGATTTTCCCACTTTTTACCCGTCACGGGCAATAGCAAGATGGCTTTGAGATATTCGTCTATACATGCATAAAGTGCGTTTATCAAAAATCAGCTCGTTTTCCACTTGATGGAACAACCCATGCTCGGGATCTGCTCGGCCGGCCCCTTGCCTGTTCTGGCCACCTGCCGCATGGCCTCGAACAATTCCCGCCTGGCATCCACCGGCGCGGTTTCCATGCGGCTGGCATCCAGTCGGCCCCGGTACTGCAGTTCAAGTGCCGCGTTATAACCGAAGAAATCGGGGGTGCATACAGCACCATAGGCCTTGGCGATTTGCTGGGTTTCGTCAATCAGGTAGGGAAAAGGAAAATCAAATGCCCGCGCCACGCTTCGCATGTTTTGTACTGAGTCTTCTTCGTACTGGGCCGGGTCGTTGGCCATGATTGCTACACTATTAATCCCGTAATCGAGCAGTTCCCGGGTATCCCGCACTAACCGCTCACGGATCGCCTTCACATACGGGCAATGATTACAGATAAACATCACCAACAGACCGTTTTCACCACGACATGCCTGCAAGGTCACGATGGTTCCATTGACGTCGGGCAGGCTGAAATCCGGCGCTGGCGTGCCGAAATCGCAGACAGGTGTTTCAAGACTCACCATATATATCCCCCCTGATATTTCTGGGTATTCATGCCAGATGCCCGGAGAGCCGTACCACCACAGACCGGTACCTGACGATGGATCCGGCAGACGGCCGTCACTACACTGGCCGTACCGGCAAGCGTCTGATGATACCAGTCCGGGGACCGGCGGTGACAGATCATCCCGTTCAGACACGCCACGGACACCCCGCTAAAGAAATACCCTGCATATGCCGAAGATATACCGTAAGTAAATGAAAAATAGCCACTATTACCATAGTTTTACTAGTGGTAAAGACATGATAGATTAGGTTCACCCACGGATAGGCCCCTGCATTGAGCTGGGTCGGCACTTTACCCTGCCAGCTTCGCCTTTGCGGGGTAACCCGGGGCTTGGTTTCAAAATGGAATTTGTATATCTATCGAACGAAACCAGCACATAACATTAACGGTAGCCCCATGATTTCATGCGCAACAATGCAGAAACCAACACCCGGACGTATCCCGGTCATACTGGCCTTGATCTACGGATTCTTATTTATGTCGCCTTCACTGGCTGCGGAATACCGACTAGCCATTCAGCCCATCTTGTCGAAGAGCAAGACTGAACAAGCCTACAAGCCGCTGGCCGATTATCTCAGCCGGGCCACCGGCCACAAGATCACCGTGAAAGCCAGCATGAATTTCCTCGGTTACTGGGAATCCATGCGGCGTGGCAATGGCTACGATATCGTTCTGGATGCGGCGCATTTTACCGATTACCGGGACCGGAAGATGAAATATACGGTAGTGGCCAAACTCCAGGACACGGTAACCTTCAGTCTGGTGACCAATGAGGACGTTTTGCTGTTCGAACCCGAAGAGCTGATTGCCAAAAAAGTCGCTACCATCCCCTCCCCTAGTCTGGGTGGCGTACGGCTGGCGGAACTGTTCCCCAATCCCCTGCGCCAACCGCGCATCGTGGGCACCCCAAATGCGCAGGAAGCATTGAAAAAACTCAAAAATGGCGAAGTGGATGCCGCCCTGGTCCCCACCCCCCTGATCCGGGGTGATACCAGCCTGAACGTGGTTGTCACAACCGAGCCGGTGCCCCACATGGCATTCTCGACCTCTTCGAAGATCGATCCGAAGACGCGCAATGCCATTCGCAAGGCGCTGACCAGCGCCCAAAAGACCCCTGAAGGCCAGGCCATGCTGAAGGCCATAAACCTGCCCGGCTTTGATCCCGCCAGCAACGCGAACTACAACGGGTACGCGAGTTTGCTCGACGGCGTATGGGGATACTAATCCCCATGGCCCGGTAAATAAGCCTGCCAAGAGGGTTTTGACCAAACAGGGGTTTTGACTTCGGTCAGGCCCCTGTCTTACAATCCAGCCTCGATAAGCGCCGATTTGAATTCAGATTGCGGGCGCTATAGAAATGCGGCTAAAGCGAGGGTCTGACGTAATTTGAAAAACCCGCCTGCGCTTAAGCCCAGACGGGTTTTTTTATTTATGAGGAAATAATTTCATGCGCAATTACCTGTTTACATCCGAATCGGTCTCCGAGGGGCACCCGGACAAAATGTCCGACCAGATATCGGACGCCATTCTCGATGCCATTATTGCCAAGGATCCCCATGCGCGGGTCGCCTGTGAGACCCTGGTAAAGACCGGAATGGTGGTGCTAGCCGGTGAGATCACCACCTCGGCCAGTAACATTGAATACGAAAAGCTGGTGCGCGAAACAGTAAACGACATCGGTTATAACCATTCCGATATCGGTTTCGACGGCACGACCTGTGCCGTCCTCAATGCCCTGGGCCAACAATCCGCCGACATCAATCAGGGTGTTGACCG
>JAJDNN010000138.1 GCA_022340685.1 Pseudomonadota bacterium
CTTGGCTATTGCGAGATCCGCGCCTGGTATGACACCGAAGACCACGTCATGCGGCTGGTCGAGCTGATCGACCAAAACCATATTGTGCGAACGAGTATCCGTTTCAAGGAATTTTTCAATGTCGGCAACAAACTACAGGCCGGTCGGGTTGAAATCCATGATCACATCAACAACAAGACCCGGGTCATTGAAGCAGAAGATCCCAAAAACCCGAAAACCATGTTGTAAACCTGGGCGAGGAGATAGAAAGTGAGCAAAACACTGGCAGAGCAGACCAGACAAACTGCACAGGAATTTATTGATAGTTTACCCGACGAGGTCCGGCAGACAGTTGGCGAAGCCATGCAACGCCTGATGAGCTCGGATGTTGCAGGCAAGGCTAAGCAGATCGGTGACACTGCGCCTGACTTCAGTTTGCCCGACGTCCGGGGCGGGCAAGGACAGCTGGCAGATTTTCTGGCCCATGGTCCGGTGGTGCTGAGTTTCTACCGGGGTGGCTGGTGTCCATTCTGCAATCTGGAATTCAAGGCACTGGCTGATATTCTGCCCGCTATCAATGCAGCCGGCGCAACCCTGGTGGGGATCTCACCGGAAAGGCCGGAAGTGGGACAGCAAACTGTGGCTGATCATGGCCTGGAATTCGAGGTGCTGAGCGATGTGGGCAATTTGGTGATACGCGACTATGGTCTTCTCATGCGGGTGGACGAGCAGATGCGACCCCATTACCGGCAGTGGGGAATCGATCTCTTTGCTGCGAACGGGGACGAGTCCTATGAATTACCGGTACCGGCCACCTATGTCATTGATCGGGATGGAGTGATTCGTGCGGCCCATGTGGACAGGGACTACACCAGTCGCATGGAACCGGCAGATATTCTGGCTGCACTCGATTCAATTTAGATAGTTCTGAACGTGAGTCACGCAGATGACTTCTGCGACGTTCGCGACGGATCGCGCCACTATTGGCGTTTGACACCAGTTTCTTAACTATTAATAGATAATCAATAACGGAATCAGAATGACCACTACGATTAAAATTTACAACAAGCCGGTGCAACTACAATTGAGCAGCGCGGCGCAGCGGGCTCTGGCGGCGCGTAACAAACCCCTGTATGCAGAAATGGAGTTGTATTTCAGTTGCCTGATCAGGCTCAAGGTGCGGTTCTATGATCACGCAGAACATGGCAACGGGATCACTGCGGGGGACAAGCTGGTGGTCAGTTTTCGGCCGGTGATGACACGCACCTGCGGCAATGACTACGAAGGTGACGAGCCTCCGTTGACTGACTTTCCGATAGCCAGAAAAGAGGCATTTGTGCCCAAATGGTTGCGCATCGATTTCCAGCGGGGACAGTGGATCGGGGAATTCGGGATGTCCGAGCCACAGCCCGGCTAGTCTGGATTTTTATACCGATGCAAACGGAATCTAGTGGGTACGGTCAGCAAGGTTGCCCGCCACGGCACTCAGGGCACGGTCCAGCAGCGGGACATCATTAATTATACGCGCAGTTCCCTTTCGCAAGTCCGTGGCCAGGCTATATATGCTCTTTTCGGCGATGACCTCGAATTTCCAGTTCGTGAAGGTGTATTCATCCAGAATTTCACTTTTCCAGGCCAGCTTGGCGCGCACCGTGTTGTTGTGCGCGTCCGTCATTTCAACCCATCTGCCAATTTCGAGCTGGCGAACCAGCTCAAGATACTCGGCATCGGGATAGTCGACGGGCACATCCCGATCCTGGGCATCCCAGCCTGCCACCGCAATGTCGCGCGTGATTTCCTGATCAAAATCATCACCAGTACCATAGGCACTGGCCGGGCCCTCTGCAACAGCCGGTGCTGCACTGAATACCATGCCCAGTTCATCGAGTGAGGCCAGTTGCTGTTCCATCTGTTCGATGTTTTCCCGAAGCTTGCGTTGATCCAGATTGAGTAGTGTGGCGTCTTCATCATCTTCGTCGTTGCGCATGTTCGGTTCCATGCCGGCTTCGAACAAAAAGAATGAGGCATTGGGATCGGTCTGGCGCTGCTTTGCAATCATGTTGTCTGCGTGGTCGGCCCGGGTTTCGGCGGCCTCGCCAGTTGCCGGTAACCCGTGCAGGCTGGCTTGATGGTAGGGTTCCACCGCCGCGAAGATGCGGGTGATTTTATCAGCCGGATAATTGATGGCCTGCAGGCCACTGCGCAGAGTATCCATCAGTTGCTGGATAACCCGGCTCAACTTGTCCCGGTCCACCCGAATCTGCTTGGGTTGTACCGACCAGACCAATACGTCGACAAAACGGAGCTGGTTTTTCCACAGGGTGCTCTTGCCACCCTGGTTCAGATAGGTGTGGGTCATTACGTCGTGCCAAGGGCCCATAATGATGCGCAGGATATTTACTGGCAAGCGAGTATCACCGAGAGCGTCCCGCAGTGTTTCCCGGACCCAGCTGCGGGCCAGTTCCATTTGCTCATGGGCGGCAAATTGCCGACGTGCTTCGGCCAGTCCCGATTTCTCCTCAATTTGGCGCTCGCGCTGGAAGTTATCCAGGTCTGTAAGCAATGCCTCGAACAGGCTGATGTCGTCACTGAATTCATCCAGCACCCGGTTAACGATACGAGACATTTCTTCCAGCAGTTGCTGGTCGTCAGCGGTGCTGTTATCCAGGGTAAGACCAACGGCAGCCAGCTCGTTTAACAACTTGCGAGCCGGGTGTGTTCTGTTTGCGAAGAATGATTTGTCGAGGATGGCAACCTTGAGCATAGGGATTTGCAAGCGGCCGATAAGAGCCCGCGCCCGGTCGGGCAGGTTGGGATCATCCAGAATAAAATCAAACATCATCGCAACAATGTCGATGATGTCGCTATCCATGCTGTTAAGTGAGGGGGTATGGCCAGCTGTATCCTTGAATTGGGCTTGCATGGCGCTGCGGATCACATCACTGCTGTTACCAGTGAGTTGCGCCTGGACCGGCGTGGCGTCATGCTGCAGCGCGGTCAGTGCTGCCACTACCTTGTCGAGACTAATTGTGCTTGAGGCTGACCCGGTATGACCCTCGTCTTTGGGAGATGTGCCACGGGTTTGCGCCAGTAACTGCTGCAGACTGGCCAGAAAATTCACATCATTTTCAGCTAGTCCGTTAGCCGATGACGGCAGGGGGATTTCCGGTTCTTCGGATTTATCAGCGCCAGGTCGGGAGGTGGGAGAGTGATGCCGAATCTGCACCTTGATGCGGGGTAGCACGCCGGCGGTAATAAACTCATTATTGATGACATCAAACAGATGACCAATGCTTGCCATCATTTGGGTGTCGAATAATTTGTAGATGATTAACTTTATTTTTAGATCAGTATCCAGTGCCTGGGTGGCTTCATTGAAGGCATTGCAAATCAGCTTTGGTCCCATTGGATTATTGTTGTCATCTACATGGATACCATCAGAGATCACATCCAGCCGTTGATTGATCGCATTGATTTCCTGGCTGAAGTTCTGCTTGATTTTGTTGGTGAGATTGATCATGGCCAACGACTCTTCCAGATCCTGCTCGCCTACCAGAGACAGGTCATCGAAGTACAATTCAGCCGATTCGGGGTCCGTAACGTGCTCAGCGCCACTACCCCAGAACCGGTCAAAGCCCGCTTCAATATTCTGGTAAAAGCGTGATTCAATTTCGTGCCGGTTCAGGCGTACGATACGCATGGAATCGAAATACAGGGATTGTTCGGTGTTGCTTTGCGCCTTGTCGGCCATGGTAAACAATGCATCGTCGGCATTGTCCAGCATATTGCGCAGCAGGCTTTTGAGGTGTTTCAGGGAATGTTCGCGACAGCGATCCAGCAGTTTGCGTGCCTGGATCCGGGTTGTGACCCCCTTGTTTGTTTTAAACGGGACAACTTTACCGTCTTCTTTCATGACATGATTCCCTGGTATAGTAGCAATCCATTCCAACAACGACACGGCGGGTGTATACGGGACAGACAAGTGATTCGGGTTATGCAGGCCAGATACCAGTCCGAAACAAGTCACCCGGCTATTGTCAGCTTTTTCTCGAAATCCGATCGGATTCGCCCTCGTTCAGCCGGGACAGTCGCCATCATTAATTAGCGGCCGTATCAGGAACACTCTATAGTCAATTGTGTCAACTGCATCACAGTTTAATTAAGCGAAGGCAGGACGATGTGATACCGAATTGAGTTTGTCGTGAACACAGGCTGTATAAAAACCTGGCTGGACAGGCCGCCAATCTGGACTGACAATTCACCAACACATATACCCTGACGACTCGGATCAACCATGCAGATTGAAGAAGCACCGCGCAGCATCCCGGGAGGCTGGGCGCCCTTTGCCCTGGGCTTTCGGCCCTTTTTCATCCTGGCCGGTCTCGCGGCGGTCGGGCTGATGACTGTCTGGGTGTATGCCCTGGATGACTTTGTCGTGGCCCAGACCTATTTTCCGGGTCGGACCTGGCATGCTCACGAAATGCTGTTCGGTTATACCGTTGCGGTGATCGCGGGATTTCTGTTGACTGCGGTCAAGAACTGGACTGACCTGCCGGTTCCGCGCGGCGCTGCCCTGGCGGGATTTGCGCTACTCTGGCTGCTCGGCCGTCTTGCACCGTTCATGGCCGGTCTGGTGCCGCTCTGGCTGGTGGCGCTGACCGACATGGCGTTTCTGCCGGTACTGGCCATGGCGGTGGCGTGGCCTATTTTGCAACGCCGGCAATACAGCAACATTGTTTTTATTCTTATTCTATTATTGATGGCCTGCGCTAATGGCCTGATGCACCTCGAAGCACTGAAGCCGGTCGGCGATACGGCCTGGTATGGCCAGTCCCTGATGATGTTCCTGATCCTGTTGCTGATCGTGGTTATGGGCGGCCGGGTGATCCCGTTTTTCACCGAGCGCGGTGTGTCGGGTGTGAAGACCCGCAGCTGGCGAGTCATCGAATGGTTGGCCGGCACCAGTGTGGTTCTGTTGGCTCTGGCCGAGCTGTTGCTGGATGATGGACTTGTCGTCTGGCTGGCGTTACTGGCATTTACTGTCCACTACATTCGGCTAGTCGGTTGGTACGACCGGCGTATCTGGCGCGAGCCCCTGGTATGGGTGTTGCAACTGGGCTATGCCTGGCTGGTGGCTGCGCTGGGGTTGGCAGTACTGGCTCATTTGGGTCTAATCCCTCTGGTCTGGGCCTGGCATGCCTTCACCGTGGGGGGAATTGGGGGTATCACCCTGGGTATGATGGCACGGGTCTCATTGGGCCACACCGGGCGGGAGATGAAGCTGCCCCAGGGTATGGTTAGCGCATTTGTGCTGATTAACCTGGCGGCCGCATTGCGGGTAATCGGCCCGATGCTGCTGCCGGACGATTACCCTGTCTGGTTGATCTGGGCCGGGGTTGTCTGGATTCTGGCGTTTCTGGTGTTTATAGGATTTTATGCAACAATGTTGCTGCGGCCACGGGTGGATGGTCGGCCTGGCTAACATTAAATGTTTGCTGCAAGGGGGTACAGTTATTAATAACCAGGAGGATAGTGTGATGAAAAAACTGCTGTTCGGAATTATCGCGATGTCGTTATTGGCCGTTGGCCAGGCACAGGCCGAAATCGTAGGCAAGGAAGTCACTTACAGTGCGGGCGGTGCCAGCTTCAAAGGGTACCTGGCCTGGGACAATGCGAGTACGAAAAAGCGCCCCGGGGTGCTGGTGGTTCATGAATGGTGGGGCCACAATGAGTATGCTCGCAAGCGTGCGCGGATGCTGGCACAACTTGGTTATGTTGCGCTGGCGGTGGATATGTACGGCGATGGCAAGCAGGCAAGCCACCCGAAGGATGCGTCAGCGTTCTCCAGTGCCGTAATGAAAAACCTGGATACCGCCGAGGCCCGTTTTATGGCGGCGTATCGCCTCTTGCAGCAACAACCGCAGGTCGAACCCGATCATATCGCGGCGATTGGCTATTGTTTCGGTGGTGGTGTGGTGCTGGCGATGGCGCGCCGGGGAGTGGATTTGGATGGCGTGGTGAGTTTTCATGGCAGTATCATGGCCGGGGCGCCGGCCCAGAAAGGCAAGGTCAAGGCGCGGGTGCTGGTGTTGAATGGAGCCGATGATCCCTTCGTCAAGGCAGGGCAACGCTCTGCCTTCAAGCAAGACATGGAACAAGCCGGTGTGCAGTTTGAAATGATCGACTATCCGGGTGCCAAGCACGCTTTCACCAATCCGCAGGCAGACCAGTTCGGCACGCAGTTCAATTTACCCCTGGCCTATAATGCCAAGGCTGATCAGTTGTCATGGCAGAAAATGCAGGAATTCTTGCAGCAGGTTTTTGCGGATTGAAGTTGACGGCCCGGCTTCATCAAGCCGGGCCAGCCTGATTACGACTTGAAGTCGTTGCTCATGTCCTTGAAAAATTTCTTGGCCCCGCCTTTCATAAAGTAATAACGCTGGGCATCCTGATCTTCCAGATAATACATGAGCCAGCGGACCTGCTTGCCGGCTTCATCGTAGATATATAGCGTCCGATTTTCCGCTTTTGCACGTTGAATCATGAGCTTGAGTTTGTTGTTATCGTCCAGGGAAGCGCGTTGCTCCTTGCCAATGAACAAAGGCATTCCGGCACGTTGTAATGGATCGCGTACATCGACAATTAGCGATCTACCGCTATTGGCTTGTTCGAAGAATGTCTCCGGACTCAGTAGATGGTCAGTGAATTTCTTTTTGCTAATCAGACGGTCCGGGTTGATTGGAGAAACGCCGAGTAGTACGGAACGATCTGGATCGGCCTTGGCCCAGTCCATGATGCCCGCATCAAAAGCCACCACGTTACTGATGCCTTTAGTGCGGCATTTCGCTGCCGCCTTGTAGGATTTCATACAGGTTTTGCCATTGCAGTAGGTGATAATCTTTTTCTTTGGATTCTTTTCACGCAGGATGCGCATTTCGGCCACGAAGTCTTTTGAACGCAATGGAATGTTAACCGCGTTTTTGATATGCAAGGTCTGGTATTCATAGGCTGATCGAACATCAACAATAACTACCTTGTCGAATTCTTTCTCAAACTGTTTCAGTTCAATATAGGGTGTGTCCAGATAAATCTTGCGACCGGGAAATTCCGATGCCGCAGTTGCTTGTTGCTGGAACAGCAGGCTTAGAAAAACAAGTGACATCATGCGCAGGGGGTGTGGGTACGTCATGTCAAATCCCTAAATAAATTATGAAAATGTGGTCAATATAATTTAATCTATAATTGAAATTTTTAGTCGGCAAAAAAGAGAGTGACTTTATAGTCATACTGCGTAAGTCATAGATGCTGAACTCGATAGGCGCGACCCCAATGGGCGGCAAAGTTTTAATCAGCAATACGGAAATTAGTCAGCACTGAGCCACTGCCCAATCCGTTCATCAAGCCAGTAACGGGCCAGACCGGGAACGGGGCCAGTGATAAATCCCACGTGGCCACCATGGCTGGCCAGTTCGAGGGTGACTGCGGGGGACAGGTCAGAGTTGTCGGGGACTGTGCCCGGCCACATGAAAGGATCGTCAATGGCATGAATGACCAGACTGGGTGTGCGGATTCGTTTCAGGAACGGGTAACTGCTGCTGCGGGTGTAGTAATCATCTGCGTTATGAAAGCCGTGCAGGGGCGCTGTTATCGCATCGTCGAATTGGTAAAAAGTCTTGATGTTGTCCAGATTGACTCGTAGTGGTGATGGCATCTGACTGAACTTGACGCGGTATTTCTGTTTCAGTTTATTCAACAAATGCTGCTGGTACACGCGTGACAAACCACCTTCAAGTCGCCGCGCGGCATCGTCCAGCCGAAACGGAACTGAGACCGCAACGGCTTTACTGATTGCCGCTGACTCCTGCTGCTCCCCCAGCCATTTGAGCAGGACATTACCGCCGAGTGAAAAGCCCACCACGGCATGCAGCGCAGTCCGATGCCGGACATGCTCGACCACTTCCTGCAAATCGCCCGTTTCACCACTGTGGTAACTGCGCGGCAGCCGGTTGGCTTCGCCGCTGCACCCACGAAAGTGCATGAAGCAGGTGCGATAGCCGAGGTTATTCAGGGTCCGTAGCAAACCCCTGGCGTAGTGGGAGTTCAGCGTCCCTTCAAGGCCATGCAATACAAGCACCATGGCGCCCGATGCGGGCCCACTCCAGGCCAGGTCGACAAAGTCACCGTCAGCCAGTTCCAATCGTTCAGTCCGGAGTTCCAGCTGGGGCTGGCGACGAAACAGCGTGCCCCATATCGTTTGCAAGTGTGGATTGGACAACCACCAGGCAGGTCGGAATTGACTTTGGATCACAGGCATAATTGATTAAACACCCCGAACCCGATACCGTTACAAAGAATCATCTCAAGTATTCTTACAACCTGTATGTCTTTCTTCATTACGCTGATCATCTTCGTCCTGATTCTTGCCGTTATCCTGTATAACCGGCTGGTGCTGGCGCGTAACCGGGTGCTAGCTGCATGGAGTGATATCAGTGTGCAACTCAAACGCCGGCATGATCTGATCCCCAAACTGGTGGAGGCCGTTAAATACTATGCCCGCTACGAACAGGCTACTCTGGAAAATGTTGTCGCCCTGCGCAACGCCAGTGAAGCAGCCAATGGTGTCGATCAGATTAGCCTGCTCGAATCAGACCTCGGTCGGACTGTACATCAAATTCTGGCGCTGGCAGAACAGTACCCGGATCTAAAAGCCAACCGGAGTTTCCTGGAACTGCAGCGGGATATTACCAATGTTGAAAATGACATTCAGTACGCGCGCCGATTTTATAATGGTGCGGTGAAACGGCTCAATGTCCGGATCGGCTCTTTCCCCGACATGCTGGTTGCCCGTCTGTTCGGGTTCCGGTCAGCCAACTATTTCGAGATCGAGGATCATGACAAAGCCGATGTCAAAATGTAACCGTGTGCTGCGTTTTACCTGCATGGTATGTGCACTGCTTGCCAGTCTGCCGGCAATGGCCCAGGAACGCATTTTGTCCTTCAATAGCTCCATCCAGGTGTTTGCGGACAGCACCATGGAAGTGCGCGAGGAAATCCGGGTGCTGGCCGAAGGTCGGCAAATACGGCGCGGTATCTACCGCGACTTTCCGACCCGTTACAGAGACCGGGCCGGCACTCGTTACGAAGTTGGTTTTCAGGTGGTTTCGGCTCAGCGGGACGGTGCACCAGAATCCTGGCGCTCCGAGACGCACGGCAACGGGGTGCGGGTATACCTGGGACGCAAGGATGTGTTCCTGAATCAAGGCGAGTACACCTACACGCTAACCTACCGTACCAACCGCCAGCTGGGCTTTTTCGAGGACCACGATGAACTGTACTGGAATGCGACCGGCAACGGCTGGGCCTTTCCCATCGACGCGGCCACGGTCCGGGTGATGTTGCCGGGCGAGTTGTTGCCTGATGACGTCAAGGTGGAAGCCTATACCGGTCGGGCTGGCGCCCGTGGCCATGATTACCTGGCCCGGGTGGAAAGTTCGGGAGAAGCTGTCTTTACGACGACCCATCCGCTGGCGCCCGGTGCAGGGCTAACCATTGTGGTGAGCTGGCCAAAGGGTGTCGTGGTGCAACCGGCCACCACGGAAAAACTTGCCTGGATGTTGCGTGACAATGAACTGGTGATGATCGGTCTGATCGGTCTGGCACTGGTGGTGTTTTATTACCTGCTGGTCTGGTACCGGGTCGGGCGGGATCTGCCACCCGGGATCATTATTCCCCGTTACGCACCGCCCAGAGGGTATTCACCGGCCGCCAGCCGATTTATCCGGCGCATGGGCTACGATCACAAGACCTTTGCCACCGCCTTGGTAAACCTGGCCGTCAAGGGTATGTTGCAGATCACCGAGCAGGACAAGGTGTTTACCCTGAACCGGCTCACCCCAACCACTACACCGCAGCTAGCCCCCGGTGAGAAGGTTTTGCTGGATACCTTGTTTGCCAGTTCGGATGAGATCGAACTCAAACAGAAAAACCACGCCCGAATCCGCAAGGCTATCAAGGCACATACGCAATCCCTCAAACGGAATTATGAAAAAACCTATTTTGTCACCAACAGCGTCTGGCTGGTGCCCGGGGTGTTGCTGACCCTGCTGGTGCTGGCGGTGATTTTCTTTCGCGCGCCGGGCGAGGATGGACGCTTCACACTGCTCTGGCTGGGCTTCTGGAGCATCGGGGTCGTGTTCCTGGTTTTGCGTGCGGCCCGTGCCTGGCGGCATGTCAGAAGCGGAGGCCTGGCCCCGGCCATCGGCATGACCCTGTTTGCGATCCCGTTTCTGGGCGGTGAAGTGGCGGGTGCCATACTGATGGCGCAATTCGTGTCGCTGTGGGTGATCGTGATTATCGTGTTATTAATGGCAAGCAGTTCATTGTTCTATGTCTGGCTCAAGGCCCCGACCCGGGCCGGGCGCAAGCTGCTGGACAAGCTGGAGGGTTTCAGGGAATACCTGGACATTGCCGAGCAGGATGAGATGAATCTGAAAAATCCGCCCGACAAGACCCCGCAACTGTTCGAGGCCTATTTGCCCTTTGCCATGGCGCTGGACGTGGAACAGCACTGGGCCGAGCGTTTCAGTGGTGTATTTGCCCACCTGGCGGACAAGGGCCAGGCCTACCAGCCGGTCTGGTACCACGGCAGTCATTGGCATGTGACTGAACCGGCCGGCTTTGCCGGCATCATGGGCAGTGCGGTCAGCTCGGCCATTGCCAGCTCCTCGACCGCACCCGGCTCCTCGTCCGGGGGCGGCGGGGGTGGTTTCTCCGGTGGGGGAGGCGGCGGTGGCGGCGGCGGTGGCTGGTAAGCTGTTTATTGCAGTAAGCTATCCACCCGTCTGTCACGCGTCGCGTTTTACACGCCTGTTGATGCCTCGCCGCGCAGGATCGCCTGGGCTTCTGCCGTCAGGCGATTGAGGATCTGCTCCATTTCGTGCGCAATGGTTGGTTGTTCCGCCATGCTGGTTTTCTTGTCGACATAGCGCGGTGCGCCGATCACGAGACAAATCCGGCAGAAGGGTTTGGGGATGATGAAGCGATCCCACGACCCGACCTGCCAGGCCCGACTGGCAGCGTAGGCCATGGGGAGCATCGGGTAACCGGTTAACTGAGCCAGCATGACAGCGCCGGCCTTGAATTTAAAAATCGGCCCGGTTGGTCCGTCAGCGGTATTGACCGGTGAAATGCCTTCTTTGGTCATGGTGTTGTACAGATCGCGGATCGCGCGTGCCCCGGTGCGGTTGCTGGAACCTCGCACTGCCTTGGCGCCCATTTGTTCAACGATTCTTGCCGGCACGTCGCCATCTTTTGACGGGCTGATCAGAAAGCCCAGCTTCAGACCACGCGACTGCAGCTTGAGTAGGTAGCGGGCGCAGAAGATATGTTGCTGATGCCAGTAACAGGTAATGAACGGATTGCCGTCGGCCAGCAACCGCTCGATATGGTCTGCGCCGCGGATCTCGACAACACGGCAGGTTTTCCAGAGAAAGCGAATCAGAACGACGAGCAGAGGTTTGGCCAGGGCATTTCCCAGGCGGCGCTTCCAGTTTGGATGAGTCATCAGTTATGGCGGTTCTGGCAATGGGAGACGAATTATAGCAATGAAACGCCAGGCGGTGACTTCAGGACAGAGGTATCACCATCAGGTTGATGTCGGTCGGCCGATCGGTGGCCACGTGGGTCGTGTAGCCCGGCTGAATCGATACCGACCGGATGTGCCAGGTTCGTCCCCGGAACTGTGCCAGGTTCGGCCCCTGCAGGACGACTTCGGTCAGTGCCGCGAGACCCTCGTCACTGCCGGCCTTGACCACGGCCTCCTTGCGGGTCCAGATATCGAAAAAGGTCGCGGGGGTTTGCCGGACCCGGCTCAGTTCCTCTTTGGTCAGATACTGCGACAGGGAACGGGGTATTTCATGGTGCTGTTCAGTGTCAATGCCCACCTCACCGCCGGACAACAGGCCGCAGACCACCAAACCGCCGGTATGGCTCAGGCTGAATCCGATCGGGCCCGGATAGCGGGGCAAACCCCGGGCAGTGAATTCCAGTTGCGCCAGTTTGAAGTCAGTCTGTTTTAGCAGCGCCATACCGGTCTTGAGCAACTGGTAGCCCGCCAGAGAACGGATTTGATCGGCTTGACGGGTTAGCTGATCGATCTGCGCCTGTTTGGCAACCGGCAGCTCCTGCCTCCATTGCTCCACACGCGTTGGGTCAATGTTTTCTGCCTGCAATCTATTATATAGTACAAACATCTTAGTCCCAGCCGTTTCAGTTCATAGCATAAGGTTACGCAATGAGTGCCGATACCCAGGTTGCCAGGCAACTCCCGCCCGGGCCCGATAGCCCCTTCGACATTAATACCACCGAGGAAGCCTTTCTTAAAATCCCCGAACTGCTCGCGCAGTACGGGAATCTGGTCCGGGTGCCATCACCGCAGCGCGAATCGGACAGCTATCTGGTCAATGACCCGGAGTATATACGCCATATCCTTGTAAAGAACCATGCCAACTATAACAAGGGGCCAGGATTCAGCCGCGTCAAGATGTTGTTGGGTAATGGCATCATCGTCAGCGACGGTGCATTTTGGCGTCGACAACGACGCATGATCCAACCGGCCTTCAACCGCCGGGTAATAGCCGTACTCAGTCAACAAATTGCACAGTGCAATCGCGAACTCTTTGAGCAATGGTCCGCCAAAGCGGACAACAACGAGACAATCGACCTAACCGAAGCCGCGGCAGAACTTTCCCTGCTGGTAATCCTGCGCGTGTTGTTCAGCGAAGATCTGGACCGTTTGTTCGACGAACAGGGCGGCAACCCCTTTGCCTTCCTGACCCAGGATCTGACCCGTGACATGAAAGTGGTGTTGCGTTTTCGCAGCCTGACAAAAATCATGCAGGCACTGATCGACTGGCGACGGGAAGTTCAACCAAAACGGTTTGATTTTCTGGCCATGTTTATGGAAGCGCGGGACAAGGAAACCGGTGAGGCCATGACCGACAAGGAATTGATGGACGAACTCATGACCTTGATTATCGCGGGTCACGAAACCAGCGCCATTACCCTGAACTGGAGCTGGTATTTCATTGCCAATCACCCTGATGTGGAACAGCGTGCCCTGGCCGAAGTCGAGTCTATCTACAGTACGGGAACGCCAGACTTCGATGATCTGACCAACATGAATTATATTCGCCAGTTAGTAAGTGAAGCCCTGCGCCACTATCCTCCGGTGTGGCTGTTCAGCCGCACGGCCATTGGGGATGACAAGCTGGGAGACTATGACGTACCGGCCGGGACGGATATTTTTATCTCGCCCTACTACATACATCGTCACCCTGACTACTGGCCGGACGCCGATCGGTTTGATCCGGAAAGGTTTACCAGCGAAGCAGAAAAGACCCGTCCGGCCACGGCCTATATTCCATTTTCTGCCGGTCCACGTCGCTGCATCGGTGATTTTTTTGCGATGGTGGAAATGCAAATTCATTTCAGTATGATGCTGCCAGCATTTCACATGGAATATCTGGATGAAACACCACTCGAGCTGGAACCGTTTATCAACCTGCGCACCAAGCATGGCTTGCGTTATCGAATCAGCAACCGATAAACCATCACTATGAATCATTACACAGTATTGGCTGATGCCCTGCATGCGGCGAGCAAGTCAGGGCGCGGTGTCACTTTTATTGAAGCTCGCGATCAGGAGACCACGGTATCCTATGCGGCGCTGCTCGCCGGGGCGGAAAAACTGCTGGGCTTGTTGCAAGCGCGTGGCCTGACCGCCGGCGATGAGCTGGTGCTGCTTCTAAAGGACAACCGTCGGTTTGTCGAAATGTTCTGGGCCTGCCTGCTGGGCGGTATTATCCCGGTGCCGGTGGCAACCGGGATCAGCGACGAACATCGAGCCAAGCTGTTCCGGATCTTCGCCAAACTTCAGCGCCCCTTTCTCTACACCGAGCAGGATACCCTGCAAAGGCTGGCCAGCTTTGCTACCGGGCATGACATGCAGGCGGCGCAATCGACCATGCAGGCCAGAACGCTGCTGGTGGAGGATGCCGATGCAGCTAACGCCAATGGGATACCGCATTCCGCGCAACCGGGCGACACGGCCTTTATTCAGTTCTCATCCGGCTCCACCAGTGATCCCAAGGGCGTGGTGCTTACCCATGCCAATATTCTGGCCAACATCCGTGGCATTATCGAAGCCGGTCGTTTCACCGAGCAGGACATCAGTCTGAGCTGGATGCCGCTCACACATGACATGGGTCTGATCGGATTTCACATCAACATGCTGGCCTGCCACATGGACCAGTATCTGATGCCGGCTGAGTTGTTCAGTCGCCGACCGCTGTTGTGGTTGCAAAAGGCCAGCGAGAAAAGCGCCAGCATCCTGTGTTCCCCCAATTTCGGATACAAACATTTCCTCAAGGCGTTGGGGGACAAGACGCTGGACGAAGTGGACCTCTCCGGCGTGCGGCTGATTTACAACGGCGCCGAGCCCATTTCCATCCCGCTGTGTAACGAGTTTCTGGATCGCATGGCGCCGTGTGGTCTGCGGCGGGAAAGCATGTATACCGTGTATGGTCTGGCCGAGGCCAGTCTGGCCGTGGCCTTCCCGCCTCCCGGCGAGGTATTCCGTGCACTGCAGGTTCAACGTGATCATCTCGGCATGGGGGAGCGTGTGCAGTTGGTCGCGGCCGATGCGCCTGACGCGGTCGGGTTTGCCATCGAGGGCAGTCCGGTGCCCGGCTGCGAAGTACGCATTGCTGACGAACAGAACCAGGCAGTGGCCGAAAACACTATCGGGTCCATCCAGATCCGCGGCGAGAATGTAACGGCCGGTTATTATCGGGATGAGATAAGCAATGCCACGGTCCTGGTTGGCGAATGCTGGCTGGATACCGGCGATGTGGGTTTTTTGCATCGGGGTGAACTGGTCGTCACCGGCCGGCACAAGGACATCATTTTTGCCCACGGCATGAACTATTATCCACACGACCTCGAGGCGATCGCACTGCAGTCGCCCCACCTCGAACTGGGCAAGCTGGTCGCGTACGGTGTCCGGCGCGAGAATGCGGAGGAAGATGAACTGCTGGTATTCATCCTGTACCGGGCCGATTTAGCAGATTTTCTGCCACTGGTGCGGGAAGTGAGTCACCTGATTAACGAACAGACCGGTCTGGAAGTGAACCACGTGGTCCCTGTCAAGCGCATTCCCAAGACCACCAGCGGCAAGGTGCAGCGCCGCCTGCTGGGTGATGCCTACCTGCAGGGTGAATACGATGCGGTGCTTGCGGAACTGGAACAACTGCACGATGCCGTACAGGCTGAGGTCGACGGTGAGTTGAGTGAAATGGAAACGAAACTCAAGGCCATTGTCGACCAGGTCGTGACGGACAAGCACCTTGGAATCCACGAAAACTTTTTCGATGCGGGTATCAGTTCCCTGGCCCTGGCGGAAATCCACCAACATATCGATGACACCTGGCCGGCACAGGTGGATATTACCGACCTGTTCGAATACCAGACCATCGCCGAGGTCGCGGGTTTTCTGGAAACGAAACTGACCGGGTGAGGGACCGGGCAAGGGGGAATCCCGGGAATATGTCCGGGACAGCCATAAAAAAAGGCGGGTAACCCGCCTTTTTCAGTACGACCTTGGCGTCGCTTACATGCCCAGTTTCTGCTTGATAGCGTCAATGACCGCATCGGACGAGGTAGCATTCACGGTAATCAACATACCTTCATTGGCGTAGAAATCAACCAGCGGGGCGGTTTTTTCCTGGTAGGTTTCCAGCCGATGGCTGATCGCTGCCTCGGTTTCATCCTCACGCTGAACCACCGGGCTGCCGCATTTATCACACACACCTTCCACCTTGGGCGGATTGCTCTTGACGTTGTAGATGGCCTGACATTTCGAGTTGGAACAGGTGCGGCGGGTAGTAAGGCGATCCAGGATCACATCGCGAGGTACGTCGATGTCAACGGCCATGTCCAGCTTGATGCCCAGCTTGTCGAGCAGTTTTTTCAGGGCTTCAGCCTGCGGAATTGTGCGCGGGAAGCCATCGAGTAGAAAGCCTTTCTGGCAATCGGGATCCTGCAGGCGCTTCTCCATAATCCCCATTATCAGTTCATCCGGGACCAGATCGCCCGCCTTCATGTAGGCATCGGCCTGTTTGCCCAGCTCGGTGCCGGCCTGAACGGCGCCACGCAGAATATCGCCGGTGGAAATCTGGACGGAACCGTCCAGTTCAGTCAGCAGTTTGGCCACGGTGCCCTTACCGGCGCCGGGTGCGCCTAACAGAATCAGCTTCATTGATGGTGTTCCTCTCGCTAGATAAATGAATTGGAAAATTGGGTGTGCCGGTAGTCGGGGCACGAAAGGCGTGCATTGTGCCGATACCGGGGCGATGAATCAAGCCGCCTGACCCAGGGCAGGTCCCGCCTGCCGTGGCCCTGTTGCGACAGCTGCGCTGCAATGTCGTCCTATCGCGTCTCAGGCCATGCGGAACTGAAGAGGCAGGCCGCGGGCGGGGGGCAAATTTAATATCCAATTATTCGATATTTATGAGCAGAAAATTGTACTTTTTTATCAATCGGATTGGGGTAATACTTCAGTCACATTAACCAATCTTGGAGGAATATCTCATGGACAAATATGTGAATCTGGTCGGCCGTATCCTGCTTGGCCATATATTTTTACTGGCCGGTCTGAACAAGATCGCCGGGTATGCCGGTACCCAGGGCTATATGGAGTCGATGGGCGTACCTGGGGCCTTGCTACCGCTGGTGATCCTGCTGGAAGTGGGTGGGGGACTAGCGGTGATTCTTGGCTGGCAGACCCGGCTGGCGGCCTATGCCCTGGCTCTGTTCACGGTGGTAGCCGCGGTGATATTCCACAGCAATCTGGCGGACCAGATGCAAATGATCATGTTCATGAAAAATTTCGCCATTACCGGTGGTTTGCTGATTCTGGCGGTAAACGGAGCCGGTGGGTTGAGTCTGGACAAGCGCAAGACCCGCTAAGTCCACGGCGGCGCGGGATTTCCCGCGCCTGCCTTTATTTCCTTGCACACACGGGGTAATAGAATGAGCTTGATGATCAAAGGTCAATTGCAGGACGACTGGTATCAGACTGAAACCGAGACGGGTGAATTCATCCGGCAGGACTCACAGTTCCGAAACTGGGTTACACCGGATGGTCGGCCCGGGTCATCGGGAGAGGGTGGTTTTGAGGCCGAGCCCGATCGATATCATTTATACGTATCCTTGGCCTGCCCGTGGGCAAATCGCACCCTGATTTTTCGCCAGCTTAAAAAGCTGGCGCCGGTTATCAGTGTCGACGTCGTGCACCCGGATATGGGTCCGGCAGGCTGGAGCTTCGGTGAATTTCCCGGCGCGACGGGTGACCGGGTCAATGGCACCGATTACTTGTACCAGATTTATCAGCGCGCCGACCCCGGTTACACGGGGATCGTGACCGTGCCGGTGTTATGGGACAAGCAGCGGCAGACCATCGTGAACAACGAATCCTCGGAGATCATCCGCATGCTGAACAGCGCGTTTGATGCCTGGGGCGATGCGGGTGTCGATTTCTATCCTGAACCCTTGCAGGGAGAGATCGACCTGATCAACGAACAAGTTTACGAGGCGGTCAACAACGGGGTATACCGGACTGGCTTTGCCCGTACTCAAGACGCCTACGAACAAGCCTTTGATGCCTTGTTTCGGAACCTGGATGAACTGGAATCACGCCTGTCCCGTCAGCGCTATCTGGTGGGCGGGCAAATCACCGAGGCGGACTGGCGCCTGTTCGTTACGCTGGTGCGGTTTGATGCCGTGTATGTCGGTCACTTCAAGTGCAACCTGCGCCGCATTGCGGATTATCCCAATCTTTCCAATTACCTGCGGGAACTGTATCAGTGGCCGGGTGTGGCCGATACTGTCAACATGGTGCATATCAAGCGACACTACTATTACAGCCATACCGAATTGAATCCAAGCCGGATTATCCCGAAGGGACCGGATCTTGATTTTGAATCACCTCATGACCGGGAGAAATTCTCATGACCATGCCGAATGTTGTCGTTGCAGGCGCAGTGCAAACTGCCCGGCGGACGCACGAAGGTGACGGTGCGGAAGTGCTACGTCTGTTTCCGCTATTGGGTGATCGCATGAACCTGGATCCTTTCATGCTGTTCGATCATTTTTTCCTGGAACCGGGTACCGGTTTTCCAACCCATCCCCATCGCGGCTTCGAGGCGATCACCTACCTGTTCGAGGGCGGCATGCAGCATCGCGACAATCTGGGGAATGATTCCACCGTTACAGCAGGTGGGGCACAACGCTTCACCGCGGGGCGGGGCATTGAACATTCGGAAATGCCGGCAGGAAAGACCGCTGGCATCCAGCTGTGGATTAACCTGTCGCAGGCAAATAAGAAAATTGCCCCGGCTTACCAGGCAGTACCGGCAGATGCGATTCCGGTACACCTATTCAAGGGCGGCCAGACACGGGTCATTGTTGGCCCCGACTCACCGCTGCAGTTACATACCCCGCTGCGTTATGAAGATATCAGCCTGGATGCGGGCGGCGCGATGACAACCGAGGTCCCCGCTGACTGGCAAGGGTTTGCCTACGTCGTGGATGGTGAGGTGAAGGTCCAGGACCAGGACGTGACCGCGGGTCAGGCCATACACCTCGGTGGTGGTGTCTGCCGGATCCAGACCGCACAGGGAGCGCGGATCCTGCTGTGCGTGGGACGGCCGCATGGTGAACCCGTGCGCCAGTATGGGCCCTATGTGGATTGAGCCCGCCCAGGTCAGCCGGTGTTATGCCTTGTCGTAAATGATCCGGTCCGGCGCTACCGCCCCGGCGGACAGGATGAAGGTCATGGCTTCATCCATGCTCCAGTCGGTTGGGGTCAGTTGATCCAGCGGTACTATTTCCATATAGCCGGAGGTTGGGTTGGGGGTGGTCGGGACATAGACGGCAGCCAGCTCGCGGCCGGTCGAGGCATCATTCATCACTTTGGTCACGAACCCCACCGTGCGCATGTCGGGATTGGGAAAGGCAATCAGCACGACACGCTGGATCTTGTCCGGTTTGCTTTGCAGGACGCCAATCAATTTCTGGACTGAGCCATAGATGGTCTGCACCACCGGGATGCGGTGCATCAGTCTGTCGAATACGTTTAAAAGACGACGGCCGATGACGCGGGTCGTCGTCCAGCCCAGCAGGTACAGGGCCAGCAGGGTCAGTACAATCGCCAGGAAGGACTGCAGCCAGGGAACAAGCAGGGCATCCGCCAGGGTGGGGCTGTACGCTCGCAGTGCCCGGGAGAGAGCATTGGCGCCTGGCCGGCCCAGATTGGACAGCAGGATAAAGAAAAATTCGAATACCACCCAGGTGATCCAGATAGGCACCACCGTCAGGGCACCGGTGAATAAATAGCGTTGCAGGTTTTTTAGCATGGCATTTATTGTCCCGTTGTTGTGATGCACCTGTCATCGATACGTTAAATAGTAAAATTAAATAGTATCTTGAACGTTGCCAGTCGAAATACTGTCTTCCGTTTTGCCTGTCGGTATCGCACCCAGATACAGTTATGCGATTGACGGGAGGACCGGCAGATTAACACAGGTGCTGTTGGGATGGGCGCCTGGTCTATGCCTTTTGTTATACACAGCCAACTTGCAAAAGCCGGCCGGAATTATTTTCCTGTCTTAATCAAACACACTTCGTGCGAACGGTGGCATGATTCGAACGCCAAGTTGTCGTTGTTTATTCAGTTTATTTCGAGTTTGTGCAAATAAGTTCTTGTTATTTGGTTTGCCCTGTCTGCAATAAACACTGGGTGTGTTCCGTGTTTAAATTCTCCTTGCGCTTTTCCGTCTGGATACGCTAGCCTGACAGTCATGATGAGTACTGCGACTGCCGCCCCCGGGTCGCCAACACCGGAACCTGTGACACGTATTAGGAACAGAAATGGGTGCTCAATCACTACTGAGGCTTTTAACTCGATAGTGCGACAGACAATAGAAGAAAAGAAAAACCCGGTAAGTTTGTTTTATCCAGAAGAATACAATTGTGTCGGCCAGCGCTGTGTGCGCTGGGGATGCGCTCTTTGTCTCGGGGACAGGAAATGGATGTAACGAATTCCAAAGACACCATTGGGAAGCAGGAGCAAAGCCTGGTTGGCTCCAACTGCCTTACCTCGAAAACTCGCCGTATCCTCGCCCTGCTCGAGGAACTGAACCGCTCCGGTGCCGGAGCCATTCTGTATCAGCAAATCGAACGGATTCTGACTGAAACCGAACAAACTCACATCATTGTTGAGCAGTTGTTCCGCTCC
>JAJDNN010000058.1 GCA_022340685.1 Pseudomonadota bacterium
GCGCTTGAGGCCTTATACCAGATTCGTCCGGAACTGGTGGATCAGTATCTGTTTGTCCCGCTGCACTCGCGCTACAAGCGATCCATCATAGTGCTCGACATCAATAGTCTGGACTACGTCGGCTCGCTGGACATCGACACCACCAAATTCCTGCTGGGCAAGAAGATCAAGAAAAAAACACCGGACAAGGCGTTGTCGGGTTGAGTCAGGTAATTTCCGGCCTGGACGCTAGTCTAGCAAGCGCTGGAATACCAGCGTTGCATTCGTCCCGCCAAATCCGAAGCTGTTGGACATAGCGCAATTGACCACAACATTGTCCTGTCGCTCGCGCACCAGCGGAAAGCCTTCTGCGCCGGGATCGGGGTTGGTAATGTTGGCCGAGGCAGCGATAAAGCCGTCTTCCATCATCAAGAGTGAATAAATCGCCTCGTTGACGCCGGCCGCACCCAGCGCGTGCCCCGTGAGGGACTTGGTCGAAGCCACCGGCGGGATCGCATTTCCAAAGACTTCGCGCAACGCCTCCAGCTCACGGATATCCCCCACCGGCGTACTGGTACCATGCGCGTTGATGTAATCAATGGGTGCCTCAACCGTGGCAAGGGCCTGTTGCATACAACGCACCGCGCCTTCCCCGGAAGGCTGTACCATGTCGTAACCATCGGACGTGGCGCCATAGCCCACCAGCTCAGCATAGATCTTCGCCCCACGGGCTTTGGCATGTTCCAACTCCTCCAGCACCAGAACCCCGCCGCCACCAGAAATCACAAAACCGTCCCGGCTGACATCATAGGGCCGGGAGGCAGTTTGCGGTGTGTCATTATATTTGGAGGAAAGTGCCCCCATGGCATCAAACAACACGGTCATGGTCCAGTGCACTTCCTCACCTCCACCGGCGAAGACAATGTCCTGCTTGCCCATCTGAATGAGTTCAGCCCCATGTCCGATGCAGTGAGCACTGGTGGAACAGGCGGAGCTGAGTGAATAATTGACGCCCTTTATTTTGAACGGTGTGGCCAGACAGGCCGAATTGGTGCTCGACATGGTGCGCGTCACCATGTACGGCCCGACTCGCTTGATGCCCTTCTCACGCAGGATGTCGGCTGCAGCAACGATATTGGACGTGGAGGGTCCGCCCGAACCCATCACCAGACCACTGCGGACATTCGACACATCATCCTCGGTCAGGCCGGCATCTTCGATCGCTTCACGCATTGCGATGTAGTTAAAAGCAGCACCATCGCCCATGAAACGTTTCAGCTTGCGATCGATCTGCTCGACCAGATCAATGTGTATCGCACCGTGAATATGCGAGCGAAACCCCAGCTCGGAATACTCCTCGCAAAATTCAATGCCGGAGCGACCTTCGCGCAGTGATTCGGTGACTTCTGATTTGTTGTTGCCGATGCTGGAAACGATACCCAGCCCGGTTACGACAATTCGGCGTTGGGACATAATCGATTAAAAACCTTCAGTTGAGGTAAACAGGCCAACCCTCAGATCCTTGGCTTCATAAATGAGCCGCCCGTCAACTTCCATTCGAGCGTCCGCGATCCCCATAAACAGTTTGCGCATAATGACCCGCTTCAGGTCAATATGGTAAGTGACCAATTTATTCTGCGGTGTCACCTGGCCACTGAATTTTACATCGCCGGCACCCAGCGCACGCCCGTGTCCCGGGCCGCCCAGCCAGCCGAGATAGTAACCAATCAGCTGCCACATGGCGTCAAGCCCCAGACAGCCGGGCATGACAGGATCGCCCTCAAAGTGACAGCTGAAAAACCACAGGTCCGGCTTGATATCCAGTTCGGCGATGACCTGACCCTTGTTATACGCACCGCCATCCTCACTGATTCGGGTAATACGGTCAAACATCAGCATAGGCGGCAGAGGTAATTGGGCATTGCCGGCCCCGAACATTTTGCCATGACCACAATTCAGCAATTCTTCGTAGCTGTAACTGCTTTTCTTGTCGGTTTTCAGAAGTTTTGCTGAGTCCATTGATGGTCCTTTCGTTTACTGAGAGTCGGGGCAGGCTGGGAGGTTGAATCTGCTCTGCTCCCGCCCCAAGTCTGACATTGTACCTTTCCAACCGCCTGAAAACAAAGCAGCCGGAAACACACCGGGTTATTTTTCGCGGTGGTAACCCCGCCGGGAATCGACAATAAAATCAGCCAGTTCGTTGCTGAAGTGACTGGCCATATCCCGTAAACCGGCTACGATAGCGGACTGCGTCTTTCCGGAACGATGGATCAAACGATAGACCCGTTTCAGAGTGAGAATATCCTCCGGGGAAAATCCGGCGCGTTCTAACCCAACCAGATTCAGGCCCCGCACCCTGGCCGGAATTCCGTCGGTAATCATATAGGGCAAAACATCACGGGTAATCTTGGCATTGCCACCCACCATGGCAAGCTCCCCGATATTGACAAACTGATGCACCATGACACCACCGGAAACAAAGACCCGTCTCGCTAAATTCACAAACCCGGCCAGCGCGGATCCCGGCGCGATGATGATCTGATCGCCCAGCACGCAATCGTGGCCCAAGTGAACTTGGGTCATCAAATAATTATCGTTGCCGATCCGGGTAACAGCATTTTCCTGGCTGGCGCGGTTGAGCGTGACATATTCACGCAAGGTATTACGATCCCCGATTTCCAGCCAGCTGGGGGTGGCCGCATCGAAATGAATATCCTGGGGCAATCCACCCAGCACGGCATATTCATGCACGGTATTGTTGCTACCCATGCGCGTGCCGGCCTTGAGTACCACCCCGGCCATGAGGACATTGCTGTCACCCAGTTGCACCTCGTCATCAATGATGACATGGGCACCAATCGTATTGTTCTTGCCCAGTCGGGCTCGGCCGGAAATTATGGCCGAAGGATGGATAGCGTTGCTCACGGTCAACTCCTGGTTAGTTGCCGTGTATTGTATATGTCTGGCCAGGATCCGGCGAAGGGTTATGAAAAAATCGACGCCGACTCAGGTGTCTGCGCTGTCCTCGTATTTCTTGAGCAGGACCCCTGACTCTCCGCAGCAGTCCGCGGCACATTTTTTGACCGTGTGAACGGCATCGGAATCAGCATCCAGATACGCACTCACCGGCAGATTGGATTCAGCACAGTCACAGCCCTTGTCATCATAGACATAAACATTCTTCAATCCTGCCGCCCGGGCCGCGTCATGGGTCTGCCACATGATGTCGGAAGGTGTCGCTGGCAGGTGGGACAACTGGTAGGCCGGAAAGAAGCGGGTGATATGCCAGGGGCTGTCTGCCCCCAGATGGTCCCGGATCCATACGGCGATCTGTTCAAGCATGACCGGATCATCATTGCGTTGCGGGATAATATTGGTACGGGTTTCGACATGAATACCCAATTGCCGGGCTTTTTCGATGGAGCCCAGCACCTGCTCGACACTCGCCCGCGGGCATATCTCATGATAGAAACGATCATCCAGGCTTTTGATGTCGGAACACAACACATCTACCCAGGGTGCCATCAGTTCCAGTGCCTCATCGGTCACGAAACTGTTGGATACATAGACTGTATACAGTCCGGCTTCCCGGGCCTGCTGTGACACATCGAGTACGTATTCCAGCCATACTGCAGGCTCGGAATACGTAAAGGCGATTCCCTGGACACCATGACGCACGGCGGCTTCAACAATCTGCCCAGGGGTGACAAACGCGGCTGTGGAAGCGCCACGCGCCAAGTCGTCCAGGGCGGACACACCCCAGGAAATTTCCAGATTATGGCAGCCACCACAGCGGAAGTTACAGCCGTAACTGCCAATCGACATGACCTTGGTGCCTGGCCGGTACTGTCGCACCGGCTTGTCTTCGATAGGTCCTACGTCAATCGCGGAGAGTATGCCGTAGGAAAGATTGTAGAGCGTGCCATAGCGGTTCACATGTGCCTGGCAAAATCCGCGCTGGCCATGCTTGAGCTTGCAACGCCACAGACACAAGTTACAACGGGTGGTGCCATCATCCAGCTTTTCCTGCAGACGCGTTTCGATCAGACGGTAACCATCAGTGGCTTGGGCGGTTGTCATAAGATATCAATACTCCATTTTAGACCTGTCAATCAGGCCACATTGGCCTTCCATAGTGGCGCCACGACAATGTTCAGGCAGGCATGGGCCTGACGCAAAGCGGCCTCAGCTTGGGCAGGCGTATCCCCCCGAGCGAATATGAAGCCCAGATAGCTTGCGCCTTCCGGCAATGGCACCAGTTCGTGACCCTCGCGGATCTGGATATCAATGGCCGTGATCCCGGGCACCTGCTGGGCTTCCAGCAGCCCCTCGACCCGCCTGAGTACGCCGGCCCTCGGGATGGGAATCATCAGCACCCCGGCGCCCCCGGCAGCGGGTGTCACAGGTAAGCGCCGACCCATGGCCTGGGCCAATACCAGTTCCTCCAGGCTATAACCGGTGCCAAAGCGTAGCAGTTGCCCACACAGACCACCGATGCTGCGCGCCGCCACCTCGAGTATCCACACGCCGTGTTCGTTAAGCCGGCACTCAGCATGTATCGGTCCTTCACGCAGGCCATATGCTGCACAGGCTGCCTGCACCTGGGCTTCGAGTTCGACCTGCGTCTCGGCCGGGTGGCGCGAGGGGGTAGTGTAATAGGTCTCCTCAAAATAGGGCCCCTCGAGGGGATCAGGCTTGTCGAATACGGCCATTACCGTCAATCGGCCGTCATGCAACATGCCCTCCAATGCCACTTCCTGGCCGGGAATATACTGCTCAACCAGCAGCCACCGAGCCAGGTCGGGATCCGCCAATCGCTCCTTGTGCAGCATAACCTGGATGCGGGCAATGGCCTGCCGCAGGTCCGTTTGGTGGTCCGCCCGGATCACACCACGGCTGGCCGACAGGCAGACAGGCTTGACCACCACCGGGTAAGCCAGGCCGGCCAATTGATCTGACAACGGGGCGTCGAGATCAAGACACCGGTGCGGAGGAACATTGAGTCCAGCTGCCTGCAAGCAGACACGCGCCTGATCCTTACGCCGACCCAAACGCACAGCTGCGGGCGGGTTATGGGGCAAACCCAGCGCGGCCGCACTGCGGGCAGCCAGTTCGACCGTACTATCATCGGTGCCAATAATGCCGGCAAAGGGTGTTTGGGCGGCAGTTTGCAGGATTAACTCAAGTGCGGTGGCCTGATCCGCAAAGTCGATATGCAGGCCCCGGGCATAGTCACTGACGATGGAATGCTGGCCTTCAGAGGCAATCAGCACCCTGACGCCCAGCCGGTGGGCGGCAGTGATGAAGGCACTGGTGCGATAGCTGCCGTGGGGTGCGATGACAAGAATCTGGGGCAAACCCGGCATGTTCCGCAGCTCCAACCGTCATTTGAGCGTTAACTCAGGCGCAGCCACCTCCGGTAGCCCCGCAGGCACCGCAGGTCCCGCTGCCACCGACACTCTGGAAGACATTATTGAAAACAAAGGACGCATTCAGACCGTCCTGACTAAAGTCGATGTCACAACCCTTCAGATAGTTGAGCGCGACAGGATCGGCGATGATTTTGAAACCTTCGCCTTCGAGCACCTTGTCCCGCTCAGAGATGGACTCAGCATAGGTCATGCCGTAGGTCATGCCACTACAACCACCGCCACTGACGAAGACCCGGATGCCAGCGGCCTCCACATCAGGATTACTCATCAATCCGGCGAGTTGTTCGGCGGCCAACGGGGAAACCTTCAGTTCTTCCGCGCTAATGGTAGGGCTGTAGCTTGCCGCAGTTGCTTGTGTCATGATTCTGCTCCTGAATTTAGCCCGACTTGAACCTGTGCGGTCCAGGCCGGATAATAACCGAGAAATATACTCGGGATTTTATCACATTGGGGTAAAGAGTTACATCATTCCCTAATGTAATGACACATAACGGAGTAAACAACATGTCTCGCATGGTTTTTTGCCAGGTGCTTAAACGCGAAGCCCCCGGGCTCGAGAGCCCGCCCTACCCCGGTGAGCTGGGTGTGCGCATATTTGAAAATATTTCCGCGGAAGGCTGGGGCAAATGGCTGGAACGACTGACAACCATCATCAACGAAAACCAGCTGAATACTGCCGATCCGGGCAGCCTTGATGTCATTGAACAGCATATGTTGGGGTTTTTATTTGGTGAAGGTGAAATGGGCCAGTTGCCGGAAGGCTTTGTGGCACCCGGCGGCAAGAAATAATCGACTGAGCCCGATGCAAGCCCTCAACACCTACCCGATTGCTGAGCTAAAACTGATCTATCAGTTGCTCCATGCCCGCCTGCCGGAGCAACCCGACCTTATGGATTCACAACTGCTGCAGGATTTGCAACGTTTCCTGCAACAACGTGCCGGGGAAGATGGGGTGGACGTTTCACGCCATGGTGAATGGGCTCATTGGCTGGCGGACAATGGAACCCTTTGAGGTTCACCTGACTTCACTCACACTCTAAACCGTCGAACCCGCTACGTCTTTGCAGATCTTCTCCGCATACCGGCTAATGACTAACCGATGAAATACTGCAGCGAGTGTGGCCAACCTGTCAGATTGCTCGTCCCCGACGGTGATAACCGGCCGCGCCATGTCTGTGGCGCGTGTCAGACCATTCATTACCAGAATCCCAAAATTGTGGCCGGTACCCTGCCCGTCTGGAGTGAACAAATCCTGTTGTGTCGCCGCGCTATCGAACCGCGTTATGGTTTGTGGACCCTGCCAGCAGGTTTTATGGAGAATGGCGAAACCATGGAACAGGCGGCTGAACGTGAGTCACAGGAAGAAGCCAACGCGAATATCGAAATCAAACAGCTATACACCATTATCAGTTTGCCCCATATCAACCAGGTGTACGCCATCTATCGGGCACGCCTGTGCGATATGGATTATTCACCCGGCACAGAAAGTCTGGAAGTGAAATTATTCCACGAATCCGAAATCCCCTGGGACCGACTGGCGTTTCGAACTATCCACTACACCCTGAAACAGTATTTTCTCGATCGCAAAAAGGGGCAATTCCCCCTGCATACCCACACCATCCTCGCCAATAATCGCGAAACCCCCGACCCTGGCAACTAACCCGTGGTAAGCGAGCCGCTTCATCCCCGGTACGTCTCTCACATCAGCTAAGGGTGTGTCAGACCAACACTCCCCACAAATAAATGCCGCGACACATTCATGTTTCGATGCTGCCGGGCCGATAACACATTCCGAAAGTGAGAATTCGGTCAATACATTTGACGTCGGTTCATCTAAGTTATTTGTATTCCATGCCCGTTGTTTGTTAGGACACCCAAATGGCAATTGCTACACAACACCTTCGTACCCTGCTTATCAATCCCTTCCAGGTAAAAGTAAAACGCGTGCAGGCGCTGCTGCCGTCGCTGGCAACACGCTATCCACCCCTCGCGCTGCTGTTAGGTGGCCTTGCGGCACTACCGGGATATGGGTTTCTGTTCTTGTTTCCGGTCTTGGCTCTGGTGCTGGCCTGGAGTCTACCGATGCTAATTTATCAGACCGGATCCCTGGCTGACTGGACAATTTTGGTTCTCAGCACCTGTATCCTGTTGCTGTGCGGCGGAATCAGCTGGGTCATAATTCGCACTCCCGTCCGGGCGCCAGCCGGACTGGAACTTGACCACACCATGGCCCCCGCGTTGTTTAAACTCATCAGTGAGCTGGAAGCAGCCTATGGCCGACCAGTGGTGGATCGCATTATCCTGCGCAGCCGTTTTGAGGTGCAGATCTCCCGCACGCCGAAATATGGCATGCCGTTTCTGACCAGCAACACCCTGGAGATTGGTCTGCCCGTACTGCTCAGTCTGCCCCCTGATCATTTCAAGGCCCTGCTTGCCCGGCGGATTGGCCAGATTGGCAGCCGACATAACTCGGTGAGTGGATGGCTATACCAGTTGCGCAGCATCTGGCAGCAGTACCAGAGCAGTTATGCTCAACAAAAGACCCTGCCTGGGCGATTTCTGCATGCCTTCTTCAGGCTTTATACTCCGTTTTATCTTCAGGCCTCGGTATTTGCCGCCCGTCTGGACGAACTGGAAGCAGACCGTTATGCGCTGGACGTGATCAATGATCGGGATATGGCGAGAGTTATTTCACAGGAAATTGTGGCGCGGGATTTTCTATACAGCCGCTACTGGCCCAAACTCAAACAGCTGATGCAACGGGGTGCAGACGCACGCTACCAGGCCTACGGCCAGATGAGCGCGGTAATCCACAAGGGAATCAATAAGGAATTTGTTCAGCAGAGCCTGATCCGCGCCCTGCAGGCGCCGCAGCAGGCGGGTAATCCGGTGCCGACCCTAGGCCGGCGCCTGGAAAACATGGGCTTCAACAAGCCCGGCACTCCTCAGGTCCTGACCCAGTCTGCGGCCCGGAGCTATCTAGAGCCGCGCAGCCTGCAATTGATCACCCAGGAATTTGACCAACGCTGGTTGCAACAGCAGCAGCGACGAATCAGGCGACGCTCTGCCCCCTGAACTCGATGCCGAGTGGCGGCACATTATTATGTAAAAACCAGTTATCCATCACCACATTGCGGGTGAACCAGTGGTTCTGCATCAGCTGCCGGGCAATCAGCCTTTTCAAACCTGCTGGCAATCGATCAAATATGTCCGGGCCCGGCTGGCGTTCACCAAAGCGCAGGGTCATCAGATCCACGTAAGCTTGCAAGTTCTCCCGGCGATAATCTCCGTTGGCCTGGGCTATCGTGTAACCGGCATACAGACCGGATTCCACGGCCGGCCGGATCCCTTCCCCGCTGTTGGCATAGGCCAGCCCGGCGGCATCACCGATCAACAGAACCTGGTCCTGTAATAAATCGCGCCGGGCTTTGGGATAAAGCAGATAAGCATGCCCCTGAAACTTACCCGGGATCCGGGCGGGGATCCGGCCCTGCTCCTGCAGAAAACGGACGAAGGCCTCGACATGCTCGGACAGTCGGGTGCTGTCCTCTCGCCCAAGGCCGATGTTCAGGTAATTGCCCTTGCGAAACACCCAGCCGTATCCGACCAGATCCCGGGTAAAATACAGTTCGGGGATTTCACCTTCCGCCTTGCATTCCGCTAGCTGCGGCGGGGTCATTTCGAACTCGATTTCCTGGGCAGTCACCGTGATTTCACCGCTGCCTGGCCGTGCGCCCAGCGCCCTGGCGACGGGACAGAAGTGCCCCCCAGCACCGACCACCAGACGGGTCTCGATCTCATCGTTTACCCGCCAGCCTGAATCGGTCTTTTGCATGGATTTGAATTTCCGGCCCAGCAACAGCTCCGCACCACTGCGTTGTAACAGGTAATCATCAAACTCGCAGCGCCGGATTCCGTAGCTCACGACTTCGTCGCCATAGCGGGTTTCCACTTCACGGCCACCCATCTGGCTGATACGGAATCCGGTAATTGGCTGCAGGGTGCGATCCAGACCATAGGCGTCTGGATCGATCGCCAGTTCCTCCAACACTGCCGGCGTCACCCAGCCGGCACAGATCTTGTCACGGGGGAAATGAGCCTTGTCCAGAATCGCAACGGATAACCCACTGTCACGGAGCTTCCATGCCAGTGAGGATCCGGCCGGACCTCCCCCGACAATCAGCACATCGTAGTTCGACATCGGTTACTCCTGAGGCTCCCGTCGCCCGGGATTATTGGATTCAGGGGAATACATATACGCACGTGACCAGGGAACATCGTTGTTATCACCACGAGCAAACAAGATTTGAAACAGGCCCAGGGTACCGGAGGCAAACGACGCAATGGAACCGCACAGGTACAGACGCCAGGCGCGCACAAAGCTTTCGTCGAACATGTCGGCGACGGAATCTGTGTGTTGTTCGTATCGTTCCAGCCAGTGTTCGATGGTTGTAGCGTAGTGCAGACGCAGATTTTCGACATCCCATACCGAGAAGTCATGGTGCTCGAAAATGTCCATCATCTCGCTCAGGGCGGGGGCATAGGCACCCGGGAAAATCCGTCGTTCGGTCCAGGAACTCATTTGCCCTGGCTGGTTCCGCCCGATGGAATGAATCAGTCCACGGCCATCGGGTCTAAGGCAGCGATTGATGACATCGCCCAGAGTTTTAAAGTTGCGTGTTCCCACATGTTCCAGCATGCCCACCGAAACAAACACATCGTATTTGCCCTTGATATTGCGGTAATCGTCTTCAATATATTCGACCTTATCGGCCAGCCCCATCTCTTTCGCCTTGTTGCGTGCAAAAGCAATCTGCTCGCGGGAAATATTGTAAGCCCGTACTGACACTCCATAATGTTGGGCCATGAAACGGGCCAGGCCACCCCAACCACAACCGGCCTCCACGACGGTATCACCCGGCTTGAGCTGCAACTTGCGACAAACATGGTGTAACTTGGCAATCTGGGCCTGTTCAAGACTTATCTGGGGGTCGGGGAAATATGCGCAGGTATATTGCATGGCCTCGGTATCCAGCCACTTTTCATAAAATTCGTTACTCAAATCGTAGTGATGGTAGATGTTGTTCTTGGCCCGGGCCATGGTATTGCCAATGGTGCGATGCAACAGTCCCGTAATAAAGCGTCGCAGTTTGCCACCGGCTCCGTAATCACCCATGCTGCGGAATACGATGGTAAGAAAGCCCGCCATGTCGCCGTCAAACCTGATTCGACCACTGCTGTAAAGATCGCCGAACTGCATTTCCGGGTCCACAATCAGACGCAGCAGTGTGCCGCGATCCAGTAATGTCACAACAGGGACATCCTGCTTGTCACCACCATAAACCGCCTGACCATCCCATAGAATAATTTTGAGAGGGGGATGCCCGATCATGTCCACAACCTGGTTAATTAGCCAGTGATCCAGCACGGTAACGCGGCCATTATCGGGCGGGGTGGAAGTATCCTTCACAGGATGGTACTTGATGCCGATTTTGTTGAACTTCTTGTCTCGCTGTTCAATGCCCCAGGCACGCTCTTTTCTTTCGGCGACTGATAGGGGTATATCTGATTCCGGCTTTTTCTGTTTCGTCACTTTTTCCGGTGCATCCATGGTTACTCTCCGGTCAGGGTGTTTATTCATCTCACTGTGAAGATGTATCACTCTAGCGGTACAGCTGTCTTCTCTTGTCGTTGCCTTTGACTAACCCAACCAATACTATGTCAACCAATCCCATTTGAAAACCACTATCCATGTATCTGCTTGCCTTTCCCCGACGGATCCGTTCTGTGCACCATATTTACGCCCTGTTCTGGGCAGCTTTTACCATTTGCAGCACGTCGGCCCAGGCGCAATCCGAGTCGGGCAAAGTCGATTTTTCTTTCGATTTCGGCTATCTGGACTATCAATGGCTGTATGACGACGGCGACACGCGCGACACAACGATCCAAAGGCTGCATGCCAGGTGGTTGCAGCCCCTGACCCCCTGGCTGCGTGGCGGCCTCCAGCTTGCTTACCTGGATCTTACCCAGGCCGACAACCCATTGCCCTCCGGCCAGAGCGCCGTTGGTTGGGGTCTGGGAATTACCCTTGATGGTATGATGCTGGACACCAGGCTGTTACTATTGTCGGGCCGGTTGTCATTCGATTATCAGACAACCCTGGGCGAGAGCAGTGATCAGTCCAGCGACATCAGCTGGGGCCAGATAACAGGAGGTCTCGATCTTGCTATTCGTCCCACGACAGCGCTGGATGTCCTGGCCGGGGCGGAGTACACCGTGATTAACGGTACCCAGAACAATAGTGGCTCGACTGATACCGTATCGACCTTCCACAACGACCAGCCGATCGGCTACTACGGTGGGCTACGGCTAAATCTGGGTGCAGATGGCGCCATCAGTCTGAAAGGTTATTGGGGCGGCAGAACAGGTTACAGCATGGCATTCAGCCGCCAGTTCTGAGTTTCCGTCCGGCGTCCCACCTGTTTGCCCATCCCCAAAGCCGGAAAAATAGTGGGCATGTGGAGTAATTTGCCATCCTTTGTGAACGGAGTCACAACATCGCCGCATATCATAGTCTAGATTTATGAAATATAAAGGTATTTCTTTCATACGGTTCTGGCCAGAAAAGGTTAGAAGCATGGACAGCTACTGCCGTATTTAAACCCCGGATTCTAGCTATATGGCCGCTGCCAAAACCAATAAAGTTGATGTCAAAACACTGCGTTCCCTCGAACCCGTTGGACATCTGAGCCCTGACAAACTTGCCGAACTGGCTGCCAAGTCAAGTGTTGAAGGCCTGCCCGCCGGGCGGGTGCTATTTCGTCAGGGTGAGCGTGACAAACGCCTGATCTATCTGCTCAGCGGTACGGTTGAGCTCACTAACACCGGCAGCGCCAGTGGTAAATTGGTCAAGGCGAAAAGTAGCGCAGCCCGACATCCCCTCGCACCCGAGCAACCCCGGTCCAGCAACGCCAAGACAAAAACAGATTGCACCTTCCTCTATATCGACAGCGACCTGCTCGAAATACTGAGCGAAAACGAAAATTCGGGCTTCATCGAAGTTGAGGAGCTGAGCGCAGATGACGACAGTGCCTGGATGGTGCGTTTCCTTCAATCCAGAGCGTTCCTGAAATTACCCACCGAAAATATTCAGACCTTATTGATGAAACTGGAAGAAGTTCCAGTGAGCAAAGGCGATGTCATCATCAATCAGGGAGATACCAACGATTTCTATTACATCGTCCAAAAGGGGCGCTGCGCGGTCTCACGCCGTCCGGCTCCTAATTCACAGGATGTGCAGATTGCTATCCTTCGAACCGGCGATGGTTTTGGTGAAGAAGCACTGATTACCGGCGGCAAGCGCAATGCCAACATAACCATGTTGGAAGACGGCGTACTGATGCAGCTGGGTAAAAAAGATTTTATGGAATACCTGGCTAACCCCCTGGTCAACTATATTGATAATAAAACTGTGCTCGAAAAGGCCAGCCGGGGCAGTCTGCTGATTGATGTCCGACGCCATGATGAATTTATGGCAGACCATGTTGAGGGCTCGATTAACATCCCGTTATCCATGCTACGGGTAAAAATTGAAGGTCTGAACAAAGAGCGGGAGTTTGTTTTACTGTGTGATGACGGTCATCGCAGCGCCGCCGCAGCCTTTTTGCTGACTCAGCATGGTCTTGATTGTTATGTTTTGAAAGGCGGCTTGGGCAATAGTAAGCTGAAACTACCTTCTGCCAACCTGTCAGTTCCTGTAGTCAACGCCGAAAACAACAAGAAAACCGCTGTTGCCAAAAAGGCCCAACATGCAGCGGAAGCCAAAGCAGACAAGATCCGCAAAGAAGCACAAACTGCCAAACAAGAAGCCGCCAAACTTGCGAAACAAGCAGCCGAACTTGAGTCTGCCAAACGTAAAGCCGACGCTGAAATCAAACGCCTGCAGCAAGAAGAAGTCGCTAAACGCGAAGCCGCTCTGATTGCCACCAGGCAAAGACTCAATGAAGAATCTAAACGCGCCAAACAAGCTGAAGAAAACGCTGCCAAGCTCAAGCTTGAGGCAAAAGCGTCCAAACGCAAGGTGGAACAAGAACTACAACGGCTGCAATCAGAGTCTGCGCAAAATGAAAAACGCCAAAAAGACCTTGATAGTGCCCTGCAACATGCCAAATCTGTAGCCACCGAGGCCGCCAAGAAGGCCGATATGGCAAGGCGTCAGGCTGAACGCGAAGCCCAGGAAATTCGCCAATTGGCCCAACAGGAAGCTCAACAGCTTCGCAAGGAAATGGAAGAAAGTCGGCTGAGATTTGAACAGGAAGCCCGAGAGAAACAACAGAAGCAAGTACGCGAACACAATGCGAGGCTGGAAGCCACTCACCAACAGGCGCTCAACGAAGCGAAAAAAATTCGTCTCGAGGCACACAAAGAAGCGGAACAGCTACGCCAGGAACTGGAATCTACCCGTCAGCAAGTTGAAGCTCAAGCAGCCCAACTGGCCGCCCGGGAACAGGAACAACAGCAACAGCTGCTAGACATCGCTCAACGCAAGGCTGAAGAACTCGCCAGACTGAAGACAACCGAAGCCGAGGAGGAAGCCGAGCGGATTCGTCAGGAAGCCCTTGACGAAGCCGAACGGTTACGCGAGGAGATAAAATCTGCTCGTCAACTTCTTGATGACCAGGTATCAAAGGCGCAAGCGCAATCTAAACAACTTAATAACGAAAAAGCGCGAAAACTTGCCGCCGCGAAAAAAGCCAAACTTGCAGAACAGGAGGCTGAGCGTCAACGACAGGCACACGCGTTAGCCGAGCAACAGCGTGCCGAACAAGCGGAACTAGAACGTAAAGCGAAACAGCGTACTCAACAACAAGCTGCCAAACTGGCTAAAGAAAAAAGCGCCGAGGCCATGCGACACAAGGCGAAGGTTATCAAGGCACGACTGCAGAAAGTAGAGCAGCTACGTCAGGAAGAAGAAGCACGTAACAAAGCGGAAGGTATGTCGCTCGCCAATGCCACAATACGCAAAGTCGGCAATAGAATTATCCTGGAAGGGGATCAGGATATCTTCATCTTTAAGGAGCCGTCTGTAACACCTGAGGAAATCACCAGCAAACCGGAGTCGGTTAAAAAGGTGGTTAAAAAAGAGAAGAAAGTTAATGAGCTGCCTTCTTTCAACATTGAAACGCCAGCACAGGAAGTATATGTCCCCATTGCGCGAAATGAACTTTCTGAAACGCTAAACCGACATCGGGAAGAAATTACCGCTCACCACAAGCAACGAAATGTCCGCATCATAGCGATCGCTGCAAGTGTATTGTTAACCGTCGGGATAGTCGGTTCCATGTTTATTTTTAAATCGGAAAACAAGTTACCAGCGAGTGCTTCGCGGCAAATAGACAAGACCACCCAAAAAGCAACCATCGCCAAACCGGGTATCAAGGTACCCACTTATTCCCCAGAGCAATTAAAACAGGCCAAAAAACTAAAAAGTGAAGCCCAACGGCGGTTTGATAAACAGTTGGAGGACTGGAAAAATAAAGTCGCCCTGAAAAAAGCCAAACCATCACCAACGGTTACCCCAACACCCGTTGAACAAACGCCTGCCATTCAGACTCCAACCGTTCCAGCCGAAACACCGGCGCTTCCTGATGAACCAATACCGCCAGTCAGCGAAATGCTCGATACAGTACCGGTCCCGGAACAGCGAGCCGCCAGCGCGCCTGAACCGATCGCCGCGTTTGAATGAAACTAGTGAAGAACCTGCTGTTGACCCAGCACCTGCCGTGTTAGCACCGACACTTATTCCGGGGGCGGGAGAATAACGCTCTTGCTACCAGAATTCTGACTGACATATTCGAAAATAGCGACATAGACGGGCCATCCATTGTTGTCAGTGACCACCACTGACCATTTGCCTGTCATATTCGGTTTCAATTTCTTAACCGAGTAGACCCGCCAGCTCGGCCCAGCAACATCAAATTTCTTCTCGGAAATTACATTACCTTCATACTCCCAACGATGGGTAATTGTTTGTCCCTGAAATCGGTGCAAGTCAGTGTAAAAGTAAATTGTATCCACATCGTTGGTTAAAATTAGAACCTGATCAACCGGCCGACGATCAGCAATCTGGCTGGTAAACACGCCATTGACAACCCACGAACCGTTGTCGTTAGCCTGTTCAGCATGGCCCAAACTGCAAAACATCAACCAAATCAGCAGAGCCGGCTGCCAGTATTTGCGGCCGACCAAGTATCGGGTTAGACGACTATTTACGGACATAAGGTCGTTAAGCAACCATAGTTAGGGGTAACTCACAGATTCTGACTGGTATAGTGTTTGCGGTATTATCATGGTGTTCACAACCTATTTTAACTACTTTAAACGAGTCCGCCAGTGGAAACCACATACAACGCTCAAAATGCTATCGTGGTCACTAATTTATGCAAAGATTTTGGTAATTTGTATGCAGCAGACAATATTTCCTTTACTGTCCAAAGCGGATCAATAACAGTACTACTCGGCGGGAACGGGGCCGGCAAAACCACTACCAGCACCATGCTATTTGGATTGTTGCTCCCAAGCGGTGTGCTCATCCATGTTCTGAAGGAAGTGGCGCCCGGAGATGATATGGCCAATGAAATAATAATTCGATTCTAGCGACATCTTAACTATCCATGGTTTACCAAGCGGTTCTTATGCCTTTTCCTGTGCACGTAGTTTGGCGCGAATATAGTCAGAGTGCGAGATATACAGCAAATTGGCAATCTGTCGAACCAGGTGTTCCTCGTACTTGTCTACCTCTTCGTCGGCCAGAACAATACGCCAGATTTGTTCAAGCAGATTAACCTTTTCATCAGTATCCAGATGCTGATGCAGCAACGATGTGAATTCATGCAATGAGACCACATCCTTGACGCGCGTCTCAGCCTGGTCAAGTAGTGCATGGGCCTCATCAGGCGACAAGGAAAAGCAGAACTGCAATGATCGGACTACCGCTTCACGCTCACTGGCCTCGACACGATGGTCGGCATACATTACTTCCACCAGTATTACCGCTGCCGCAAGACGGGTCAGTTCCCACTCATCGGTCTGTTTTTCCAGCATCGATGGTCGCAACGAATGAGTAAGAAAATTTTTGAGTGTATCAATCATTTGTTATCATAATAACAAATTAGCCGAGTCGCCACATCAGCCAGGCTATAGCGAACAGGGTCAGCAAACTGGCCAGAACCAGGTTGTTCCGTGCACCCTGTTCCGGCTCCAGCACTTCCTGTTGTAGTAGTCGATCCAGTGGTTGCGCATGGTTACGTAAATTTTCCCAGGCCGTCTTCAGGGCTGCCGTTACTGGTCCTTTTCTGGTTATACCCCATTGCTGTTTTGCTTCGGAGAAGTTGATAATACTGTCTGGCCTGCCTTTTGGAAAAATCGCTTCCCGCGTCACCAGCAGACAGCCTTCAAGATTCACATCCGGTGTCAGATTGCGTACTGCCAGTAAGGTGGCTTCCAATTCCCGTAAGGGATTCGGAAACTTGTAGCTTCGCTTACCCAGGACCTGGGTCCAGGTATCGATTTTATCGGCTGCAAATACGGCCCCCCGATACCGTCTCACCTGTATTACTATAATTCCTATTGGATGCAACACGACATGTTCGAGAAAAACGGTCCCACCAATTCCATCCGGGATAATCACATTATGCAAGCTCGCTTGTCCCAGTTTACGAATCTTTCGCAGCAGGTTGAGTTCATCCCGCCACTTTCTGAATAAGGGAAGACACAGCATGATGACCAGTACAAATAATACTGCCGGCATTGACCAGGTCATTAATTGCACTTCATGCCCCTGAATGTAGTCGGAAATTTGTTGCCCGATTTCGTTCATCGTGAATCCCTGTGTTAGCCCATATGGTATGCCAAAACCCTTGCCAGTCGCTATGCTGAAATATTGACTATTGTCACATCTGGCATATCATTCTTCCTCATATCATCTTCCCCAGGGAAGTACTATGATTCATATTGAACAGGGGCATATCCATTGACAGAAAACGAAGACCAGAATCTAGAAGCCGCCCAGAATGTAGTCAATGATTACGGCCATCTTCTGGCACAACTGGATGGTACCTGTTATGCCCACCCAATCTCCCGCCTACCTCGCACAAAAGAAGAAATTAAAAACGCTATTCAGCTTCTGCTTTGGGAATTGCAAGGTGAGGACGATACGATATGTGGCAGCCTGGCGCAGAGTTATGTCTATTTGGCGCAGTTTGTCGAGGATGATGAAGCCGAGATCGTATCGCGCGGTCAGGCTGTATTACAGTCCAGTGATCTGGACCCCGATGAACTGGATTATGCTGACAAGGCCGCCCCGATAATCAATCGTATTAAACTGGAAATGGAAAGTCTGATGTCTGACATCAAGGCATTCATTCCCTGACCATTCAGTTGCCGAGGTCTTTAAGCACTTCCTCGACCTCGGAAAACTCCAGCATACTGATTCGAATTGGATCCCGCTTTCCCTTGACCCGCAGGTGTTGTCTTCGGTCGGCAACGAATTTTTCCGGCAAGTACTGATAAGCAGCCTCACTCAACACCACATCAGTGCCAAGCAGTTTGGTCGCGCTTTCCAGTCGAAAGGCAATGTTTACCGCATCACCGAGCGCGGTGTTGTCATGTCCAATACCCATTGAGGCGGCACCCGTGTTGATCCCCACACCAATCTTGATCGGTTTGGTCAGTTCCGGGAAGGAAGAGATTAGCGCCTGGGTAACGTGATTAATATCAACTGCCGCGGCCAGTGCCTCGAATACCGTCTTCTTTTGGTCAACATCCGATTCCCAACGGGCGAACACACAGTCACCAATAAACTTATCGACCGCGCCACCATGACTGAACACAATATCATTGACCTGGTGAAACCAGTTGTTCATGATTTTTGTCAGGATCCGGATATGCAACGTTTCGGACAACGAAGTAAAATCGCGGATATCCGCCACCAGGATTGTGATTTGCCGAATTTCAGGATTGTCAGATATGAGTGTGTCTTGTAACGATAAGGTATCGAGTGATACGGCTTCCTTGGTTGTTTGATGAAATTTCAACTCGACACGCCCCATCCGGATTTTATCGCCGTCGCGCAATAATCGCGGTGTTGCCACCCGCTGCCCGTTGACGAAACTTCCGTTCGAACTGCCACCATCGATGAAGTAGAAGTCGCCCCGCCCCAGGCAGCGAATCATGGCGTGATTACGCGAAGCGTGTAAATCCGGCAAAACAATATCGCTATTTCGGTCCCGTCCCATGGTCAGAACCGATTTGCATGGTACTTCCTTTACTTCACCCTGATGCTTGAATCGAATATACGCTGCCATGGCCTGCCATTTTCCGCCAGGAAATCTGCCATTATTTACAATGATAATAACCGAACCCGCGGTAGCAGGTAACGATCCGATGATAATCGGTAGACTCAGGCCGATAACAGGTAGCGACAAACCGGGTGGACGGCCATAGAGCGCAATAAGGAGACATCCTCGGCGGCACGCATGCCGTACCGGATCGCATCAAAATCCCGGGATTCCATCGCGACCGGATCGGTCAGAATTTCAGCCGTTTCACCATATTCACTTCGAATGTGCGCGGCAACCGCCTTCCGGGTCCGTTCATTGGTGACAAACTCAGTCACCGTGCGAGCCACCCGGAACAACCAGGCCTGGGCGAACACATCCCCACGTCGCTGCCGCTCATCAGCATCAAATTCGGACATGCCGGCAATAAAATTGTCCCGCGACAGGTTCAACTGCCGGAGCAGGACGCGGAAAGTGTACGTAGCTACTTTGGGGCCATGCCCCAGCCCGATGAAACGGTACTCCGGTGGACAACCGAAATGACGAGCCAGAAACATCTCACAATCGAAGGCGCGGGCCACCAAATTACCCAACGCCAGCACCCAGAATGGCGGTGTGTAGTCCAAACCGGTGTTTATGGCCGCCTCCGCCACTTCGGCGGCGCGAACATCATCCTCGGAGACGGCATATTTGTGCATCAGACGACGCGCCTGACGCAGCGCAGACGCTGCTTCGTTGGGATTGCCCGATTCAGAAAGCCGCAGGCACTTGGCAATCTTATCGATAATCTTCCGGTAGTCCACTGCCCCCACCCTTTTTTATTAGAATTCTGAGTTAATTCTATAATATAAACATAACTTTACAATAATATTTTGCTAATTTACATTAAATTTTCTACCCACTAAGAGCAGGTGCCCGACCTGAACGGGTTGTTTTACACTTTTTTTACCCACATACCTAACTTTAGCCCGAATGGTTATCAACCTGACCGCTGACAGAAAAATGAACCCAGAGCCTGATGCGCCCGAATAACGCTATTTCCCTTCCCGCCATTGATGACAAGGTGATGCGCAAGCAGGCCTGGCAGACTCCCCCCGCATCCCACGTAACGGGCAAGGCGCGGGAGCGGCTGTTGGCCCGCATCAAGCAGCTACTAGACGAAAAAAATGCAGTCCTGGTGGCCCACTATTATACCGATGAAGACCTGCAGAAACTGGCCGATGATACCGGCGGGTGTGTTTCTGACTCCCTGGAGATGGCACGTTTTGGCCATGCCCATCCCGCCAAGACCATTGTCGTCGCCGGCGTGCGCTTCATGGGCGAGACGGCCAAGATCCTCAACCCGGAAAAGCGGGTGCTCATGCCTGCCCTGGAAGCCGAGTGCTCACTCGATCTGAGTTGTCCGGCAGACGCCTTCAGTGCGGCTTGTGACGCGCACTCTGATCGCACCGTGGTGGTCTATGCCAACACCAGCGCCCAGGTCAAGGCCCGCGCCGACTGGGTCGTAACTTCAAGCATCGCCACCAAGGTGGTGCAACATCTATACGAACGCGGCGAGAAAATTCTCTGGGCTCCGGACCGTTATCTCGGCGCCTACGTGCAGGAAGTCACCGGCGCCGACATGCTGCTGTGGCAAGGCTCGTGTATCGTGCACGATGAATTCAAGGCCAGCGAATTACGCAAGCTCATGGACAAACATCCAGAAGCGGCCGTTCTGGTACACCCGGAGTCTCCGCAGGATGTCATTGCCCTCGCCGATATCGTCGGCTCCACGACCGAGATCATCAAGGCCGCGCAGACGCTGCCCAATCCTGTCTTCATTGTCGCCACCGACCGCGGTATCTTCTACAAAATGCAGCAGGCCGCCCCCGGCAAGACCTTCATCGAAGCCCCCACCGGAGGCATTGCCGCCAGCTGCGGGAGTTGCGCCCATTGCCCCTGGATGGCCATGAACGGCCTGCAGAATCTCGCCGAGGCTCTGGAAAATGATGGCCCGGAACACGAAATCCATGTGGATCCGGAAGTCGGGTTGCAGGCCATGAAAGCGGTGAAACGCATGCTCGACTTCGCCGAACAACTCAAGCTCAATGCCACAGGGAAGGCAAACATCGCCTCACCTGCCTGATCGTAAAGGCGCCTAATCTCACCCTTCCAGACTGCGCGAGGCGATTTCGTAGACGTCTTTCGACACTCCTGACTGTGTAACGATGCGTTCCAGTTCGATTTTCATCTGTGCCTGACGCGCGGCATTGTAGCGGCGCCAGCGGCTGAGGTTCTTGACCAGGCGAGCAGCAATGCTGGGATTGAGGGCATCGAGTTCGAGGACGCGATCAGCAAGAAAACGATAACCGGTCCCATCACTGGCATGGAAACGCACCGGATTACCTGCGCAGAATCGGCCAATGAGGGCACGGATCTTGTTCGGGTTATGCAGATCGAAGGCCGGGTGCTGCAGCAGGGCCTCGACCCGTTGCAGGGTATCGGGCAAACTTGAACCGGCCTGCAAGGCGAGCCATTTTTCCACCACCTGCAAATCGTGCTGCCAGCGTGAATAGAAATCGTCCAACGTTGCCTGGCGTGCCGGGATGTCCAGATCCGCCAACAGTGACAAGGCGGCCATCTGGTCAGTCATATTGTGGCTGGCCTCGTACTGATCCACGCAGAGTTGCTGCAAGGCCGGCATGTCCAGGGTAACAAGATAGCCCAGGGCCATATTTTTGATGCTGCGGCGGGCCATGTCGTTAGCGCTGAAACGATAGGGAGTCGTCTCCGCGTTTCCCTTGTAAATCTTCAACAAATCTTCCTGAAGATGGGTGGCCAGGCAGCGGCGCAGGAATTCACGGGCGGTGTGAATGGCATCCACGTCGACCTCCGCCATCTGCTCGGCGATATATCCCTCCGAGGGCAGTGTCATGATGCGGGCAATCAGCGCCGGGTCGAGTTCCGGATCGGTCAGCACCTTGCCGAAGGCGGTAAGTAATTCCACCGCAACCTGCAGTTCCCGACCCGCCTGGCAGGCCTCGATGAGCTGCAACAGCGTCTTGAGCGCCAGTTCCTGGCCCGCCTCCCAACGATTGAAGTCATCACTGTCGTGGGCCAGCATGAAACGCAGATCGGCCTCGTTAAAATTTGTCTGCAACTTCACTGGCGCGGAAAAACCACGCAGCAGGGACGGCCGCGGCCGGGAAGATAAGCCGACGAAATGAAAAGTCTGCTTCGATTCGGTGAATGACAGCATGCGTGTCGTTTCCACGGCCGAAGTTTCTTCCCCGGCAAGTTGCAAGGATAGAGCCTGACCCTGCTCATCGAGCAGACTTACGGCTACGGGAATATGGAACGGGAGCTTCTGTGACTGGCCTGGCGTAGTTGGGCAGTGTTGTTCGAGCGTCAAGCGATAAGTCCCCTGATCCGCATCGAAATCTTCATGCACGCTAATCTCGGGCGTGCCTGCCTGATTGTACCAATGCCGAAACTGCCTGAAATCGACGTCATTGGCGTCTTCCATGGCACGCACGAATTCCTCCGTCGTCACAGCCTGGCCATCATGACGCTCAAAATACAAATCAGTGCCCTTGCGAAACCCATCAGTACCAATCAGGTTGCGGATCATACGGACTACCTCGGCACCCTTGTTATACACAGTGACGGTGTAGAAGTTATTGATCTCAATGTAGTGATCGGGCCGCACCGGGTGTGCCATGGGGCTGGCATCCTCGGCGAACTGAAAAGTGCGCAGTACGTTCACATCGTCAATGCGTTTCACCGCAGGGGAATTGAGATCGGCCGAAAACTCTTGATCCCGGAACACGGTGAAACCTTCCTTCAGGGACAACTGAAACCAGTCTCGGCAGGTGACGCGATTGCCGGACCAGTTGTGAAAATACTCATGGCCGATGATGCTCTGGATGTTGTAGTAGTCACCGTCGGTCGCCGTGGCCGGACTGGCCAGGACACAGGAAGCATTGAAGATGTTAAGTCCCTTGTTCTCCATAGCTCCCATGTTGAAATCGTTAACCGCGACGATCATGTAAATATCGAGATCGTATTCACGGCCATAAGTCTGCTCGTCCCATGTCATGGCCTGTTTGAGCGATGTCATCGCATGATCACACTTACCCAGGTTTTCCGGTTCCACGTACAAGCGCAGGGTTACCTCTCGCCCATGCATCGTGATAAATCGGTCTTCGACACATTCGAGTTGTCCGGCCACGATGGCAAATAGATAACTGGGCTTGGGAAAGGGATCCTCCCAGCGCACCCAGTGCCGCCCGCCCTCCTCGTCCTGCGCGACAGGGTTACCATTAGATAGCAGCACAGGATAACTGGCCTTATCGGCTCGAAGGGTTACCGTATAACGCGCCATGACGTCGGGCCGATCAGGATAGTAGGTAATACGCCGAAAGCCTTCCGCTTCGCACTGGGTGCAAAGCATGTTGCCTGAATGATAGAGTCCTTCCAGTGCCGTATTGGCCTTTGGATAAATGCGGGTCGTGACTTCAAGGGTAAACCGTTCAGGCACATTGTTGAGATGTAACTGTTCCTCATCCACCTGGTATTCATGTTCTGGGAGCAGGCGACCATCGAGCCGGAGTTCCAGCAACTCCAGATGCTGACCACTCAGCACGGCTGGCGGTTCGGTATGCGGATGATCGGGGTTGCGCCGCAACGTCATCCGTGAACGCACTACGGTCGCCTCGTCGGCCAGATCGAAATCAAGCTCAACCGTATCCACCAGATAGGCCGGTGGTGTGTAGTCTTTCAGATAGATCGTCGCGGGCGTGGATTCAGGAGAGTGGCGGGTAAGATCTACCATGTTTCATAACCTCTTTTTATTGCGATGCATTGAATCGAAGGTGAAATCAGCGCCAGGGCGCAAGTGTGCTGTGACCGACATGAATGGATGTACTGGGTATCCGGTCAATGCCTGATGCCGGTACCCCGTTTAAGGCCGGCCGATCCGAAACGGGATTGTATCTGATCAGCCAGCGTGTCAATTTTTCGTTGCTGATCATTGGCCGAATCCGGATTGCCAAACAAGTCTGGCTGGATGGTCCGTTGGCTGGCCGGATCCACAAAGTCGCTGATCCCCATGCCAATCAGCCGTACCGCACGCGGCTCCTTCTGTAACGCCTGCGCCAGTAAGCCATCCATCGTGTGCCACATCTCCGCCGTCACGTCGGAGGGTTCCGCCAGTGTGCGGGAACGGGTGATAGAACGAAAGTCAGCGAAGCGCAACTTGAGCTGCACGGTCCGGCCTTGCCGCGCATGGCGTCGCAGACGTCGGCCGACCTGTTCGGTGAGATCCAGTAGCCGGGCCCGCAGGATGACCCGGTCCCGGATATCTACCGCGAAGGTGGTCTCGTGGGAAATGGACCGGGCCTCACTGTCAGACACCACCGGCCGTAGATCGATGCCCCGCGCCAGCTCCCACAGGCGTCCACCAAACTTGCCAAAACGTTGCTCCAGCCAGTCACGTGACTTCTGCCGCAACTGGGCGATAGTGTGAATACCGAAGCGTTCCAACTCGGCATTGGTAACCTTGCCCACACCCCATACCCGACTGGCCGGCAAGGGATCGAGAAACGCCTGCACCGCCTCGGGCGAGACTTCCACGTATCCGCCCGGCTTGTCCAGGTCGGAGGCAATCTTGGCCAAAAACTTGTTGGGTGCCACACCGACTGAGGCAACCAGTTGCAGCTCGTCGGCGATCGCCTGCTGGATGGATCGGGCAATGTCACCAGCCGACCCGAACAGGGCAATGGAACGCGTGACGTCCAGAAACGCCTCGTCCAGAGACAGGGGTTCGATGAGCGGGGTGTACCGGGCAAAGATGTCCCGAATCTGGCGTGAGACGGCGGCATACAAATCCATACGCACCGGCAGTTGGACCGCCTCCGGACACAAACGCAGGGCGTGAACCATGGGCATGGCGCTGTGCACCCCGAATCGCCGTGCCTCGTAACTGGCCGCCGATACCACTCCCCGCCGTTCCGGCGCCCCACCCACAATTACCGGCCGCCCGGACAAACCCGGCTGTTCACGGATTTCCACGGAGGCGTAAAAAGCATCCATGTCCACATGCAGGATATGGCTCACATCTGGCATGTAATGATTGTATGCCCGACCGGGCGGGGAGAGAAATCAGTTTCGAGAGTAGAGGGTGTAGAACTTCAACACCTTGTCCACGTATGTGCGGGTTTCCCGGTAAGGCGGGATCCCCTGGTGGAGGTCTACGGCGCTTTCGCCCGCATTATAGGCCGCCAGGGCATGGGACAGGCTGTCAGGGTAGCGTTTCAGCAGGTACTTGAGATGACGCACCCCTGCCTCGATGTTTTGGGATGGGCTGTATAAATCAGTCACGCCATATTGTTTGGCTGTGGCCGGCATCAGCTGCATCAGGCCTGACGCACCAACCCGTGAGGTGGCATTGGGATTGAAAAAGGACTCGGCGCGAATAATCGCCTTGACCAGATCCACGTCCACCTCATAACGCGACGCCATTTCCTGAATCAGAGCTTCGAACCGGAAGTCCTTGATTGTCGTGTTCTTCTGGTAGCCCGAGGCCACCACGCGGCCGATATTTTCGACTTCCTTACTGCTTCGAATGAGATTGTATTTTTTTTCATACCGCGGCTGATCCGTCACCACCCGGCTCCCGTCCGGCAACTGGTAGACATAAAAGCCGGCCTGGGCCGTCTGCAGACCCAGACCCAGTACGGCGAGTCCCAGGATGAATGGCCTCAATTTATTCGTTGTTTTTTTTCCGAGCATGTTCATGGCCTCTTCCTTTGCATATCGGCGCACGCGGGTGTGACTTGAGTCACAACCTGAGGCGAAATGGCCGATATCAGGCGCCCATTCGCCACACCGATTCCAGCAGGTGGTCCAGCCCCTGCTCCCGGAACCGGGCATTGTTCTCCAGTACATTCTCGGCCGCCAGCCGGATCAAACTGGCGCGATCGGCATACAAATCCCGCACTTCCTCGTCACTTACCGCGAATGGGGGGCCGGTCATATTGTTCTGGTCGTAATCCAGTGTAATCAGCAAGCGTGGCACCGTCGGACAAAGCGCGTTCAGATGCTCCACATACTCAGGTCGCATGTCCGTCGGTAAGGCGATCAATGAGGCACGGTCATAGACTGCCGCGACTTCTCCGAGCTGGCCGGGGGTTAACTCAAAAAAATCGCCCAGCAACAGGGTAATTTGATCCACCGACCAGATTTCAAACGCACCCTGCTGGCTAATGACCGGTTCAAGCCGATTTTCCTCAAAGAAGGCGCGTACCGCAATCGGGCTGATTTCTACCCCCACCACATCGTGACCCTGTTCCGCCAGCCAAAGCATGTCGAGACTCTTACCGCACAGCGGCACAAATACCCGGCTTCCAGTATGAAGTTCCAGACTTGGCCAATATTTCACCAGGTAGGGATTGACCTGCCCCAGATGAAAGCCGATCCGGTTCTCTTCCCAGCGTTGGTGCCAAAACTCAGGTTGCACAGCGATTCCCCCGACAGAGTGAGTGATGAGGCTATTCTGCCGCATAAAAGGAAAGGTATGCTATAAAAGTCGTAAGAAATCTGACGGAGTCCGGCATGAGCCAGCTTGCACACACCGACCGTTATTCCATTGATGCAATGGAACTCGGGCCGATGGAGAATTTTATCTATCTGATTACGGACACCCGCACCGGCCGGGCAGCCGTCGTCGACCCGGCCTGGGATGCTCCGGCGATATTACGCCTGGCAAAGGACAAGGGCGTGGTCATATCGGATATTCTGCTTACCCACAGCCACTACGATCATATCAATGGAATCGAACAGGTATTACACGAACATGATGCACAGTTACACCTGTTAAAACCGGAAGCGGAATTCTGGGGTCAACACCTGGACCTGCCGACCCTGCATCATGGTGGTGACATCATCAAGCTCGGAGAGACTGAACTCAAAATCCTGCATACACCCGGCCACACACCAGGCTCGGCCTGCTTTCTGCTTGATGACTATCTGATCGCCGGTGACACCCTGTTTGTGTGGGGCTGTGGTCGCTGCGATCTGGCCGGTGGAGACCCGGAGTCGATGTACGATACGCTTCGCAAGCTGGCCACCCTGCCGGGCAATATCGTCACCCTACCGGGCCACAATTATTCAGACCAAAGTACTGCGACTATCGAGGAACAACGGGAAGGCAATCCATTTTTACATTTTCATGACAAGGAGGGTTTCGTGGAATATCGCATGCATCTCCACGACAAGATCCGGCACGAACCTTATCATGCCGAACATCAGCACAACGGGGATTAAACAGCGTATCAATTTGCCAGACAAGTGATGCCGCGATTTACGCGTCTGGTTTGAAAACAACATGAACTAGCGTTCTGCAAGGTGGCTGGCAACCAGTTCGGTAATGCCAATCACCTCAATATCCATATCGTTTGCTTCCAGACCGTCATCAAGCATGTTGCGACAGTTGGAGCAGGCGGTCACCATCGTCGTGACATTGAGTTCATCCAGCTGACGTTTTTTCACATCAAACACTTTCAGTCGCAAGGGATCGGCACGCTCATTGGAACTCACGCCACCTCCGCCGCCACAACACCAGTTCATGGATCCATGGTCGCGCATTTCCACAAAATTCGGTGCCACCAGATTCAGTAAATCACGTGGCTGTTTCAGTACTCCACCGCGCCGACTGATGTTGCAAGG